>JAZRQA010000049.1:0-10325 GCA_045649505.1 Acutalibacteraceae bacterium
ATTGACTGATTTTTCAAAAAGTCGTCAAAGGTCATGCCGTATTGCTCACACATCTGCTCGTAATACTCGGTTGTTTCTTCAAGCAAAAAGTCCAAGTCGGATCGTAGCCATGTCGTTCTGTGAGCCAAGGAGTTGACTATAAAGCTTGTCTTCCTAAGACCGCTTGGCCTCCGACTTAGTCATTGACTGATTTTTCAAAAAGTCGTCAAAGGTCATGCCGTATTGCTCACACATCTGCTCGTAATACTCGGTTGTTTCTTCAAGCAAAAAGTCCATCTCTGTTTCGGGGTATGTTTTGGTTTTGCTTGACTCTATAATCATATCGCAAAGATAATCCTTAAAAGCGCGCATCTTTACATCGTCGTTATATTTTTTTGCTGTTTCAAAGCCCAATTTCTTTGCAACGCTTAAGGTGATTTCAGGTATTGCCTGACGTGTGCCGCTTTTTACGGTAATATCAAAAGAAACAGGCTTGCCGCTCAAATCTTCATTGTTGGGGTAGGGGTCGGGGAATTTGATGTTGATGGTGATTTTTTTGTTAAGAGAAGCACCGACAATGCCACTTTCAAAGCCGTCAATCATTGAGCCTGAGCCGATGGTAAGCTCATAACCTTCAGCAGAGCCGCCCTCAAAAGTTTTGCCGTCCATTTTACCAACAAAATCAATAACAACGGTATCGCCGTTTTCAACCTTGTCTTGGTTTGTCAATTCGCGTGTTTCAAGAAGATTTAAGGCTGATAAATCTTCACGGACAAGCAGGTCAAGGTATTCTTTAAACTCTTTTGAAGAAGAGTCAACCGTTATGTCCTTGTATTTTCCAAGCTCTACATATTTTTCAAGATTGCTGTAGTTGTAAAGAAGGGTATTCATTTTGCCCTTGCAGCCCGTCAATAACAAAGAGAACACTATAAGTGTGCAAATGAGAGAATATAACTTTTTCATAACCAAAAACCTTTCGAATTTTATTAAAAAAGTAAATTTCGCTTGACATAAGTCAATATTTATATTATTATATTTTATACGCCCGCCGCTGTGGTGGAATAGGCAGACACAAGGGACTTAAAATCCCTCGTTGGCGACAACGTACCGGTTCAAGTCCGGTCAGCGGCACCAAAAAGAAAGACACGATGAATATCGTGTCTTTCTTTTTGTGTTTGTGTCCGCAGGACACAATATCGTTTGCGAGTTTACTCGCAACATCATTTATCCGTAGGATAACATCATTCTGCTTTGGTGGACACAAAACGAGGTTACCTTACGGCAAACAGTGCCCAGCTTCGTACAAACGATGTGGGCATTTGCCCAACGATGTTGCACTTCATGCAACATTATGCTAATGTTGTTGAAATTGCAAATCATTTTGTGGCATTATACTTTTCTTTCGCACGACTTAGTAAAATAGACCTTACCGCTTCGTATATATCAATGCTAAAATCAAGTGCATATGCATTTATTACCTATAATACGGATGCAATTATTGAAATATCGGTTAACTTAAGCGGCCTTTCTTTTGTTCAGTCAATGTTGGGCGTGTTTTACACATTGATTTTATTGACAATGCTAATTAGTAATGCTCCAAAAATAGAAAGTATAAATAAAAATTAAGCCGTGAATTTCACGGCTTTTATTTTTTGTTTTCAATATTATTCATATGTTGCTTCAATATTAGGTTTATATATTGCGAAAGGGAACGGTCATCATATTCGGACTTTTCTTTTAAGGGTTTCATTATTTTCACCTCAATAATATTATAGGATAAAATATTAAATAATATTGACAAGTAGCATAAAGCAAGATAAAATGAGATTATATTGAAAAGGAGGAAATCATAATGATTGATTTTAAAAATGCAAGTTATTTTAAATTAAAGGCAGTAGATAATTCTACATATGCTTCTGCAATTTCCGCTACATTTGCAGATGGAGAAAACATTTTATCTACCTTTAAAGGCATTCGTGATGGCGTTGTATTTACAAACAAAAGGATAATTGCAATAAATGTACAAGGGCTTACCGGTACAAAAAAAGATTTTACTTCTTTACCATACAGCAAAATACAAGCATTTTCAGTAGAAACAGCTGGAGTTTTTGATTTAGATAGTGAGTTAGAACTTTGGTTTTCAGGACTTGGTAAGGTAAAGTTTGAATTTGTTAAAACTGCTAATGTTTCTGCAATTTGTAAAATGATTTCAGAAAGAGTATTATAATTTAGAAAAACTTGATTTTCAGGCACATTTTATTCGTGTCATTAAGTTCAAAATACCAAAAAATTAAGGGACTGTTTTTTACAGTCCTTTTATTTTTATCCAATCCGAAGGATTGGTATATAATCTCGATTTAGCGAGTGTGTAATCAGTTCGCTTTGCGAACTGTACGTCATCAAGGCTTAAGCCTAGTATTTTTTCTTTGCATTGATTTATAAACATTTTTTGCACCCCTAAATACGCTCTTTTTGATTGACAAAGCCGCCTGTATGCGATATAATAATGCTTGATTATATATGATTATGCATGGGAGTGCTTAACTTATGAAATACAATGAGTTATCTTCAAAGCCTTGCTTCTCTGAAATACATGAAGAGGTAAGTAATTTTTGGAAAAAAGACAAGATTTTTGAAAAATCTGTTGCCAAGAATGAAGAAAAAGAGGTTGTCTTTTATGACGGACCTCCTTTCCCCACAGGTAAGCCCCACCACGGAACGGTACTTGTATCTTTCATTAAGGATATGATTGCCCGCTACTGGACAATGAAGGGCTTCAGCGTACCCAGAGTATGGGGCTGGGATTGCCACGGTCTTCCTATTGAAAATCAGGCTGAGTCCTTAATGGGAATTACCGACAAAAACGAAATAGAGGATTCTATCGGTATCGATAAATTCAATGAAAAGTGTTTTGAAATTGTTTCAAACAATAATGAATCCTGGCGTGAATATATTGAGCAAATGGCTCGCTGGGTTGATTATGATAACGCCTATAAAACAATGAATCCTTCCTTTATGGAAAGCGTTATGTGGGCATTCAAAACCTGCTACGATAAGGGACTTATCTATAAGGATTACCGAGTAACCCCTTACTGTACCCACTGCGAAACCTCACTTTCCATTTCCGATACACGCGAGTCCGATTCTACACGTCCGCGTCAGGACCGCTGGATAGTTGTAAAGTTTAAGACCGATGATGTTTTAGAAGGTAAGCCTGTATATCTACTTGCCTGGACGACGACTCCGTGGACCTTGCCTTCAAATATGTGCCTTGCTGTTGGCGCAACCCTGACCTACGCTTATGTCGAGGTTGGTGACGAAATTTTTGTTGCAGGTAAAGAGACTCTTGCTAACTTTGAAAAGGTTTTCGGCAAAGAGCCTAAGATAATAAAGGAATGTGTGGGCACTGAGCTTGTCGGTAAATCGTATGAGCCTCTCTTCCCGTATTTTGCCGATAAAAAGGAGACAAACAGTGCGGCGTTTACCGTCGTGACTGCTGATTATGTCGGCTCTGAAGAGGGTGTAGGTATTGTTCATACCGCACCTGCATTCGGTGAGGATGACTATTGGACCTGCAAAAACAACCGCATTCCGCTCGTTAATCCTGTGGATTCCAAAGGCCGCTTTACCGAGGAGATTACCGACTTTTTCCCGTTGCAGGGCGAAAAGAATGTAATCGAGATGAACCCGATAGTTATTCGCTTCCTGTATGAAAATTCTAAAGCCGTTGCTGACGGTACTATAGAGCATAACTATCCCCATTGCTGGCGTTGTAAGCGTCCGCTTATCTATAAGGCAATGGATGCCTATTATTTTGATATCGGCAAGATTAAGGACCGCCTTATCGAGCTTAACGAGCAGATAAACTGGATTCCCGAAACTGTTAAGCACGGTCGCTTCGGCAACTGGCTCGAGGGTGCGCGTGACTGGAACATATCCCGTAACCGCTATTGGAGTACTCCTATTCCCATTTGGAAATGCGACCACGAGGGTTGTAATCACGAAGAGGTTCTCGGTAGCGTTGAGGAAATATATAACAAATCCGGCATCAAACTCACCGACCTGCACAGACAGTTTATGGACGAGGTAACCTACACCTGTCCCGTTTGTGGCGGTACTATGCGCCGTATTCCCGAGGTGCTTGACTGTTGGTTTGAAAGCGGAAGCGTTCCCTTTGCGCAAAAGCATTATCCCTTTGAAAACAAAGAGTGGTTTGACAGCCATTTCCCTTGTGATTTTATTGTAGAATACACAGGTCAGATTCGTTGCTGGTTCTATTATCTGCACGTTCTTGCAGTAGCTCTGTTTGACCGTCCCGCCTTCCAGAACTGTGTTGTTCACGGAACTATTCTTGCTAAGGACGGCAAAAAGCTTTCTAAATCTTCAAAGAACTATACCGATCCTATGGAATTGATGCGCAAATACGGCACAGATGCGCTGCGTCTATATTTGTATCAGACCAACGCAATGCTCATAGGTGACCTAATGTTTGATGACGACGGAATTATGGACGCGTATCAGCAATTGATACTCCCGTTCTGGAATGCCTGCAACTTCTTTATTTCCTATGCAAATATTGATGATTACCGTCCGTTGTGCGATGTTATACCCGACAGTAACAATCAGCTTGATAAGTGGGTGCTTGCTAAACTGTATCAGACCGAAAAGGCCATCAGCGAAAATATGGATAATTATCAGATTAACCATTATATTGAGCATATGCTTTCATTGGTTGACGGTATTACGAACTGGTACATCCGCCGTTCAAGAAGAAGATTCTGGGCAACGGGACTTACCGAGGATAAGAAACAGGCATACGATACCTTATATTATGTTCTTGTCAACACCGCTAAGCTTTTTGCACCGGTAGCCCCGATAATTGCAGAGAAAATTTATAAGCTGTTTACCGAAGATTATTCTGTGCATTTGGCTTCGTGGCCCGATATTCCAAATACATTCAAAAATGAAGAACTCGTTAAAAATATTGACCTTGTGCAGGAGGTTATCACACTCGCCCGTTCTATTCGTAATAAAAACCGTGTGAAGAACCGTCAGCCCTTAAGTGAGCTCAAACTTGCAATATCCGACACGAGCCGACTTGCGAGCATTGCGGAATTTACCGATGTAATTGCAGAAGAGCTGAATGTTAAGCGCGTTGAACTTATTGAGGAAGCAAGCAATATTGCAACCGTTAAATACGACCCCAATTTCAACGAGATACGCAATCGTTACTCCACTCGTATTTCCGATATTATTAAGGCTATTAAGTCAAATAAATATCGAATTGAGGGAGAAGATGCTATACTTGAAATAAACGGTTTCGAGGAGACCTTTGATAAGAGTATTATTCTTGTAACCTATATCGCAAAGGAGGGCCTGTTTGTTGCCAGTCAGAACGGAATTGTCGTATCCCTTGACCTGACAATAACCGACGAGCTTCGCGCAGAGGGCCTTGCGCGTGAAATAGTGCGTAATATTCAGGACACCCGTAAAAAAATCGGTTGCGAGATAATGGATGAAATTCTTATCTGCTCTGATTCGGATTTGTTCCCCAATGAGTGGGCAGAATATATCTGCAGTGAAACCATGAGCAAACTCGGTGAGATTGATGCTCCTGATGCCACCGTAGAGGTGCAAACCGAAAACGGTCAAAATATTAAGCTTTATATTAAGAAAATATAAAAAATTAAAAAAATCAGACATTCGTTCGGATGTCTGATTTTTTATACTATTGTATACAAAAGATTTCTTATTACCTTTAAAAAACAACTTATAAAAAAGTGTTGCCAATAAATAGAAATTATCGTATAATAAATGGGTACTATTTTTAAGGGATGAAGTTATGATTTGTAATTGTGTTTTAGATGCTATCGGCAATACGCCTATGATTCGTCTTAATAATATGACAGGACCTGAGGACGCCGAGATACTTGTTAAGTTTGAAGGACTTAATGTAGGCGGCTCTATAAAAACCAGAACCGCACTCAATATGATTCTTGATGCGCAAAAAAGAGGAATTATACATAAGGATACCGTCATAGTTGAACCTACGAGCGGTAACCAAGGCATAGGTCTTGCACTTGTGGGCGCGGTAATGGGTATTAAGGTTAAGATAATAATGCCCGACTCTGTAAGTGAGGAACGCAGAAAACTTGTTAGACATTACGGTGCAGAGGTTATCCTTGTCCACGATAACGGTAATATAGGTCTTTGTATTGAGGAGTGCCTTAACCTTGCAATTAAAATGCGTGAGGAAGACCCAAATGTGTTTGTTCCACAGCAGTTTGAAAATCCTGCCAACCCGCAGATACAGCGTAGTGCCACAGGCGCAGAAATTCTAAGTCAGGTAAACGGCCCTATTCACGGATTTTGCTCAGGTATAGGTACAGGCGGCACTATAACGGGAATAGGGGAAACCCTGAAGGCGCAAAACCCCGATATGACTATATGGGCGGTAGAGCCTGAAAATGCCGCAATACTTTCGGGAGGCTCAATAGGCACTCATATTCAAATGGGTATAGGCGACGGTATTATTCCCGCAATACTTAACTGCGAAATTTATGATGATGTATGCATTATAAATGATAACGAAGCCTTACAAACTGCAAAGGATCTTGCCTCAAAGGAAGGTATAATGTGCGGTATAAGCAGCGGTACCAATGTCGCGGCAGCGTTAAAGCTTGCAAGAAAGCTTGGCAAGGGAAAGCGTGTTGTAACCGTTTTACCCGACACCGCCGAAAGATATTTCTCTACACCGCTGTTTGAGTAGTATTACAAAAGTTAAAAATTTATCAAAAAGGTGCTTGACAAATTTTGTCAGTGTGGTATAATGTATGAGGTTAGCGGAGGCTAACTTCATACATTTTGTTTATTATAACGCATTTTAGGTGATATATATGACTTTAAGGGAAGCGCAAGAGGGAAGGCAATATACGATTAAAGAGGTAAATATCGCTGATGAGGAGTTGAACTCCTTTTTGTTTTCACTTGGTTGCTATAGTGGCGAAACAATTACGGTAGTTTCCCGATTAAAAAGCAGTTGTACGGTATCTATTAAGGATGCAAGATATAACATCGACAACCGGTTAGCCGAGGCAATTATTGTTTAATTGCAAAAACAGTCTGTCGATTGTTTTTTTGACACAGAGTTAGCGGCAACTAACCAACCTTAAATTTATTTCTTTTTTGAAGGATTTTTGATAGAAAGATGAGGAATTCATTATGAGAATTGCGCTTGCGGGAAATCCAAACTCAGGCAAAACCACAATGTATAATGCTCTTACAGGCAGCCATGAAAAGGTTGGCAACTGGGCAGGCGTTACTGTAGATAAAAAGGAGCATCTCATAAAGAAGGCTTATTGTTTGCAAGGGGAGCAGATAACCGTTATTGATCTTCCGGGAGCATACTCAATGTCACCTTTTACAAGTGAAGAAAGTATAACAAGCACCTTTGTAAAAAAAGAAGCTGCCGATGTTATAATAAATATTGTGGATGCTACTAATTTAAGCCGCAGTCTTTTCTTTACGACACAGCTTTTAGAACTCGGCATACCTGTTGTTGTTGCTCTTAACAAGAGCGATATAAATAAAAAAAAGGAAACCCAAATTGATACTTTGTCTCTTTCTAAACTGCTTGGTTGTCCTGTTGTAAGAACTGTATCACCCTCGGCTGATGGCTTAAAGTCACTGGTTGAGGCGGCGGTTGCTCAAATAGGTAAGGCTCAAAAGGCACCCTACAGTCAGGGCTATGTTGATTTAACTAACAAAAAGGCAGTAGAAGCGGCCGACCGCAAGCGTTTTGAGTTTGTCAACGCTATAGTAGGTCAGGTTGAACGCCGCAAGATTTTTACAAAGGATAAAAATTTTAGCGATAAAATAGATGCAGTTGTGACCGGAAAATGGCTTGGTATTCCGATTTTTGCCGTTATTATGTTCCTTGTTTTCCAAATATCACAGGCTTGGGTTGGCCCCTGGATTGCACAGGGAGTAACCCTATGCGGTGTTGAGATACCCGGACTTGTAACCCTTATTGATATGTTTAAGGAGTGGGTGGGCAGTATTCTCTCAGGCGGTAATGATTTCCTTGTGGCACTGCTTACCGAGGGTATTATCGGCGGCGTAAGTGCTGTTGTAGGCTTTCTACCGCTTGTTATGGTTATGTACTTCCTTATTGCGCTCCTTGAGGATTGCGGCTATATGGCGCGTGTTTCGGTCGTGCTTGACCCCATTTTTAAAAGGGTTGGTCTTTCGGGCAAGTCGGTTATCTCCTTTGTAATCGGAACAGGCTGTGCCGTTCCGGGCGTTATGGCTTGCCGCACTATACGCGATGAGCGTGAGCGTAGAGCAACTGCAATGCTCGCACCCTTTATGCCTTGCGGCGCAAAGCTTCCCGTTATAGCCTTGTTTGCAGGCGCCTTTTTCGGTGATGCTCCCTGGGTGGGCACCCTTATGTACTTCATGGGTATAATTATCATACTCTTTGGCGCGCTTCTCATAAACAAAATAACAGGCTATAATAGTAAAAAATCCTACTTCATTATAGAGTTGCCCGAATATAAGCTGCCAACTATTTGGGGCGCAGTAAAGTCTATGTGCTCCCGTGGCTGGTCATACATAGTTAAGGCGGGGACCATTATTCTTCTGTGTAATGCAGTGGTGTATATTATGCAGTCCTTCAATTGGAGCTTTTCCTTGGTTAATGAAGGTGCCGAGAACACATCAATGCTTGCATCACTTGCAGGCCCCATATCTGTTTTGCTGATACCAATAGGTGTTTCTGCCTGGCAGATGGCCGCTGCCGCTGTTACAGGCTTTATCGCTAAGGAAAACGTTGTTGGAACCTTGGCGGTTTGCTACGGTATTTCTAATCTTATCGATACCGAGTCTCTGCAAATGGTTGAGGGTTCAGGCGCAGGAGTTGCGGCTGTGTTCGGTATCACTAAGGTTGCCGCGCTTGCTTACCTTATGTTTAATCTTTTCAGCCCTCCTTGCTTTGCTGCAATCGGTGCTATGAATTCTGAAATGAAGAGTAGAAAATGGCTTTTAGGCGGCATAGGTCTCCAGCTTGGTGTAGGATATACCGTTGCTTACCTTGTATATACTATAGGCACTCTTATTACCGCGCCTGCTTCTCTAAATATTGTGGCGGCTATTTGCGGGTTTGCTGTGATTCTTTTGGAAGTCGTTATAGTAGCAGTTCTAATCAGCAACACAAAAAAACTTAAAAATAACCTTTCCATCAGCCGTACAAAGGCTAAGGAAATTGCATCGGTGAAATAGCCATGATAGAAAATATTATAATTATTTCGATTGTCGTTTTAATAATTGCAGGGATTGTACTGTATCTGTATAAATCCAAAAAACGCGGTAATACCTGCGTGGGGTGTCCGTATTCAAAGCAGTGCGGCGGTAGTTGCAGTAACTTAAAAAAATAAAGGGCTGTGCTTTTGGCACAGCCCTTAAAATATTATAGCCTATTTTTGTTTCCCAGTTGTCTTGTTAAGAATTAAAACCATAAGAATTATTACAAACATTACAATGGCAATAGTCAGCATTCCGCTGCCCATATGACCAAGGTATTTAATAAAATTTTCGGGATGAAAATTTGCTATTAAATCTTTAAAAACATCCATTTTGTATACCTCCGATTAACCAAAGAAGTTTAAGATTATACCGCCCGCAATAACCGATGCAATCTGACCTGATACATTAACTGCGGTTGAGTGCATAAGCAGGAAGTTCTGATTATCCTCAGCAAGACCCATTTTGTGAACGATACGTCCTGACATCGGGAATGCAGAGATACCTGCGGCACCTATCATCGGGTTTATTTTCTTCTTTAAGAACAGGTTTAAGAACTTTGCAAAAAGAACACCGCCTGCGGTATCAAAGATGAAGGCAAAAAGACCTAAGAGGAGTATAAGCAAGGTTTCAGGCTTTAAGAATTCAACATAATACATCTTGGAAGCAACAGTTATTCCAAGGAATATGGTAATAAGGTTTGCAAGAACCTTCTGCGCGGTCTCGGAAAGGGAATTTAGCACACCGCACTCCCTGATAAGGTTACCGAACATAAGGAATGCAACAAGATAAACCGATTCAGGAGCAACAATACCTGCAATGGCGGTAATGATAATGGGGAAGAGTATCTTGGTAAGCTTGCTTACCTGCTTGGGTTCGTAGGGCATACGAATAAGGCGTTCCTTCTTGGTAGTGAGCAGCTTTATAACAGGGGGCTGAATAATGGGAACAAGTGCCATATACGAGTATGCGGCAACCATTATAGCACCAAGGTATTTAGAGCCGAGCTGCTGTGCAACTACTATTGATGTGGGACCGTCAGCCGC
>JAZRQA010000050.1:0-13420 GCA_045649505.1 Acutalibacteraceae bacterium
CTGTTATCTTTAGCAAAAATTAAATTTTCACCCCGACATAGTTTGTCGGGGTGATTTTTTTGTTAAAAATATTGCTATTGAACCTCTAATATGTTATTATTATATAAATATAAAGTCAAAGAGGGTGAAACAGGTGGTAAAAAAGAAAAGCTATTCAAAAATGCCTAAATCATTTGAAAAGTTATTAAAAGATAATAATATGCTAACGGGGAAACCGCTTGTTTTCGCTATGGCTGATATGGATGATACCTGCAATTTTCGCGACCATGCTGTTCTTTTATGCGATGATTGCATTATCCACGCCTTTGCTAGTGAGATTACCCTCGACCGTGAGGTTTCGAATAAATCTCGAACTAAAAAAGATTTTTCACTATTTAAAACAGAAAAATTTCCCATTGAAACTTTGAGTGATTTATTTCTTGAAGAACTTGTGGTTGGCGGTGTTTTCTGTATTGAAATCGACAAAACTGCGCGAAGGATTTGTGGCTTTACTAACGGCTTTAAACGAAAATTCAATATTATTTACGATATTGCAAAATCTCTTTTGAATGGCGAGGAAATAAAAGAGGAAAAGCTTTTCGAGGAGATAAGGGAGGAAACCTGTCCTAAGTGCGGTAAGACATATCCCAATAGAGAACGTAAGGTATGCCCAAAATGTATGGACAAGCGAAGGGTGTTTTTCCGCCTCGCTTCGTACTTTAAACCGCATATTTGGCTTATTGTTTTTATTTGTATTATCTGCATCTTAGGTGCACTGTTAACATCTCTTTGGCCATATCTAAGCGGCAGTATTTTGTATGATGAGGTGCTTACGGGCAATATAAAATCAATATATCTTAAATCACTTAATATTAGTGATTTGCCGATTTTATTACTTGTACTTGCCGCAACGATGGCAGGTGTTAAAATATTACAGCAGATATTCGGAATTATTCAAGGCAGACTTGTTTCGAAAATTGTTCCAAGTGTTGTATGCAAACTAAAAAACAGAGTATTCTCCTCAATTCAGCTTTTATCTGTGTCATTTTTTACGGGAAAGCAGACCGGCGGATTGATGACGAGAATAACAAACGATGCCGAACAGGTATCAAATTTATTTATTGACGGAATTCCGCATATTCTTCCTAACATTTTTACTATAATTTTTTCGTGTATTGTAATGTTAAAATCCAATTGGATATTAACCGTTGCTGCAATGATTGCTTTGCCGCCGCTTGTACTCATTACGCTTAAAATTGAACCCATTTTATGGCATTATAACAGCAAACAGCACCAGACAACCCGTAACCTTCGTGCGAAGCTAAATGATAATCTTACAGGCGCAAGGGTTATTAAGGCTTTTGGCAGAGAGGAAAGCGAGGCTAATCGACTCAGTTTGGCTAATGAAGCAATGTATAACGCTCAACTCGGTGCAATGACCTTTGATACGAAATTTTCTATGGCGTGGCATCTTGCTAAAACGCTGTCCTCTGTATTTGTGTGGGCGCTTGGCGCGTGCTTTGTTGTAGGACTTTTAAAACCCTCACTTACATACGGCACACTCATAACCTTTACCGGATATGTTTCGCTTCTTTCAGGACCTGTAGATTTCTTTTCAAATCTATTCCGTTGGTGGTCGAGCTCTATGAACTCGGCTCAGCGTATTTTCGAGATAATTGATGCGAAACCTGATGTGACCGAAAATAATAAGCCGATAAGGTTACAAAGAATTAAGGGTGGTATAAAGCTTGAAGATGTCTCCTTCGGTTACGAAGAAAACCGTGAAGTCTTAAAGGATATAGATCTTGAGGTAAAGCCTGGTCAAATGCTTGGAATTGTCGGCAAATCGGGTGCAGGCAAATCAACGCTTGCAAACCTTATTGCAAGGCTTTATGACCCGAATACGGGTAATATTTATCTTGATGGTGTAAATATCCGCGATATGGCTTTTGATGAACTGCGAAGAACCATAGCGCTTGTAAGTCAGGAAACATATATTTTTAAGGGAAGTATATTTGATAATATTGCCTACGCTAATCCCGCGGCTGACCGCAAGGCAGTGCTTGATGCTGCCGTTGCTTCAAGTGCGCACGATTTTATATGCCGTCTGCCTGATGGCTATGATACTATTGTGGGGACGGGCGGAAGAAGCTTGTCGGGCGGTGAAAGACAACGAATTTCAATAGCTCGCGCAATACTTGCTGACCCTAAAATTCTTATTCTTGATGAGGCAACCGCTGCGGTGGACACCGAAACCGAAAAAAGAATTCAGATTTCTTTGCAACAGCTTATTAAAAATCGAACAACGCTTTCAATTGCTCATCGTCTTTCAACCCTTCGCGAAGCAGATTTCCTTATTGTATTAGAGGACGGAAAAATTGTTGAACAGGGCACACATGCGCAGCTTGTCGATAAAAAAGGTGCTTATTATAAGTTGTTGCAAATTCAAAGTAAAGCGCTTGCAATGCGCTCAATAGGTGACTGATTATGAACGAAGAAAAGGATATATTAACTCAGGAAAATGAGCGAATTAAAAGGTTGCTTTCTATTAACCTTTTAACACCTCAAAATTCCAGCTTTAGCGAAACTCCGGGCGGTTTTGTTTCACTTAAAACTGATACGGCAGAGTATAAAAGAGTAAACATAATCCGTACATTTCCCTTTACGGCGGCTAATGAGTATTTGTCAATTCGTGAGGTTGATGGCAAGCAGGATGAAATAGGTATTATCGAAGACCTTGGAATCTTTGATGAAGATACAAGGGCTATAATAGATAAACAACTTGAAATCCGCTACTTTATGCCTAAAATTCTGCGTATTTATTCTATAAAGGAGCAGTACGGGCATACTCATTGGTCGGTTCTTACCGATAAGGGTAAATGCCGTTTTTCAAGTGCCTCAGGTTCAGGAGAATCGGTTATTCAACTCGGTAACAGGGTAATAATAAAGGATTCAACAGAAAACCGATATGAAATTGAGGATATAGGAAGGCTTAACCCTAAAGAACTTAAAAAATTGGATTTGTATCTGTAAGGAGATAAAGATGGAGCTTAATATTAAGCTGCCCGAGGAGCTTGCAATAAAGCTAAAAAATAAGATAAACGAGCAACCAATATACTGTGTTCGCACAGATATTGACCGCGATGGAAATTATACCGATAATGCTTACATAGTTGCAACCAAAAACCATCTTGTAATATGCTGCAATAATGATTTACAATTCTTTGAGATAGATAAAATCGACGATGTTAAATGTTTAAATCAAGTAAACGGTGCAGTGCTATGTATAGTAAAGGGCGGGGAGGAGTATATGCTTGCTCGCTGCAGTATGAACTGTACATCGGCGATTGCAAGTGTTGCCCGCGGTGTAAATTATCTTATTTCGGGTAATTATGAAAAAAGAATAACAAATAACGAACGTCAAAGATACTGCCCTAAATGCGGCGGTTTTTTGCCGGGAACAAAAAAATGTCCTAAGTGCGATAAGGATAACCGAAATTTTAAAAGGCTGCTTGATATATGCAAGCCTCATACCGCAACCCTTGTTATTGTGAGTGCTTTAATGCTGCTCAGCAGTGTTCTAGAACTGGGAGTTCAGTTTGTTCTGCGCTATTTTGTAGATGAACATTTTCTGCCTCAGCAGGCTAGCGGTTTTGACCTGACTATATTTTTTCTCCTGTACGCGGGAGTAATGCTTGCAGGAAACGTTGTTTATCTGCTTCGCGCATATCTTTGCGGTAAAATGGGTATTAAAATTTCGTTTTCGCTTCGTGAAAAGATAAATAATCACCTGCAAAAGCTATCCCTTTCTTTTATGAACAGACGAAGCGAGGGTGAGCTTCTTGGTCGTGTCACCTGGGACACAAACCATGTAAAAATGTTTATAACAGATTGCTTTTGTAATATGTTTACTCAGAGCATTCTTCTTATCTGTCTTGCGGTGCTTATGCTTATTATGAATTGGAAGCTTGCGCTTGCTTCTTTTGCATTTGCACCTTTAATTGTTCTTTTTGCCCGTACCTTCTGGCCGAGAGTGCGCCGTATGTACCACAGCCACGGCAGAAAAAATGACCGCACACAAAATAAGCTTCAGGATGTGCTTTCGGGCATAAGAATAGTTAAAACCTACGGAAAAGAGAAAGCTGAAATAGAGCAGTTTTCCAAAATGAACGAGGAACTTGCCGCAATTCAGCGCAGAAACGAAAAATTCTTTGCAACCTTTTTCCCGTTTTTGTCTCTTATTATGTCTTTAGGTTCCTATTTAGTTGTTTATCTCGGTGGCCTTGATGTTTTAACAGGTAATATGACGCCGGGTCAGCTAATGCAGTTTGTGGCATATTCGGGTATGCTGCTTGGCCCTCTTGGCTGGATGTCTTTTTTACCCCGCCGTATAATTATGATGACTACAAGTATGGAGCGTATTTACGATATCCTTGATGAGGAACCCGAAATTGCCTCATCATCCAATGCAAAGCAAATTGAATTTAAAGGCAATATCAAACTTGATAATATTGTATTTGGTTATCGCTCCTATGAGCCTGTTTTAAACGGTATAAGCCTTGATGTCAAGTCGGGTGAAATGATAGGTTTGGTAGGTGCATCGGGCTGCGGAAAATCTACCCTTATAAACCTAATAATGCGCCTTTACGATGTAGATGACGGCGCAATATATATTGACGGTATAAATATAAAGGATATTGATGTTGCCGATTATCATCGACAGATAGGTGTTGTTTTACAGGATACCTTTTTATTTGCAGGCACGGTGCTTGATAATATTCGTTTTGCAAAGCCTGATGCTACTCTTGCCCAAATAATATCGGCTGCAAAAAGCGCCAATGCTCATGAATTTATATGCCGCCTGCCTGATGGATATAATACATACATCGGTGAAAAGGGGCATATGCTGTCGGGCGGAGAAAAACAGCGTATCTCTATTGCCAGAGCAATTTTAAATGACCCCAAAATTTTAATACTTGATGAGGCAACCAGCGCGCTTGATACCGAAAGTGAGTATCAGGTTCAACAAGCACTTGAAAGGCTACGTAAAAATCGCACCACATTTGCCATAGCCCATCGTCTATCAACTCTTCGCTGTGCAGATAGAATTATCGTTATAAATGACCATAAAATTGTTGAAATCGGCACTCATAATGAACTTATAAAGAAAAAAGGAATATACTATTCCCTTGTTATGGCACAACTTCAGATGAATAAAACTGCAAAAGAAAAATAAAAAGCCGTCCGTAAGGACGGCTTTTTAAAAACAACAAAGTCTATGTCACATTTTTTAAATGGATGATTTAATATTATTCAAATAAAAACATTATACTTTAATTATTTTTTGCGTATATTCTGTGCCGCAGGGCAGTGGATTTTTAAGTGACAGTGCATAAAGATCAGATGCGCCTGCTTCTGCTTCAAAAATCAATTTTGCTTGAGTGTCAAGTTTTTCAATATCACCTGTACGCATTATAATCGGAATATCTGAAGTTTTTTTCATTTGCCTAATTATTTCCTCGCCTTTTGCTGAAAAGCCAAGCACACGTGCGTATGGAACAGGCAACTGTGTATAATTTGCCTTTAAATCAAGATAGGCCGACATAACAAGCCTTCTTACCCGTGACATAGTATATCTTTTAGTTTTTACAAGAGCATACATTTCCTCAAGGCTAACCGCGCTTTTTGCGGCATTTGCCAAACGGTTTTCTATACCCTCGCTGATATCGGGCAATTCTTTTAATGTTTGAAGGTGGGTTCTTCTAAGTTTCCCTAAAATATCAGTTTCGATTCGCGAAAGGCAGGCAGTATTTGCATTTTTTAATAATTGCAAGCAATGCTCAGGCATATAAGGGTCTAAAACTTCAAAATTTTCCTCAGCGACAATTTTTCTTATTTGTGAAGCCGAAAGAAATTTACCTTGTGCCTTCTCGCCATCGTGTGCCACACCCTGCCTTTTGATACAAACAGGTTCCATATTGCTTTTTTCGCGGTTTATTGCGCAGATATATTCAATGCCTAAAATATCATTAGGGCTATTTAAAATTTCAGCAGCATCAGGGTCTATACGGCTTACTACGGTCTGCCTTGCCGCGGCAAAGGTTGTACCGTTTTTTAATTGAGATGTTATCATTTCCATAAAATTCTTATCGGTTGTGAGAGACGTCGCTCTCCTTAAAAGCTCAATATCTGCGCTCTCACTGCCAAATGTAAGTTTATTTATTAAGCCGAGTCGATGCAATATGTTGACCGCACCGCCCGCAAAGTTCTGAGCAGTAGCCATAGCCCAAGGGGTAGGAAGCTCAATACAAACATCAATTCCCGACTCAATTGCCATCCTTGCGCGGTCAAATTTAGATAATAGTGCAATATCACCGCGCTGAACGAAGTTGCCGCTCATAACACAGACTACGCCGTCAGATTCATTTTTTACACAGTCAATTAAATATTTATGCCCGTTATGCAATGGGTTAAACTCGGCTATAATGCCACTTATATCCAAAAAAACACCTCTTTTTTTGTCAAAACACTTGAAAAAAATATAAAAATAAAGTATTATTATTTAGTATGGCAGTATTAGTTTATCATAAATTTATATTTGATTCAATACTGTATTTTAAATTTTTCTGCAAGGGGAAAGTAAAATGAAAATTTTTGTTGTTAATGCAGGTAGTTCTTCTCTTAAGTATCAGCTTATTGATATGGAAGATGAAAGTGTTCTCGCAAAAGGTCTTTGTGAGCGTATAGGTGTGACAGGTGCTATCACACACAAAGCGGCAGATGGTCGCGAATATACCGCCGAAACACCTATGCCTACCCACAGCGAGGCTTTTGAAAGTGTTGTTTACGCTATGACCAAGAGCGAGGCTAAGGTTATAGATTCCTTTGATGAAATTTCTGCTATCGGTCACCGTATAGTTCAGGGCGGTAGTATTTTCTCAAAATCCGAGATAATTACTCCTACTGTTCTTGAGCAGATTGATGAGCTTGGTGAGCTTGCTCCGCTTCATAATCCTGCGCATGTTCTTGCTATCCGCGCATGTTTAAAAACATTCGGCACCGAAATACCTCAGGTTGCTGTGTTTGATACCTCATTCCATCAGACTATGGAGCCGAAGGTTTATATGTACGCTCTGCCTTATGAGTATTATGAGAAGTATAAGGTTCGTAAATACGGTGCTCACGGTACTTCACATCAGTTTGTAGGTCAGCGTGTCCTTGCTATCGAGGGTAGTAACGAAAAGCGCGTTATAACCTGTCATCTTGGTAACGGCTGTTCCATAACCGCTATTAAAAACGGTAAGTGCTTTGATACATCTATGGGCTTTACTCCTCTTGATGGATTTATGATGGGTACCCGCAGTGGTACACTTGATCCTTCTGCGCTAACCTTTATTGCAAATAAAGAAAATCTTTCCCCTGATGATATCTCCAACATATGCAATAAAAAATCAGGTATGCTCGGTGTCTCAGGTGTGTCTAATGATAACCGCGATATCGCCGCCGCAGCTGCAGCAGGAAACGAGCGTGCTAAGCTCGCTACAGATATGCAGCGTTATCAAATTCTCAAGGTTGTTGGTTCGTACATAGCCGCTATGGGTGGCGTTGATGCCATTGCCTTTACAGGCGGTATAGGTGAAAATGATCCCGCCCTTCGTGCCTATGTTTGTGAAAACCTTGCATATATGGGCATTAAGTGCAATGATGAGGCAAATGCTGTTCGCGGTAAAGAGATCAAGATTTCTACTGATGACTCTAAGGTTAATGTTTATGTTATCCCCACTAATGAAGAGCTTGCTATTGCCCGTGATACTAAAAATCTTATTTCGTAAGGTGTTTTTGTAATGAATGTTACCGAAATTAAAAGAAAAATAATTACAGGCAAATGTGATAAAATGCTGAGTGCGCTTTACAGTGATACTGTTTCGGCGCAGGCGCGTTATGCTAAGGCTTGTGATAACTTTATTGACCTGTTTGGAGATAGAGAAAATATTCGAGTTTTCAGTGCTCCCGGAAGAACCGAGGTGGGCGGAAACCATACCGACCATCAGCATGGTAGGGTACTTGCAGGCAGTGTTAATCTTGATGTTATCGCTATTGTAGCTCCTAATACCGACGGTGTTATCCGTATCAAATCCGAAGGCTACGAAATGGATATGATACATATAAGTGAGCTTGAGGCGGTACCGAGTGAAAAGGGAAGAGCAATTGCCCTTATTCGCGGTATGTGCGCATACTTTAAGATTAGCGGTTATGCTATAGGCGGTTTTGATGCTTATACTACATCCAACGTATTAAAAGGCTCAGGTCTTTCCTCATCTGCAGCGTTTGAGGTGCTTATTGGCACCATTCTTAACTTTATGTATAACGATGCGAAGATTGAACCTGTTGAGATTGCAAAAATATCTCAAAAATCGGAAAGTCTTCATTTTGGTAAACCTTGCGGACTGCTTGACCAAACCGCAAGTGCTATGGGTGGATTTACTGCTATTGACTTTAAGGATACCTCTAACCCTGTAGTTGAGCGTGTTGATTTTGATTTAAAGCAGCACGGCTATGTTCTATGTGTTGTAGATACGGGAGGTAATCACGCTAATCTTACACAGGATTATGCGGATATAACCGTTGAGTGTAAGGATATTAGTAATGCATTTGATAAACAATATCTGCGCGAGGTTGATCCTACTGAGTTTTATGCACGAATTGGTGAACTCCGTCAAAAGCACTCTGACCGCGCAATACTTCGAGCTATTCATTTCTTTAGCGAGGATCAGCGTGCCGAGGATGAAAAGATTGCCCTTAAAAACGATGATTTCACAGAGTTTTTACGCCTTGTAAATGAGTCGGGTGAATCCTCATTCAAGTATCTGCAAAATATTTATTCTAACTCTGATGTAAGTGAGCAGGGTCTATCTTTAGGTCTTGCACTTACCGAGCGTTTCCTTAAAGGTGAGGGTGCCTGCCGTGTTCACGGCGGCGGCTTTGCAGGAACAATACAGTGCTATATTCCTGAAAAAAGGCTCGATGAATATAAAACAATGATCGAAGCGGTATTCGGTCAGGATAGCTGCAATATTTTAAATATCCGCGCATTCGGCGGTTGCGAGATTATAGCAGAATAATTGAATTGTAAAAATCCCGTTGCTAACAGCAACGGGATTTTTACAATTCAAACGGCAAAGTTATTACCCTGCCACATGATTTTTAAAGGAATAAGATGTATCTTAATTTTACAAATTATATCGTTTTTTGTCAAGAAAAAATTTATAGCTTAAATATAATTCCTAAAACTGCTCCGCCGAGTATCCAGAAAACGGGGTGAATATTTTTTGATTTTTTAATAAACATTAGCGAAAAGCAAATTGCTGCAATTCCAATCAAAAACAGGTTTAAAGAGCCATTTATTAGAAAAGAAATTTCAAATATTCCATAAACCGCAACTGCAACAAGTGCTGCAACGCAGGGTCGTATACCATAAAAGGTATTACGTACCATTTTATTTTGACTAAAGTTTTCTAAAAATTTAGCAATAATTATTATTATAATAAGAGAAGGTGTAATCAGACCAAGAGTTGCAATAATACCACCCAACAATCCACCTGCAACGCCCCATATATTATATCCTGCATTATAGCCCGCATAGGTTGCCATATTTATTCCAACAGGTCCGGGAGTGCTCTCGCTTACAGCAATAAGGTCGGCAAGCTGCGCTTTATTAAACCAACCATAGTTACTTTCGGCAAGGTCATATAAAAAAGGAATAGTTGCGGGTCCGCCTCCAATGGCAAAAAGTCCTATTTTAAAGAACTCATAAAAAAGGAGCAAAAAAGTCATTTGATTTTTCTCTCCTTTATTTTACAATATACATTGCCTAAAATTCCACACAAAATAATTAGAATTATAGAAGGTATTTTGGTGAGGAATAAAAGCGGTAACATTGCTACAAAAAGAATAATGCAGAAAATATCAACAAGGCTTTTCTTTGCAAGGCTTATGACCGTGTGTGCAAGTAATACGCAAACAACGGCTCTTATTCCGTTAAGTGCGTGACCAACAATTTCATATTCCATAAAGCCCTGCAAAACAGATGCAATTAAAAATATAATAACAACACTTGGAAAAACAACGCCTAACGTTGATATAATTCCGCCTAAAATACCTGCCTGATTATAGCCGATAAAGGTTGCAGTGTTAACGGCTATTATTCCGGGTGTGCACTGACCTACCGCATAATAATCCATAAGCTCATCATCGGTAGCCCAGCCTTGTTTTTCAACTATTTCTCTGCGCAACATCGGCAGCATAGAGAGACCGCCGCCAAAGGTAAGCACCCCTATCTTTGCAAAGGCAAGAAAAAGTGTAAGAAGCTTTTTCATATTAACCTCCCGAAAAAATATTTCTTAATGAGTATAGCATATCTTGAAAAAATTATCAATAAGCGGTATAATTAAACATATAAATTTTTGTGAGGGATTTTATTGCAAAAAAACGATGAAATTGTAATTTCAATTACCGATATAACAAGTGATGGCAACGGTGTAGGCAGATATGAGGGATTGGCAGTGTTCGTACCTATGACCGCTGTTGGCGATACTGCTCTTGTCCATATTGTTAAGGTAAAAAAGACATATGCCTATGGAAAGCTTGTTTCGGTTCAAACTCCTTCAAAGGACCGTATATTAAATGATTGTCCTGTTTTTAACCGTTGCGGCGGTTGCGTATATCGTCATATAAATTATACCGCTGAGTGTAATTTAAAACATAACCATGTTGAGAATTGTATTAAAAGAATTGGAACAATAGATATTACCGCAAAAAAAATAATTCCTGCAAAAGCGCAGGCATTTTATCGAAATAAGGCACAGTTTCCAATAAGTCAGAACGGGAATGTAGGATTTTTTGCCAACAGAAGCCACAGAATAATTGAATGTGATAACTGCCTGCTTCAGCCTGAAGAATTTTCAACCATTGCAAAAATTGTTTCAGCTTGGATAAAAAAATTCTCTGTTAGTGTTTACGATGAAGTAAAACATATGGGATTACTTAGGCATTTATACCTTCGTAAAGGTGAAAAAACAGGCGAAATAATGGTAGTGCTTGTAATAAACGGAGATACAATTCCTCACTTTGGACCACTCAAGGAAGAACTTATAAAAGCATATCCCGAAAACATAAAAAGTATTCAGCTTAATATCAATAAACTCAATACAAATGTTATCTTGGGTAAAGAATGTGTTACGCTTTACGGGGAAAGCTATATAAACGATATTCTTTGCGGTGTAAAAGTGCGTATTAGTGCATTGTCTTTTTATCAGGTAAACCATGATATGACCGAGATACTTTATAAACAAGCAGTCAGGTATGCTCAGCCTGAAAAGAAAAATATTCTTGATTTATACTGTGGGGCAGGGACAATAGGTCTTTCTATGGCTAAACAGGCGCAAAGTATAATCGGTGTTGAAATTATTCCTGAGGCTATAGCTGATGCTAAACTAAATGCAGCAAATAATAATATAGAAAATGCAAGATTTATCTGTGCAGATGCCGCTCAAGCTGCAAAACAACTATCTAAAGAAAATATTCACCCTGATGTCGTAATTCTCGATCCACCGCGAAAGGGTTGCGAAGAGAGCTTATTAAAAACGGTTGCCGAAAAATTTTCTCCGCAAAGAATTGTTTATGTTTCGTGTGACCCTGCAACTCTTGCACGAGATTGTGCTGTGCTTAAAAAGTTTGACTATAAACTAAAAGAATACACGCCGGTTGATTTGTTTCCAAGAACTGGTCATGTGGAGACGGTCTGTCTGCTGTCGAGAAAAGACAAATAAATGGTGAAAAAGTGCATGTATGTTGCAATTTGGATTAAGAAAGCGTTGGATGAAGAGGTGAGATAAATGAGAGAAATTATCGGATATACATCTGACTGGAATCCTTTTTCAGAATTGAGAATAGTACAGCAGAACATTTCGGGACTAGGCTACAAAAAAGAATATATCAAAAAACAAAAATTAGAAAAAACGAAAAAACCGCATTGTAGTAATATGATTAATGGAGTTATCAATTTCTATGAACCCCTTGAGGTAAAACAAGAAGGTAATGAGGTGTTTTGGAGATATAACGAGAATCATATTCACACGGACATACCGGAAATGTTTAAAACACAATTTGGAGTTTTTAATAATCATAACAATGGTGAATTTGTAAGTTGGCTTGGGAAAAGTGGTTATGATGGCCCTATGACGGAGTATGAGAGAACAGTAAATAGTATTTATGGAAGAAATGACTATTTTCTTGAGGGCAATTATTGTGATATGTTTGATTGTGGCGAGTATACATATGCAATTTCTAATTTAATGCATATGGGATTAGGGAAATTCAAGATTGTAAGGATAGATGAGGAACTTAATGCTTTGACAATGTTTGATAATTATACCTTTGAAGATTTTACACGTCTCGAATATGCAGGACGTTTTCAAAGTGAATCGGAGTATATTGTCATAGCAGGGGGAACTCGTGAGATAAAGTGTAATGCAGATGAAAGAAAATTTCAGAAGATCACACTTCTTTTTACAATTGATGAGACAGGCAATTGTACTATAAAAAATGAATGGAATATTTCAATTTCATCAGCAAATAGTATGGTGGCAGTTGGTGAGTATGTGTATTTTGGACAAAACAAAATGGTTACACGGTTGAATGTCTTATCTGGCGAGATTGAGTATTTTACCAATAAAAGTGATGAAGAATTATCTGCATTGGTGGATGTATGGTGATAAATAAAAATTTTATGTATTATAGCATTGACATGTTCCCTACAACAACCGAGGTAGATATGTTCCCGACAACGTGCGTTAGCAATTTCATTGCTACCACCCACGTCGAGACGGTCTGTCTGCTGTCAAGAAAATAAATTTAGGAGGATATTATGGCGAGAGAAATTCACCCAAAAGATACAACAAGAAATATGGCGTATGAACTTTGGATGAAAGCGCCAAATCCGATGGTTACCCTTTTTAAGACTTTGGATGTAACCAATTTGGTAAAAGTCAGTAAGAAAAAGAATTTGAAGTTCAATATGCTTCTGGATTATTGCATTGGAAAAGCGGCTGTAAGTGTAAAAGAATTTTATATACTTCCGGTCGGTGATAAACTTGTACAGTATGACACAATTGCAGTAAATACGATTGTGAAGAATAAGAATGATGAAGTGAGTTCCTGCGATATTATGCAGATAGATGATTTAATTGCTTTTAATCATGAGTATTTGAGATACACAGCACAGGTTGCCCAAACTTGCCAAGACAGAGATTTGTCTGAAGATAGCATGGTTATTGGCACATCAGCAATTATTGATACGGAAATTGATGGTGTTGTTGGTATGAATAGCGGTATTTTCAACAATCCATTTATGTTCTGGGGAAAGTATAGAAAGAAATTATTT
>JAZRQA010000051.1:0-3630 GCA_045649505.1 Acutalibacteraceae bacterium
CATTCCCTGTATGATCCCGCCGGTAATATTGAGCAGCCGCTCATCTGTTACTTTTACAATGAGATTTTGCGTATCTGTGCTACTCGCCGTGTTTTTACGCTTTACAGTACAGGAATAGGCAGTTGGGCCGCCTTCGCCTACGGTGCACAAAATCTGTGCTTCGCCGTCTTTAATTTCCTGTTTTAAAGCTATCTGAGTAAGGTCGGACACATTTATATCACATAAAAGGGCCCCGTATACGCCCACATCGCAATTGGTGTCCAGTGATGCAATTAAATCCGATGTGAAGCGCCCCTTGAGTTCCCCAGGAACACCTGCCTTCCCTTTTTCAAGGGAGATTAGCCTCGCTCCCACAAGTTGACCTGAGCTTAACGGGAGCAGCACGCCCGTGTCTGAATCGCATATTCCGTGACCAAGGCCGCAGACTATTCCGTTTGAGGGGCTGTAAAAGGTCAGTGTGCCAATACCTGCGCTGCTGTCGCGAACCCAAAGACCTGCTCTATACTGTCCCGTTTCAACGGATTTTTCGCAGCAGAAGCTTACGGTGAATTGTTTTGAATCTCGACATACCTTAAATGTGAGCTGACGTCCATTAGAATTTCCGATTATTTTACTTACATCTTCATTTGAGAATACAGCTTGATTATCTATTGATAAGATTACATCGCCTTTTTTGATTCCTGCAGCCTTTGCAGGAGAAAAATTACCTTTGTCAGTATCGACATCGGTGACATCAACAACAATTACACCATCGGTATATATTCTTATACCGAAAAGATTGCCGAGCACGGCTACATGCATATCGTCAACAACCTCGACCTGTATGGTAGATACGGGAATGATACCTAACATTTTCAGGTCAACATTAAAGCTTGAGCCTATCTGTCTTATAGGGTTACTCTGCGATAATGCAGCATTATTATATACTGCGGTTATCGGTATACCGGTATTAAGCTGTAATTTTTCGCCGGAGTGCACTTTATAATCACTGACAACAGTAGAATTAAGATAAAAAAGCATACCGAAAATTACAATACATACCGCGGTAAGGGTAATGCTTAGACCTTTAAAAAGTCCTTTAAAAAACTTAATTTTCATCACTTCCTTTCTCTCTTTTACTTTATGTAGTTTATGTAGTATAAACCGTGGTAAATAGGCTCATTAAATATAATAATTTCCAAAAAAATGCGAGGTCTTAATGACCTCGCATATGTATTTTTTACTGATTAAATTTAAATATACCTGCGTTTTTATCTTTAAATATTTCGGCACAGTTAACAAGCACCGTCTCATTTCCAATAACGCTTATATCTTTCCATAAAATGCGAATATCGTCTTCCCTGCCGAACAAACCGAAAAATTTAGGTCTTCCATAGATAATTATAGAGGTAAGACAACCCTTTTCTATATCAAACTCAACATCACTCACAAAGCCGAGTACACAGCCGTCGCTCACACACACAACCTGCTTATTTTTTAAATCGGCAATTTTGCAGCACATAATATCACCTCTTTAATATTATATGCTGCAAAACGATATAGTTAACCTCTTATTTTTTCAAGAGCACATTTTTCAAGGCGAGATACCTGCGCCTGGGATATACCAATCTCGCTTGAAACCTCCATCTGGGTTTTTCCCTGCATAAAGCGCAAGGAGAGAATCTTTTTTTCACGGTCACTTAAATTTTTAATTGCCTCTTTTAGGGAAATCTCACCTAACCAGTTTTCATCATCATTATCGTCACCTATCTGGTCGAGTACATATATAGTATCACCGCCGCCCGAGTATACGGGCTCATAAAGGGAAATTGGCTCACTGATGCTTTCAAGGGCTATAACAACATCCTTTGTGCTGATACCAAGCTCATCGGCAATTTCCTTAACGGTTGGCTCTCTTTGATTTTTGTTTATAAGGCGTTCCTTTACCTGCATTGCGCGGTAGGCGGTATCCTTAATGGAACGGCTGACACGAATAGAATTATTATCCCTTAAATATCTTCTTATTTCACCTATTATCATCGGAATGATAATAGATTGTCGAAATTTTAATGTGATAAATATTCTTCAAGACTAAAATAAACTTCAACACTACCGTGGGTGAGTACTACACGATTAACAAGGCGGCGCACCGCTGTTTGCTTTTCCTTATCGGTCATATACTGCCACGCTTCGGGCAGAGTTTTGAGTAGCTTTTTTGCACTTTTTATTTTTTCGGTGACAGCCTTTTTTTCTTTTTCAGCCGTTATTTCTTTTTTTATTTTCTCGGCTTCCTGCTTTAATTCGTTTATGCTTTCAAGCAGAATTTCATCCTCATTTTTTGCATAAAGGCGGTAAAGGCTTTTTAGCTCGGCAGCAACAGAGTTGTACTGTTTATTGAGTGTGTCAGTTACCGAAATTTGATTTTTCTCAGAGGCATTTTTAACATCGGAATAAGATAGTGCAAAAATTTCGTTTAGCACAGCCTGTTCAACCTCATCAGCAAAGTAACGGTCGTTATTGCACGAGGCATCCTTTATAAGTGAGCGTTTGCTTTTTTGCTGAGAGTAGCAGTATATTCTGTAACCGCTTTTCCCCCACTTCTGATACCGCATTTTAGCACCGCACACACCGCAGACAAGAAGCCCCGTAAGCAAAAATACGGAACCTGAGCGGTCAATGCTTTTGCTTATCATAAGCTCCATAGCCTTATTATAGGTTTCTTCACTTATAATAGGTTCATGGTTGCCGCGATACTCAATTCCGTTATATACAATATATCCGCAGTTTGATTTACGTTTTAGCAGCTGCGTAACAACGCGTTCACCCGAAAAGCGCAGCGCAGCGGCAATTCTTGCAGGAGAAAATCCGTCAAGATACATTGCATACGCCTTTCGAACACGCTCGGCATCGGCATTGGGTACTATAATACCCTTCTTTGCATCGTAATCATAGCCTAAAGGTGTTCTACCGCCGCCCATCCAAAGTCCACTTTCTACACGCTTACGCATACCCGTACGGGTACGGTCCTTGATTGTTTCACGCTCGTACTGGGCAAAGGATGAAAGAATACCTATAAGCAGGTCACCAAGGCCGTTTTTAATTCCTGTATCAAGTCCGTCATTTATACTTATAAGTGTTACGCCGTTAGCCTTAAAAACGTCCTCAAGCAGATACAGGGTATCCTTCTGGGAGCGGGAAAGTCGGTCAAGCTTTTTAACCATTACCTTTTCAATTTTTCCATTTTTCACATCCTCAATAAGGGTTTGCATTTGAGGACGGTCAAGGCTACCACCCGAAAATCCGGCATCGGTATAAAGCTTATAGTTCGTAATACCGCGACTTTTGCACTGAAAAACAAGTGATTCCTCCTGTTCCTCAATACTATAGCCCTCCTCCGCCTGGCGATTGGTGGAAACACGGCTGTAAAGCGCGGTTATTTTATCCATTTATTTTCGTTTCCATTTTAAAATTACTGCGGTTATTTACATCGCTTACAATCTTGTTAATAACCTTATCGTTAACGGTTATTTTTTTTAAATTTTCCTTGTCAAGCTTGTATTTACCTATAAAGCATTTCACGTCTAACAAAGCTCTCAGCTCCCTTCACACATATTTTAGGCAAAGGCAGCAGGGTTTATTCAGTTTGAGAAT
>JAZRQA010000052.1:0-25792 GCA_045649505.1 Acutalibacteraceae bacterium
ATAACAGGTTGCCGGGCATCACAGGGCCTGTCCCTCCGCCACTCTTGATAAGGAACATATTCTTTTTTTATTATTTTATCATAAATAAGCGGTTTGTCAACTGCGAATTTTGCCGAAAGCGCGGTTTAAAGCAAAATAAACCGGATAAAACGGCAAAAGACTCAGCGCTGCTTTGACGGTATTAAGCAATGTCGAACCCACAACTCCCGCAAAAATGCTTGCCCAGGTTATTGGAATACCCACAAGTGAAAAGTAAATGGGCGTGAGAGCCGCGTTAAGCAGCCATCCCGCTAATATGGTTGCTAAAACGCCTGCGGCAGCAGAAGTGAAATATACAGCGGGAGATAGTTTATCTTTTTTAAGCCATTTTGAAAAGCTTTTACTGCAAAGACAGACGGTAAGTATCATTGCTGAGCCTATACCTATGTTCATAAGCTCTCCTATCCCAACGGTGGTGGTGCGGAAAAGATGAATCGCGTTTTTTATAATCTCCACCGCAATGCCTGCCGCGGGGCCCATCATTATACCGCTGAGCACTGCAGGCATATCGGAAAAATCTATTTTAAGATAATCAACACCCGGTACCAACGGGATTTCGGGAAAGAACATATAAATAACCGTTGCAAGGGCACTCATAACACCCACTACACAAAGTTTTATTGTGTGACGTTTTGTCATAACAGTTTCTCCTTAAAGAAAAAAATTCCACCCAAACAGGGCGGAAATACGGTTACATTTAAATAAAATATACCCGTCCTCTTTCATCCGGACTGTACCGTCGGCTTTGGAATTTCACCAAATCAACCGCAAATGCGGCTCGCGGGCTATACCGCCGGTGGGGAATTTCACCCCGCCCTGAAGACACTATTATTATATGCCGTCACATAAGCTTTGTCAACAGTAATTTTTATGTTGCTTTAATTATAATAATGTGATAAAATACTATAGTATATGTAAATGAGGAGGATGGTTATGGCAGATTCACGCCCTATAGGTGTTTTTGATTCGGGACTCGGCGGGCTCACGGTTGTTAAAGAGCTTGCAAAGCTGTTACCGAATGAAGATATAGTTTACTTTGGCGACACTGGCCGTGTACCCTACGGTACGAGAAGCCGTGAAACAATAGAAAAGTATGCCATACAGGATGAGAAATTTCTTCTTCAAAATAATGTAAAGCTTATTGTTGCCGCCTGCGGTACGGTAAGCTCGGTTGCCGCTCACACGGGTGATATGTTACCTGTTCCCTTTGTTGGGGTTGTTAAGCACGCTGTTAAAGCGGCTGTACAGGCAACCAAGAACAAAAAAATAGGTGTTATAGGCACTGCCGCCACCGTAAACAGCGGTGCGCACGAAAAATACATTAAAGAGCTTTTGCCCGAAGCGCAGGTTACTGCCAACAACTGCAATCTTTTTGTTCCTTTAGTTGAGGAGGGGTGGATAAGCCAAAACGATGTAATTGCGGTTGAAACCGCGGCAAGGTATTTAGAGCCTATTCAGGCAGCAGGAGTTGATACCCTTATTTTAGGCTGTACCCACTACCCTGTTCTTGAAAAAATAATTGCCAAAATTATGGGAGATAAGGTAACGCTTATAAATATGGGTGTTGCCACTGCACAGTATGTTGCACAAAGGCTTAAGATTGACGGCATTGCAAACAGTGCGAAAAATCAAGGCACACACATCTTTTATGTAAGTGACAAGCCCGATACATTCAAGGCGCAGGCGCAAATACTGCTTGGTAAAAGCATTTCAGACGATGAAGTTAAGCAGGTGGATATTAACACAATATGAAGGATGTTTTAATTACAATAAAGAGCTGCCAATATTTTCAAGCAAACGGTGAGAACGATAGCATTGAGCTGACCACCGTAGGAAAATTGGGAAAGAAGCGAAACAGTTACTACCTTTCATATGATGAAAGCGAAGCAATAGGTGCAAAGGATGTAAAAACAATTTTACGCATAGAAAATAATAAGCTTGTTACGCTTAACAGAACAGGCTCCATAGGCGGCAGACTTGTGGTTGAAAGTGGAAAGCGCAATACCTGTTTTTACGATATGCCTGAGGGAAGTCTTGCTATAGGAATTTACGGCAAAACCGTAGAAAGTGATATGACCGACAACGGCGGACGGCTTTTTATGAGCTACACCATTGATGCTCATACAAACTTAATAAGCGAAAATACGGTAGAAATTACTGTGAAAGAGGTTAAACAATAATGTCAATACTTGTGCAAAAAGCAAAGAATCAAATTGAAAATGCTTTTATATTAGCGGCAAAGGCTGCAATAGAAAAGGGCGAATTGTGTTCAGCGGAGCTTACCCCCTTTTCGGTTGAGATTCCCGCAAACCGCGGCCACGGCGATTATGCTATAAACGCCGCTATGGCGTGGGCAAGATTATTTAAACTCCCGCCCAGAAAAATTGCTGAAATCTTAACTGCAAATGCGGATTTTCAGGATACCTACATTGACCGTTTTGAAATAGCGGGACCAGGGTTTATAAATCTGTTTTTAAAGGACTGCTACTATGCAGATATTCTGCTTGACATCGTTGCAAAGGGTGATGGTTACGGCAGAAGTGATTATGGTGAAGGCAAAAAGGTTCTTGTAGAGTTTGTATCCGCAAACCCGACAGGACCTATGCACATAGGTAATGCTCGCGGCGGCGCCCTTGGTGATTGCCTTGCAAGCGTGCTTGATTTTGCGGGCTATAAGACCGAGCGCGAGTTTTACATTAACGATGCAGGCAACCAGATAAACAAGTTCGGGCTTTCTCTGGATTTGAGATATTTACAGCTTTTTAGAGATGATATCGAAATGCCTGAGGACTCCTACCACGGTGCTGATATTGTTGCGCACGCTAAAGCGTTTGCCGAAATTCACGGCGACAAATATGTTAACGAGGACGAAGCCGAGCGCAGGAAGGCATTAGTTGAATTCGCTCTGCCTAAAAATATTCAGGGACTTCACGATGACCTTTTAAAATACCGTATCGAATATGATACCTGGTTCAAAGAAAGCTCACTTCACGCAAGCGGTGAAACAAAACGTATTATTGAGCTATTAAAGGAAAGCGGACACACGTATGAACAGGAGGATGCCCTATGGTTCAAGGGCAGCGACTTCGATACCGAGGACTTTGTGCTTGTGCGCTCCAACGGCGTTCCTACCTATGTTGTACCCGATATCGCTTACCACTACAACAAGCTTGTTACGCGTAACTTCGATAAAGCTATAGATATTTTAGGTGCCGACCATCACGGTTATGTTCCCCGTCTTAAAGCAGCGCTTACGGCTCTTGGAGTTGATGCAAGCCGACTTGATGTTGTGCTTATGCAGATGGTACGCCTTGTACGTGACGGTGAGGTTATTAAGGCCTCCAAGCGTTCGGGCAAAGCTATTACCCTTGTTACCCTCCTTGACGAGGTGCCCATTGATGCGGCTCGTTTCTTCTTTAATCTGCGTGAGGCAAACTCTCACTTTGATTTTGACCTTGATTTAGCCGTTGAGCAGTCTAATCAAAACCCTGTTTACTATGTTCAGTACGCCCACGCCCGTGTATGCTCCATTGCAAGGAACCTGCAGGCAGAAGGAATTGTAATAAGAGATTGCACACCTGCTGAGCTTGAAAAACTTAACACCCCTGAGGAGCGCGAGCTTATTCTCTGCCTTGCCGCCTTTACCGACGAGGTAATAAACGCCGCCAAAGCATACGATCCGACTAAGATTACCCACTATGCAAGTGAGGTTGCCACGCGCTTCCATAAGTTCTACTCAGTTTGCCGCGTTAAGGGCATTGAGGAGCCGCTTATGCAGGCAAGGTTAAAGCTGTGCGCCGCAACTGCAACGGTTATTAGAACCGCTCTGAGCATATTAAATGTCAATGCACCCGAAACAATGTAGTAATAAAACGGCTATCTCGGTTAAATGAGATAGCCGTTAAAATTATATAAGAAAAAGCAGATGCCGCTTTGACATCTGCTTTTAATTTTTGTGTTAACTTAGATCTCTGCGAAGTATTTAATGGTACGAACCATCTGGCTGGTGTAGGAGTTCTCGTTATCATACCAAGAAACAACCTGTACCTGATAGGTGTCATCATCAATCTTAGCAACCATGGTCTGAGTAGCATCGAAGAGAGAGCCGTATCTGATACCGATAACATCGGAAGAAACGAGCTGCTCCTCGGTGTAGCCGAAGGACTCGCTGGAAGCAGCCTTCATGGCAGCATTAACGCCCTCAACGGTGATGTCCTTACCCTTAACAACCGCAACGAGAAGAGTGGTAGAACCGGTGGGAACGGGAACACGCTGAGCAGAGCCGATGAGTTTGCCGTTAAGCTCAGGAATAACAAGGCCGATAGCCTTAGCAGCGCCGGTGGAGTTAGGAACGATGTTAACTGCAGCAGCGCGAGCGCGGCGAAGGTCACCCTTTCTGTGAGGACCGTCAAGAACCATCTGGTCGCCGGTGTAGGCGTGAACAGTGGTCATGATACCGCTCTGGATAGCAGCGTAATCGTTAAGAGCCTTGGCCATAGGAGCAAGACAGTTGGTGGTGCAGGAAGCAGCGGAGATGATGGTATCCTCAGCAGTGAGGGTATTCTCGTTTACGCTGTAAACAATAGTAGGAAGATCCTTGCCTGCGGGAGCAGAAATAACAACCTTCTTAGCACCTGCATCGATATGAGCCTGAGACTTCTCTTTAGAGCAGTAGAAGCCGGTGCACTCGAGAACTACGTCTACACCGATTTCGCCCCAAGGAAGATCTGCAGCGTTCTTTTCAGCATAGATCTTGATGGTCTTACCGTCAACAGTGATGCTGTCCTCACCTGCAACTACGGTATCAGCAAGAGCATATCTGCCCTGTGCAGAATCGTACTTGAGAAGATGAGCAAGCATAGCGGGGCTGGTAAGGTCGTTAATAGCAACGATCTCATAACCCTGAGCACCGAACATCTGACGGAAAGCCAGACGGCCGATACGACCGAATCCATTAATAGCAACTTTAACCATTGGAAAAACCTCCTAAATTTATATGTTCTTATTTTAACCCAAAATTACAAAATTTGCAAGTTGTTTTTGTTTATTTTTTAACGAAATTTGATTTTTTAAAGAAGTTTGGAAAAAACTATTAAATACTTGAAGAAAAAGGGGTCTGTTTTGGTGATTTTTACACCTCAATTTTATGATATTTTCCTCTCACGCCGTCGCGAATGGCTTGCAGATAAATTTTCAAAAGGCGAAAGCCGCATATGTTACCTTAAAATGCTTAAGAAGATTACCTTAAAACAGGCACTTTTAAGAGATGTTTTTTCTTTTCGTACCGATATAGCAAAATATACCGATAAAATTTTCGGGGCGTGTGTTTTTTATTTTCTTAAAAACAATCGTTTCCTTTCAACATCACTAAACGGTAGCGGTATTTTTTATACCGATGTAACGCTTTATGAGCTATTAATTTTTGAGCTTTTATATTCTGGATTTAAAAATGGTTATTGTAAAATTGAATTTGAGTTTTGCAACGGCTTTGTAATACTTCGCACCTTCCCTTGTCAGCTTTCAAAAGCAGCAATAAAACTGACCTCAAAGCTCAAGGGCATAATTGTTCACAAGGAAAACAGCGTATGGGTTAAAATCCCAAATTTGTCTAAAACAGACTATAATGCACCGAAAAGAAATGAAACGGACCGCATAAACGATCCGTTTTCGCCTATAAATTATTATTTTGTTTAAATATTACCGCCTCGGCGCAACGAAGGCCGTCAACAGCTGCCGACATTATGCCGCCCGCATAGCCTGCACCCTCTCCACACGGGTAAAGCCAGTCGGCAAATTCGCTTGTGTAATCCTCACCGCGAAGTATTCTAACGGGAGATGAACTGCGGGTTTCAGGAAAGGATAAAAGTGCGCCGGGGCTTGCAAAGCCATGAAGTTTTTTATCCAATGCCATTATACCCTCCTTAAGACTTTCGGCAACAAAGGCGGGTAAAACGTCCTCAACCCTTGCCTGCTGTGTATCGGGCTTAACGGTTGGAGCAACAACATCGTCGCCATCATACTCCAGATTTAAAAATTCGCCAAGCCGCTGTATCGGTACGGCACCGCGAGTGAGTTTAAAGGCGCGCTTTTCTATCTCACGCTGAAAATACATTCCGCAAAGCGCTCCATTATCGGGCAAATCTGAGGGTTCGACCCCTACAAGCACTGCACTGTTGGCATTTTTACCGCTTCTTGAGGAATTACTCATTCCGTTGGTTACAATACCGCCCATCTCACTTGATGCATTCACAACCTCACCGCCCGGACACATACAAAAGGTGTAAACACCTCTGCCGTTTTCAAGGTGCACTGCGAGTTTATAATCTGCCGCTTTAAGTGCAGGGTGGTCTGCAAATTGGCCGTATAAAGCCGTATTTATATCGGCTTGCTTATGTTCAATCCTTACCCCCACTGAGAAAGGCTTTTGCTTCATTGGCACGCCTATTTTTAAAAGCTGTTCAAAGGTGTCCCTTGCGGAATGACCTATAGCAAGGATAAGTGAAGAAAATTCTATTTTTAATTTGTCTGCCCCTTTTTGGACAATAATAAATTTTTCCTTTTTATTGATATCGACTAGGGTTGACAAAAAATAGATGCTACCGCCAAGCTTTAAAATTTCGTTACGAATATTCTTTACAATATCACAAAGTATATCCGTGCCTATATGGGGCTTGGCATCAATAAGTATATCCTTTGGAGCTCCAAATGATACGAATGACTCAAGTACAGCGCGGCAGCGTGGGTCCTTTATCCCTGTATTAAGCTTTCCGTCAGAAAAGGTTCCTGCTCCACCTTCACCAAACTGGACATTGCTGTTCTCATTGAGCTTGCCATGTTCAAAAAATTCTTTTATACTGCGAGTTCTTTGTTCTACCGCCTCGCCTCGCTCAATAACAATAGGGTTAAGCCCTGCACGCGCAAGGGCAAGGGCGGCAAACATTCCAGCGGGACCAAAGCCTACAACAACAGGCGTTTTTTTAGGAACATTATTTGCCTTTTTCCATATGTATTTTTGAGCAATGTATATCTGGGCATTTTTAGTCTTTTTTATCAGTGCCGCCTCATCGAGCATAACCTCAACTAAAAGGGATACGCAAAAGTGAACATTATCCTTTTTTCGTGCATCAACGCTTTTACGGAAAAGCGAGCAGGAAACAATATTTTTTTCGTTCACCTTAAGAAGCCTTGAAACAATAGGCTTTAAACTGTTAAAATTCGTATCAAGAGGTAATTTTACGTTTGTTAAAAGAATCATTTATGCTCCTTTAAATTTGTGTTGCGCAGCGCGCCGCAATCATTGCACTTGCCCAGCACCAGGTAAGATTGAAGCCGCCGCAATCCCCATCAATATCAAGCAGTTCGCCCACGGCAAAAAGGCCTTTATGCTTCTTTGACTGCATAGTTTCACAGTCAAAGCCTGAGGTATCAAGCCCCCCTGCTGTAACCTGAGAATTTACAAAGCCCGTTGTGCCCGTAACGGTGAAATCAAGCGCCTTTATTTTTGCGGCAATATCGGGCAATTCGGCAAAAATATCCGCCACGCTTGACGATAGCTCGACACCGCACTGTTTAAGAATTGCCTGACCAACGCGCTTATTAAGCATTCCTGTCAGAAATTCCTCGCAGGTACGGCATTTGAGGCTTGCTGCACGGGATTTGAGTATTTTTATAAGCTGATTCTCACTATAATTTGGGGTTAAATCAAGGCGCACAGTAAGAGGTGAAACACCCTGTCCTGCAGGACGGGAAAGTTGCATTACAGCAGGCCCTGACAGACCGTAATCGGTAAAGAGTACCTCGCCAAAATCCTCGCCCAAAACTTTAGAGCCGTTAAGCAGATAAACGCGTGCATCTACCTTAATGCCTTTAAGCTTTCTTGTTAGTGTATTATCGGTTTTAAGTTGAACGATACTCGGTGCTGTCTTTACGGTTTTATAGCCAAGATTTTGCATTATTTTAAGGCCCGAACCGTCACTTCCCACACGGTCTGAGCCCGAAAGCAGTCCTGTGGCAATAATAACACTGTGGGCATTTATAATATCTTGACCTGCCGTTATCTCAAACCCATTTGAAACCTGTGTCAGCGAAGTAACGGGGCACGAGCACCTTATATCCACACCCAAATCGTTGGCGGCAAAGCGCAGACAATCAACAACGCTGCCCGCCTGATAGGACATAGGGTATGCCTTTCCTGATGGCTCAAAGGTAATAAGTACCCCTATTTTTTCAAAAAAGTTTATTATTTCCTGCTTTGTTACGGTAGACAGAGCATATCGGCAAAAATCGACATTTTTACCGTGGTAACGGGAAACATCAATATTATTATTAAGAATATTACATTGACCGTTACCTGTTGTAATAAGCTTTTTGCCTACCCTATCCAGCTTTTCTAATATGATTATTTTTTTACTCGGTGCCAACTGCTTGGCGTAAACTGCCGCGCAAAGCCCCGCGGCACCGCCACCTATAATAGCAATATCAAAATTACTACTCATTTTTCATAATCCTCAAAACATAAATTTTATACATAGATTTTAACACCGTAAAGGTACTTTGTCAATAAATAAGGCAGCCGTGCTTTGCGCGGTTGCCTTAAATCTAAGTGTTATCTTTTAGTAAAGCAGTATCCAGCCTCACTGTGGGTACACAGGATTTTATCCTGTTTTGAAATAGTACCGTCAAGTATTGCTTCGCTTAATTTGTCCTCAATTTCGCTTTGAATCGCGCGACGCAAAGGTCTTGCGCCGTAAATTGGGTCAAAGCCCTTATGGGCAATAGCTTTTGCAACATTATCGTCAAACTCGATATCCACCTGTATACCCTCAAGACGTTTCTTGAGCGTGCTGAGCATCTTTTGTGCAATACATAATATATCATTTTCGGTAAGCTTTTTGAAAACGATAATATCGTCAATACGGTTTAAAAACTCGGGACGAAAAGCTTTTTTAAGCTCCTGCAAAACGCTTTCTTTTATTTCGCTGTCACTGCCGCCGCTTTCGTTTTCAGTTGCAAAGCCGAAGGCAGTTTTCTTTTCGGTGATAAGACGGGCTCCGATATTAGAGGTCATAATTATAACTGCATTTTTAAAATCTACTGTGCGACCCTGAGAATCGGTTAAAATGCCATCCTCAAGAATTTGCAAAAGAATATTAAACACATCAGGGTGCGCCTTTTCTATTTCATCAAAAAGAATAACGCTGTAGGGGTTTCTTCGAACCTTTTCGGTCAGCTGACCGCCCTCCTCAAAGCCAACATAACCTGGAGGCGAGCCTACAAGACGGGAAACGGTATGCTTTTCCATATATTCGGACATATCAAACCTTAACATTGCATTTTCACTTGAGAACATCGCCTGTGCAAGGGCTTTGCAAAGCTCGGTTTTACCTACACCCGTAGGTCCTAAGAAGATAAACGAGCCAATCGGACGCTTAGGATCTTTGAGTCCTACGCGACTGCGTCTGATAGCCTTGGAAACGGCGGTTACCGCCTCATCCTGACCTACAATTCTATCGTGAAGAACCTCCTCAAGGTTAAGGAGGCGCTCACTTTCCTCCTTTGTAAGCTGAGAAACGGGAACTCGAGTCCAGCCTGAAATTATTTCAGCAATACTTTCGGCAGTTACCTCACCGTTTGTATGGCTGTTTTTATCCTGCCATTTTGTTTTTATATTATCCCGTTGAGCTTTCAGCTCGCTCTCTTTATCGCGTAGCATTGCCGCCTTTTCAAAATCCTGTTCGTTTACAGCGGCGGTCTTCTCCTCCTCCACATTGGCAATTTCCTCATCAAGGCTTCGCAAATCATCAGGAGGCACAAGGTTATTAAGGCGAACGCGAGAGCCTGCCTCATCGATAAGGTCTATCGCCTTATCGGGTAAAAAGCGGTCGGTAATATATCGGGCAGAAAGCTTTACGGCGGCACTTAAAGCATCATCGGTAATACGTACCTTATGGTGCGCCTCGTATTTATCTCTTAATCCCTTTAAAATCAGTAACGCATCATCTTCAGAAGGCTCATTTACGGTTACAGGCTGAAAACGACGTTCTAACGCGGCATCTTTTTCTATATTTTTACGGTATTCTGCTAAGGTGGTGGCACCTATAACCTGTAAATCACCTCTGGCAAGGGAGGGTTTCAATATATTAGCCGCATCAGTCGAGCCTTCGGCAGAGCCTGCGCCCACGATGGTGTGTACCTCGTCAATAAAGAGAATTATATCATCGGCGCCTGTTACCTCGTCAATAACCGCCTTTATGCGTTCCTCAAAGTCGCCGCGGTATTTTGTTCCCGCAACCATACCTGTAAGGTCAAGTGTGATAACGCGTTTATTCAGCAGAATATCAGGCGCATCACCTGCGGCAATTTTTTGTGCAAGGCCTTCGGCTATAGCGGTTTTACCTACACCCGGCTCACCTATAAGGCAGGGGTTGTTTTTTGTGCGGCGACATAATATCTGAATTACCCTTTGTACCTCATCATTTCTGCCGATTACAGGATCAAGTTTGCCGTCCTTAGCGCGTGCGGTTAGGTCGAAACCAAATTTATCAAGGGTGGGGGTTTTGCCGTCCCCTGTAGATTTGGTTTCACCTCTGTTTGCACCCCGTGACTTTCCAATATCTCCCATTCCCGCGGCTTTTAGTGTATCCTGAGTAAGGGCAGCGGCATCCACACCAAGCTCACTTAAAAAGCGTATGGCATAGTTATCGCCCTCACTTAGAATTCCTATAAGCAGATGTTCGGTACCCACAAGCTGTTTGCCTGTTCCCTTGCAGGTGCTTACCGCAAACTCCATTATACGCTTAGATCTGGGGGTAAAGTATTCGGGTGCAAGCTCGGTTTTATTTCCGCTACCTATTTTTTCGCGCATAAGCTCCTCAAGCTCAAGCGCATCAGCGCCGTATTTTGCAAGCACGGTGCCCGCAACGCCGCTGCCCTCCTTTAAAAGTCCAAGCAGCAAATGCTCACTTCCTATATAGGTGTGACCCATATTTTCGGCACTGCTTATTGCAAGATTAAGCGCATCATTAGCTTTTTGTGTAAAATTTTTAAAATTATATTTCAATCAAATCACTCCAACATTTTTCTTACCGTTTCAGCGCGTTTAATATCCCTTTCGTCGGGTGTCATGGTGCCGAAACGGCGCATAAGCATAAATGGCTGACCCTGTATTAAAATCTGCAAAGGGAGGTCGGCATCAATATCAAGTATGCCCATACTCTGCCCCAATTTAATCCTTGAAACCAAAGTTAGCATTTCCTCACTTGATAAAATGCGCTGATGTTTAAGGGTAGCATAGGCGCGCCAGACGATGTCCTCAAGACGGATTTTATCGAAGTCCCGGCGTCGCTCGCGTTCTTTCTCGACTATCTGCATAGCAATAACTTTTAAATTATCAAGGGCTGTTTTTTCATCAATCCCCAAGGTTATTTGATTAGATATCTGATACATAGATGCCTTTGCCTTGCTGCCCTCACCGTAAATGCCCCTAACCGTAAAGCCTATTTTACGTATATAATCGGACAGCGAGGCAACCTCTTTATAGCTTTCAAGAATAGGCAGGTGAAGCATCACACTGGCTCTGAGCCCTGTGCCCAGATTTGTTGGGCAGGAGGTGATATAACCGAGCCGCTCATCAAAAGCAAAATTCAAATCTACATCAAGCAGCCTTTCAAGCTCGCAGGCAGTATTATATGCGCTCTCAAGCTCCATACCGCCCATAATCACCTGAATGCGTAGGTGGTCCTCTTCGCCAATCATAACGCATATCGTCTCATCGTTATTGAGAAGTATTGCACGGTCTTTAATATCAGCAGCAAACTCAGGACTTATTATGTGGCGTTCGACCATTGCCTTGATTTCGTGGTCGGGCACTGTATCCATTTCGATATATTTAAGCTGTGATGTGACAGGTGTATTGCATTTATCCACTGCCTGTTTAACCCTAAGGTTAAGCTGTTGCCTTTGCTCGGCGGTCATACGGGCAGGAAAAGGAATTCCGCTTAAATTTCGGGCAAGACGGATACGGGTGCTTATAACAACATCGTTCTCGTTTTTTGATGACATATACCAGTTACTCATTTTCCTTACCCTCCAGTTCCTTTATTTCGTCACGCACCTTTGCCGCTTCTTCAAACTTCTCGGTCTTTACAAGCTCGGAAAGCTTTGCGCGCAGGTCACCTATCTTATCCTCTCGTTTTACAACAAGGGGGGTACGGTTGGGGTGGTTTCCCATATGCTTTGTACTGCCGTGAACCCTTTTAAGATAGGGCAAAAGTTCATCATAAAATGTATTGTAGCAGTTGGCGCAGCCAGCTTTACCTGTTTCTGCAATATCGGAAAAGGTACAACCGCAAATCTCACAACGAGTAGTATCGGAAAGCTTGGTTTTGGTTATTGTATCACCAAACATAGATATAAGCATATCCGCTAAGCTCGTTTTTGCTGAGTAGCCACTTGAGGCGGCACAGTAGCCGCAAAGATTTTTTTCAAAAACCTCACCGTTTATAACGGTATGGATATGGGTTGTAGCGGGATTCTTACCACAGTTTTCACACATCATAGTTAATACACTCCTTTTATATTTGGGTTAATAGCAGCTGCTTTAAAAGTGCCGCACGAAGGTATTCGCGGTATTCAACAGGGACCTGCTGCATCACGGTTCCTGAAAGAGCGGCAGCTATCATATTTGCAGCGGTTTCATTTATAAGCGAGGTCTGCAAACAATTTTCTATTACTATTCTTGCCGCCATCGGGTCAATTCTTTCCCCTATGGAATTTATAATGTGCATAAGTGCCGAAGAATGACTTAAACTTACTCGGGTTATGCGGATATATCCGCCGCCTCCTCTACGGCTCTCTATTAAATACCCGTGCTCAGGGGTAAAGCGAGAGGACAGCACGTAGTTTATCTGACTTGGAGCGCAGCCCACAAGAGCCGCTAGCTCATTACGCTGAATCTCAGCTATATTTTCCTGTGATTCATTAAGCATTTGAATTATTTTTTCGGTTATGAGATCACTCATTCTCATATTTAATTTCCCCTTTTTTGACTTTTACTGACCTTTATTATAATGGCAAAGTCAGGGAAAGTCAAATTTGTGATTTTTGCCGTTTTGCATTGAAAATTCAGTTTATAGGCGTATTTCCTCTTATTTTCTTTTTATTTTTTATTTTTTCTTTGTTTTTCTTGTGTGTGAAAAAAGCAAATCAAGTAACACACTGCTGTTAGATTACATAGTATGTGATGAAAAAGGAAAAAGGAGGTTAGCCTTATGTGTAACGGTTTCGGTAATAACTGCACCTGGATCATCATCCTTATACTCATCCTCTTCTGCTGCGGCGGTAACAACGGTTGCGGCTGTGCTGATGTTAGCAACAACGGCTGCGGCTGCTGCTAATCAACACTAAAAGCAAAAAACGGTTGTCTTTCTAAGACAACCGCTTTTTTATTTCTTTCTTTTTTATCACAAACAAAATAAGGGCTAAAATTAAAAGACCCGTAAGGGTACCTCCAAAATCAATAAGGACATCGGTTAAAGCCCCTACCCTACCGGGTACATAAAGCTGATGAATTTCATCGCTTATTGCATATAATAGTGCAATTACAGCTGATAGAGCATACCTTAACACCTTTTTGATTTTTTCAAGCGTTAATGTGAAAATACTTGCTGTAATACCTAGAACAAGATATATGCTAAAATGGGCACCCTTGCGCACAATAAGCTGATAGGAAGCAATTATTTGTGACTGCTGCAAGACGCTAAGCTCAGTAAATCTTGGGGTAATAAGTTTTGCAAAAAAAGCTATAAAGCTACCGCTTGTGTTTGCAGATATTTTAGCATTTTGCGCTGACATAAAAAATATAAACATCATTACGCAAACCGTAAGAAAAATACCTATGACGCGCTGTATTTTAATATTTTTCATTTATATTTTCCCCTTAAAGACAATGAATAAAAAGGCAGGGTATTTTCCCTGCCTTAAATTTACTTTGCGCTGGTGCCTACATATCTTTCGGGGTCGACACGACTGCCGTTAAGATATACTTCATAATGCAAATGGGGTCCTGTAGAACTGCCCGTAGAGCCAACATAGCCTATTACCTGACCCTTTTTTACCTTTTGTCCAACACCCACCGCCACACGGGACATATGGGCATAAAGGGTTTTGTAGGTACTGCCATTGGAGCCACGGCCGTGGTCTATCATAACATATCTTCCCCAACCGCCACCGCAACTATCACCATAGACACTGTAATGGTTGCAGTAGTTGGAAATATCTTGAACTGTACCGTCTGCCGATGCAACTATTTTCGCACCGTAGATACCCGATCCTGTTATATCAATACCGCTATGGTGTTTTGACCAACGTGGACCAAAGCCCGAAATTATCCAGTAAAAGCCGGGTACAGGCCATTTAAATGAACTGCCGTCATAACTTCCTGAGCTACCCGAATTCTGCTGAGCGATCTGAAGTATATAGTTATCCATCTGCTGTTCAATTTTCTTCTGATCGGCAGCAAGAGAATTTTTATCGGAATTTATACCGTTTATAACACCCTGCACCTCTGCAGCCTGCTTTTCAAGCTCTCTCTGCTTTGCGTCGAGGTCTTTTTTTATGGCATTTTGTTCTGATATACGTTTCTGGTTTTTTTCTATTTCGGACCGAATTTCGGTAATTGTAGCAACAATATCGTCAATAAGCTTTTTATCTCTTGCAGAAACATCCTTTGTAAGCTCAGAAAGCGCTAGAAAATCCGAAAAGTTTTCGGCACCTAAAAGAATTTGAACATTACTTCCTGTATTGCTCATATAAATTGCTCGGATGCGTTTTTTGAACTGAGTCTTGCTCTGTTCTATTTCCTTATTCTTTTGTTCAATAATACGCTCACTCTCGGCAATTTCAGCCTCAACCGTGTTAATTCGGTCTATGCAAACATTTATCTGCTGCTGCAAATTTGCTATTTGTTTATCAAGAGCATTTTTTATCTTTTGCTGATCTTCCTGCTGGCTTTTAAGCCTGTTTATTTCCCTTTGAATCTCTTTAGATTCAGCGTCAAGTCGGTTTATCTCACTCTGCATCTGACTAACACTGAGCTCAGCAGATGCCGAGAGCGGTGTAGATATTATAATACAAACACATATTAGCGCCGCAATAACCCGCCGTAATGCTTTAAAATTCATAAATACTCCTTTTTGGATTTATATAGCAGCAAATTCACTGCCCTCTTTTTTAAGATATTTACTTATCATAATAATACTGCCTATAGTACCTGCAAGAATACCTATGGCTATAAAGACAAGAATCAACTGAACCGCCATAGCACTAAATCCTATGATGTCAGAAGTGCCGAGTGTTGTCTTTAAGGTTTCAATGGCTATTCTGTAGCAGAAATAAACAAGGCCTTCCGAAAGCAGAGCCGAGATAAAGCCGATTGTTATACCCTCCACGACAAAGGGCAGGCGTATAAACGCATCGGTTGCGCCGACAGCCTTCATTATGCTTATTTCGAGCTTTCGGTTATACATTGTTACACGAATTGTGTTTGAAACAATAACAAGTGATATTACAAGCAGAATTGCAATTATCCACACACCCGCGGTAGCTATTCCGTTTTTTATAGCGGTAATCTTTTCCGCAAGGTCATTTTGAGAAACAATAGAATCAACACCCGAAAGTTTTTCTATTTCGGCAATTGTCTCACTAAACTTAGAAAGATCGGTCATAGTAACCTTTGCCGCATCGGATAGCGGGTTTCCATATTCCTCATCAAGGAATTCAAAATACTGTTCCTTGCCGTCAAGCATGGTTTCCTTTATATTTTCAAGACCCTGCTTGCTGGAAACATATTCAACGCTTGCAATATTATCTATCTTTTCTATTTCGGCGCATAAGGCGCGTGCCTCAGCCTCGTTATGGATAAGATAATCACTATCTTTTATATTGTTTTCATCAGGCTTATCATCGGAAACGGTGTCGCCTTGTGAATCGGTAGCAGAGCTATCTGCCTTAGATGAAGTGTTTGATACGGTGCTATTTTCGGCGGAGGTATCTTTATCACCATATAGTACCGAGTTATAGTCATTAAAATACACCATAACAACATTCTGCTTTTCAAGGTTGCCAAGAGCCTTATCTACATTCGCAGAAAGCAGAAGAGCTAAACCAATAAGCACCATACAGGCAACCAGTACACCAATAGATGCAAGTGACATCAATCGGTTTACCCATATATTCTTTATGCCTTCACGGGTCAGATATTTTACGCTTTGAATTTTCATGAGAGCTCGCCTCCCATATTATCAGCAACAATTCTGCCACCGTCAAGCATAATAACCCTGTGCTGGAAATCGCGCACAAGATTATGGTCATGTGTGACCATAAGAATTGTAGTACCGCGTTTATTTATTTCGGTTAGAAGATTAACTATTTCGTATGACATATTAGGGTCAACATTACCCGTAGGCTCGTCCGCTATAATCAGGCTTGGAGCATTAACAAGGGCGCGGGCAAGACCAACGCGCTGCTGCTCACCGCCCGAAAGCTGATTTGGCATTGAGCGCGCCTTATGACCAAGGCCCACCTTACTGAGTGCCTTTGATACCTCAACGCGGATTTTCCTGTTGGAAGCGCCTGTTACATGCATTGCAAAAGCAACATTTTCGAAAACATTCATATTGGGTATCAGTCGGAAATCCTGAAACACTATTCCCATTGTACGGCGAAGCATTGGAACTTCCTTGCGAGGCATTTTGGTCAGATTAAAATTGTTGACAAATATTTCCCCTGTATTTGCCTTTTCCTCACGCATTATAAGCTTCATAAATGTGCTTTTACCTGCACCAGATGAGCCTACAACAAAGACAAATTCGCCTTTGTTTATGCGGACATTAATATCCTCAAGAGCGTGAGTACCGCTAATATAGGTTTTTGACACGCCGCGGAACTCAATAATAGGCGCCGACTCATTCCCCATAATATCGTTGATATTTATTGTACTCACTCTTTCTTAATATTTGATAGGATTGGTTTTTAAATATTTGTTTACCATAAGTGCAATCTTGAAGATTATAGCGTGGTCAAACTCACGAAGGTCAAGACCGGTTATCTTCTTTATCTTTTCAAGACGGTAAACAAGGGTATTTCTGTGAACAAACAGTTTTCTTGAAGTCTCAGAAACGTTAAGGTTGTTCTCAAAGAACCGCTGAATTGTAAACAGTGTCTCTTGATCGAGACTTTCAATGGAGCCTCTTTTAAATACCTCTTTAAGGAAGGTATCGCACAGGGTGGTAGGAAGCTGGTAGATAAGACGGGCAATACCCAAATTATCATAGCAAACAATCGTTTTATCGGTATCAAATACCTTGCCAACCTCAAGTGCTGTCTGAGCTTCTTTAAAGGAACGGGCAAGGTCTTTAAGGCCTTCAACGGTAGTACCTACACCAATTACAGCATGAGTATAGAACTCACCCGACAGGGTATCGGCAATTGTACTCGCAAGATTTTCTATATGCTTGGGCTCGATTCCCTGCTTGGTTTCTTTAATAAGCGCAATATCGGTTTCGTTTATGTTTATAACAAAGTCTTTAGTCTTGTCCGGGAAAAGATTCTGTATGATATCGTATACCGAAACATCGGTAGGCTCAACAGTACGGATAAGAATAACGGTACGCTGAACATCGCTGTTAAAATAAAGCTCACGTGCTTTAAGATAAATATCACCGGGCAGAATATTGTCAAGGATTATGTTCTTAATGAAATTACTGCGATCGTATTTTTCATCATAGTAGAATTTAATATTGGCAAAGGCAACGTTGAGAACACAACAATACTTTTCACTTAGAAGGTCAGTTCCCTCAACAAAAACAACATAACTGCTGCCTTGAGATGCAGTAATAACCTTTAAAGTATAGTTGCCCGCCTGCACACATTCACCGCCCATAGAGGCAATGGAAGCACCAACATCTATTGTGTCGCCGATTTTACCAAGCTCACTGCAGGCAATAACGGTAAAGGTACTGTCAAGTATGCCGAATGTTTTGTCAATGGAATCCTTCATTTGATGAATGACGGTTTGAAACAAGCGATTTGACATTTTAATAACTCCTAATCATTAAAATTATATATAATCATACAAATTTATTTTACACAAAAACTCTGCATTTTGCAAGACTTATTTCTTAAAAGATTAAAAAATATTACAAAAAATTACAAAACATTGTGAACTAAGCTGTAAAAAAAGAAAAATCCGGAAAATATTCCGGATTTCTTTAATGTTTAGATAACAAATTGTCTAAGATAACGGCAACTGAGTGCTACCGAATCGAGAATTCTTTCCTTGCAGCTTTCGAAAGCCTTATCTTCAACCTCTACGCATACAAAGCTATCATATCCGATATCGGTAAGGGCGGAAATATATCTGCCCCAATCAACATCTCCAAGACCGGGAAGTTTCGGGCTCATATACTCAAGAGGATATGCCATAACGCCTACATCGTTGAGCTTATCGGGATAGAGTTTTATATCCTTGCAGTGAACATGGAATATTTTATCCTTGAACTCATAAATGGGCTTGATGTAATCAATCTGCTGCCAAATAAAATGGCTTGGATCATAGTTAATACCGAAGTTATCACTGGGAAGAATTTCGAACATTTTTCTCCAAAGCTTAGGTGTGGTAAACAAATTCTGTCCGCCCGGCCATTGATCGGCACCAAAGAGCATAGGACAGTTTTCTATTGCAACCTTTACACCCTTTTCTTCAGCAAGCTTGATGATGTCGGGCCATACCTGCTTAAAAATTTCAAGGTTCTCCTCTACAGTTTTGGTCTGGTCACGGCCGACAAAGGTGGTAACCATATTAACGCCTAAAAGGGCACTCATATTTATAACCTTTTTAAGGTGGTCAATACTTGCCTGACGCTTATCGAGATTACCGTCCATAGTATTAGGATAGAAGGCAAGAGAGGATATCTCTACATTCCTTTTAGCGCAGTAATCCTTAATATAAGCTATATAATCGGCGGATGTATTTTCTACATCAATATGGCTTACGCCTGCATAACGACGTTCTGCCTTACCCTGAGGCCAACAAGCAACCTCAACACAAGAGCAACCGTTAGCAGCGATATCATCAATCATTTCTTCAAAGGTAAAACCGTCATAAATAGCACTAACTACTCCGAGTTTCATAAAAATTCTCCTTCAGTTAAATATTTACGCTGAGTGTCTGACGGATTTCGTCAGATTTAAAGCAGGCTTCCATTACGCAGAGAACTCTGCGAACCTCACAGTTTTTGATGAACTGCTCTTCCCTGCCCTCTACTGCGGCACAGAAATTGCGGTAGAAATTATGAACATCGCTCATGGGACGCTCAATATCATACTCATCAAGGGTTAAATGGTCACGGGGAGCCATAGTCTTTGTAATTCCCGCGGCATTCTGCACAGGGGTAACATCCTTTTCTATCCAGCGGGTTAGCTTGGCTACATGAGCATTTTTCTGCCAATCTGTAAGATAAAGGCTACCCTCCTTACACTGCATATAGAAACGGGGCATTGCAATAAAGTTATATGTACCAACCTCAACATAGGCGGATTTGCCTGTTTCAAAGGCAAGTTCAAGACGAAAGCCGTCATCAACCTCTTTGTTAGTAATATGTGTTGTAATACAGTTTACACCAATTATTTTATCGGGAATGAGCTTTAACATCTGGTCAATAAGATGCACGCCCCAGTCAAGTATCATACCGCCGCCCGGAGCCTTTTCGCAGCGCCAATCACTAGGAATGCCGCGAGAACCGTGGATACGGGATTCAACACGAATTACCTCGCCTATTTCACCGCTTTCAATAACGCTTTTTACGCCCAAGTAATCGACATCCCAGCGTCTGTTCTGATGAACAGAAAGCACCTTGCCCGACTCTTTTGAAGCGTCAACCATACGGTCAAAGGATTCAACCGACAGAGCTACAGGCTTTTCACAGATAACATTCTTACCCGATTTTAAGGCGTTTACTACCAAATCCTCATGAACGTCATTAGGGGTTGCGACCACAACGATATCAACGCTATTGTCGGCAAAAATAGCCTCGTTTGATTCGTAAACAAATATGCCGTTATCCTTTGCGGCAACTCTACGGTTTTCCTTGATATCATAGGTTCCCGAAAGAGCTACAACATCACTTTTAAGTACCTGAGAGCAATGCCAGGCACCCTGACCGCCGTAACCTATTACAGCAACATTTAACTTTTTCATTGTTATCACCACAGACTTGATTCCCTTTGGAATCATTTTACTTTTATACTTCTATTTTACAACAAAAAAGCGGCCAACACAAGACCCTATTTCGGATTTTTGTGCTGACCGCCAATTTTTTTTTGCAAAAGCTTAAATCAAGCCGCGTTTCCGATTATATTATACCTCGGGAATAACGATCTCAACTTCCTTGCCGAGAGCTGCAGACTTGTTGATACCGTCGATAATAGCCTGGTTGTAAACAATCTGGCTGGAAGGAACGGTGGCTTTGCCGCCATTCTTAATTGAATCAATAAATGCACGAAGTTTCTTGTCGAAGAGGTTTCCGCCGTTGTTAATAAGGGGTACTTCATACTGAACACTTCTGCCCGCAACCTGCTTGTAGATAGTGAGAGGCTTATTGAACTCACCGTTCCAACACTCAGTAGAAGGAATACGCAGACCGCCCTTGGTACCAAGGATAATAGCATCACCGCAGGTATCAATATGCTCAGCCCAAGAAATACGGAAGTCAAGGATTATACCGCCCTCAAGACGAATGAAGGCTGCTGCAAAATCATCAACACCAAACTTTTCGGCATACTCAGGATGACCGGGATAATACTCAGGATCGGTACCGAAGAAATTAGAGGTATAACCTGTAACAGTGAGAGGCTTCGGATAGCCAACCGCATTAAGCAGCATATCGAGAGAATAGGAACCGATATCACCTACTGCGCCGATACCGCCTGTTTCCTTCTCAATGAAGGTGGTGCCGAAGGGAGTAGGAATACCGCGACGACGTCCACCGCCTGCCTGCAGATAGTAAATATCGCCGAGTTCACCCGACTGAACAATTTTCTTGATCATCTGCATATTGGGGCCCATACGGGGCTGGAAGCCGATAGTAAGAATCTTGCCGCTCTTCTTCTCTGCCTTCATAACCTCAATAGCCTCATCAAGGGTTACGGTAAAGGGCTTTTCAAGCATTACATTTAAACCTGCCTCAAGTGCATGGATAGCACAAGGAGCATGCTGACAGTTGTATGTACAGATGGATACAGCGTCAAGATCCTTCTCGCCTGCTATAAGAGCCTCATCGCTATCATAGAAACGAACACCCTCAAGCTCAAATCTCTTTGCAAAAGCCTCTGCCTTACCAGGAACGAGATCTGCAAGAGCAACAATCTCTACATCGGGAAATTTCTTGTAGCCGGAAATATGAGATTCAGCTATCCAGCCTGTTCCGATAATACCGACCTTAATCTTGCGGTTGGTATCAACGGTTTCTTCGTCATGAATTTTTTCAAATGCGTTTAAATCGTTTATGGCCATAATAAACAACTCCTTTTATTTTTCCCGTTTTTAAAACGGGTGAATTACAAATTTTGGTTTACAGTGAGCGAATGTAATCAATGCTCATTTTTGCGCACTCAAGAGGTGTTTTGTCAAGGCTGGGATTATCCTGCTCAACAATAACAAAACCTGCGCCTGCTGTCTCGGCAGCAGCAATAATGGATGCAACATCCTGAACGCCGTGGCCAACGGGACGAAGTTCAAAGGATACATCGCTTTCCTCACCAGCTTCTACCTCGCCACCGTCTATAAGATCATACATATTAGCAGATTTGCTACCAAAATAGTCTTTTATGTGAACTGTAGGAGCGCGACCTGCGTACTTTTTAACATACTCGGCAGGATCTTCTCCGCCTACCCTTGCCCAACAGGTATCAATCTGTGTCTGAAGGTCAGCAGGATCAGTATCAGCATAAAGTATATCAAGCTTATTCTTACCATCAATCTTTTCAAATTCAAAATCGTGATTGTGATAGCAAAGCTTAATACCGTATTCACGCATTATAGCAGCATACTTCTTAATATCGGCAAGGAATTTATCATAATCAGCTCCGCCGGGAAGATTTGTTGCATCAGACCACGGAATTACGATGAATTTGCATCCGATCTGTGCATACGTCTTAACCTCACTCTCAATATCGGCCGCCATTAAAGGAAGTCCAACATGAGCCGAAACAGGAATAAGTCCAATTTCCTCACAAAGTGCTTTTACCTGCGATGCGCTGTTGTCGAAAATACCTGCGAACTCAACTGCATCATATCCCATTTCCTTTATTTTTCTAAGGGTTCCTGCAAAATCCTTCTGCATATCATCACGAACAGAATACAACTGCAGACCAATAGGCAAATTAGTCACAAAAAACACTCCTTTGTTATTACTACTTGTATTTTATACAATATCATGTTATAATTCAAGACAAATAGTTCTGTTTTTTGGTCAAATATTGCTTTTTGAGGTAAAATATGAAAATTTATTATGAAAAGATGAAAGATGCCATTAGGGTGAGTTCTGTTCAAGACTTGAGTACGAAGGTACATTTCCATTCGCATATAGAAATATTATATCTTTTAAGCGGCAAGGTTGACGCTTACGCCGACCAGAAATTATCAATTATGGGGCCGGGTGATTTATTTATTGCATTCCCTAATCAAATACATTTCTATCATAACTTAGATGAAATAAGTGCAATTCTTATTATTTTGCCTGAGAACTTTTTTGATGAATACTCACAGATTTTTAAACTAAAATTACCCGACAACGCTGTATTGCCCGTCAGTAAATGCAACAATGAAATAAAGTGGCTTATTGAACAGATATATTTTAACGCCTACAGTTCAAACCCTTACCGTAAATCTATAATAAAAGGTTATGCACAGGCGCTTATGGGTGAAATTCTAGAACGCGCAGTACTTTACGATAATAACAACAGCACAAACGACATATTGTATGATATACTTTTGTACTGCAACGATAATTATAAAAACAGCGAGCTTACACTTTCGTCTTTAGCCGAAGGTTTACACCGAAGCAAGCATTATATTTCTCATATATTTAGCAATAAAATTAAGATGAGTTTTAATGATTATATAAATTCGTTGCGCATCGACGAAGCCTGTAAGCTAATAAACTCCGATGGTTCAAAGCCTATTTCGGAAGTAGCCTATGAGGTTGGCTTCGGCTCAATACGAACCTTTAACCGCGCATTTTTGAAATTCAAGGACGAAACTCCAAGAAACTATAAAAAATAAGCATACTTTTTATAATATAAAATTTAGACAAACAAATCGGATGCCCGAATGGACATCCGATTTTAGTTCTTGTAAAACAACTTATTTCATGCTGTTTTCGTAAGCCTGGATCATCTTTTTAACCATCTGTCCACCGATAGAACCTGCCTGCTTAGAGGTGAGGTCACCGTTGTAGCCCTGCTTAAGGTTAACGCCTACTTCGTTAGCAGCCTCCATCTTAAAGCGATTGAGAGCCTCCTTAGCCTCGGGAACCATATTCTTGTTTGCCATTTTATTTCACTCCTTTTTTTACTTCTTAATTTTGCGCTTGCAGTATTATTTTGTATCATTGTGTAAAAAATTATCAGTGGTAAAATTCGGTTTTATATTTGCAATTTTTTCTCATAAAAATGCCCGCAAGTTTCCTTGCGGGCAAAAATTATTTTTCTAAATACTCAGGCTTTTGTTTTATAAATTTAATACAGGAATCGAAAGAATTGTTTTCAAGCGTGTTCTCGTTTTTCTTCGATTTTCCTAAATATTTTTTTATAACAATATCCTTTATGATACTTTCGGTCCACCAAGGATTTTTAGCAAATACAGGACCTAAGCAGTTGGTGAAAACAACATTTTTATAATACGCGCCTTCTCTGCCGTCACCGTTGTTGCCGTGTCCGTACAGTGTTGTTCCTAAAGGTGTTGAAGCAACGCAATCAACGGCGTGAATCTGTGAACCAAAAATTTCTTGTTTTAAGCTGTTTATTCTAAAATGGATATCGTCACCGCGAATATATTTTCGCTCTTTTCCCGTAACATCAAGGATTCCAAGACCCTCGAAAATTTCACCGTTTTCGCGCTCGACCGATTTGCCGAACATCATACCCGTGGTGCCTATTGCGATTATATGACCACCTTTTTCGATATATTCTAACAGGGATTTACGCTGCTTTTCGAGCGCAGGCTTTATGAAATTCAGTTCTTTAAGCTCACCGGGTAAAAAAATACACAGGTCAATTTCATCGAAGGGTATGGTATCATCAAAATCATTTATGCGATGGACCTTAACATCTATACCTAAATTTTCACCTACTCGCACAAAGGCCTGAACACTTCCCCGTTCTCCGTGTAAATTAAGCAGGTCGGGATACATCCAGGCAAGGTTTAAAACGCAATTCTCCATTATTTGCTACCTCCCTGTGTAAAATAGTGTTTTAGTTGTTTATAAGGCTTCATACCCGTAAGGAAATAAATATTGTCGGTCTCGATTTTATCAAGATGAGCAAGAATTGTTGGGATATCCTCGGTATCAAGCACGGTTATTGTATTTTCGTTGGCTCCTGCATAACGGATACGGTTTGCCGTATCGTGGCAGACGGTGGTGGAGAACACAACATAACGCTCCACGTCGCCCTTTGCGATAGGTTCAAAATCGCAATCGAAGAAATAGAAGGTATTAGAGTAATAGGGCAGAAAATCCTTGACCTCGTACATACCCATAAATATAGCTTTTCGGGACTTGTCCTGCGCAATGGTATCAAGAGCCGACTGCAAGGTTTCGGGATTTTCCTGCTTCATACGCAGATATTTAATATGTTTGCCGTGGTAGGTAAGCTGTTCTCTGCGCTCGGCAGGATTTAAAAAGGTTTCAAAGCCCTTCATTATCTGCTCATCTGTAATGCCATGATTACGGCAAATGGCAATACACATAGCGTAATTGTAAATATAAAACGGGTTATTGTAGGTGATATTCCACTTTTTGCCGTCAAAGATAAAGCACTTATTCTCAAAATCAACCTGACTTACGAAAATATCGGGAACTTCCTTTGAAGCGTGGTCACACCCCGTACAGGAAAAGGTACCGATGCTTGCAAGGTTATATTTTGAATATTTAACAGCGTGACCACACTTGGGGCACGGCATTGTAACATGGTAAAAATCGTCCTTTTTATAAGTCATTGAATTTTCTGCAACGCCAAAATAAAAACTCTTTCCTGCTTTATCCTCAAGCGCTTTACTTCTGGGTTCTTCATTATTAAGATAAAGGGTCATATCCTCGCCTATTGCGCCCTCAAATTTTCTATAGATGAAATCGGGATCGCCGTTGCGCTGAACCTGGTCCTTTTGCAGATTTGTAATGCCCATATGTCCCGCCTTTAAAACCTTACGGATAGCAGGCAGACTGCGTTCATCAATTTCAAGAACCAAAAATTCTTTATTAAACCTACCAAGCAATGTGGAATTTTTAATAAGTGTTGTTGCAACGCCCGGCATCATATTAGCGCCCTCAACATTACAGGCAACGGTTTTCCCTGCCGATTTAAGGGTGTGACTTACAAGGTTTGTAGTGGTAGATTTACCGTTTGTGCCCGTAATAAAGATAGTTTTATTTAAATCTATCCCTTTAAAGTGTTTCACAAAATCAGGCATTACCCTTAC
>JAZRQA010000053.1:0-3882 GCA_045649505.1 Acutalibacteraceae bacterium
GACACCGAAAAAGAGCAATATGATGTAGATAAAACCTTTGATTATGATTCAAATCCTTTTCCTCTTATTCATACTGTTTCTAACGCCGATACGCGCGACAGAACACGGCACCGTTCAAAGCACAGTAAGAAACAGGATAACTCACCATTACTGCTTATACTTATATGTATACTTTTATGCCTTATAGGTATACTGGGCTATTTCCTTGTTCTAAAGCCGCTTATGTCCGGAATATCTATAAATGAGAATTTTCGTCAGCTTATTCCTTTCCTTTCTTGGAGGTTAATTAAATGATTGAATCCACAGTTGATTTTTTAAGAGAATATGTAAGTGCTGAACTTGTTGTCTTTATTATTTCAATGCTTCCAATATTTGAACTTCGCGGCGGCTTAATTGCTGCTGCAATAGTGGGGATAGATTGGTATATTGCGTTCCCTATCTGTGTAATAGCAAATATGCTTCCTATTCCTTTTGTATTGCTTTTTATAAGAAAAATTTTTGATTGGCTTAAGAAATTTAAAGCTTTTAAAAATTTAGTTGAAAAGCTTGATGAAAGAGCAAAAAAGAAAAGTGAAAGCATTTCAAAATATATCCTTTGGGGAATATTTACATTTGTAGCAATTCCCCTCCCCGGCACAGGTGCTTGGACAGGTGCGTTGGTTGCGGATGTGCTTGATGTGCGTATAAAAAAATCGTTCCCAATAATATTTTTAGGTGTAATAACCGCAGGACTTATAATTTCCTTTATAAGCTATGTGATTCCTATGATGTTTTAAAAAAACCGCCCAAAAGGGCGGTTTTTTACTATTATATTTGTGTTTTTAATCTGCGCACTGATATGTGGGAACAACTTTTTTAAGGGTATTTTTTACCTCATTGTCATCGACCTTTAAAGCATCTTCAAGCATAGCAAGTTTCTCATTAAGCTCATTAAAGGTAATATTGATTGGTTGCCCTACGAATATTTTACTGTGTGCTGTCTTTTGTAGACCCTCCTCATTCATAAGAAGTTCCTCATACAGCTTTTCACCCGGACGAAGCCCTGTGAACTTAATCTCAATATCAACTTCGGGTCTAAAGCCTGAAAGACTTATCATCTTTTTGGCAAGATCATATATTTTAACAGGTTCACCCATATCAAGCACAAATATCTCGCCGCCCTTGGCATAAGATGCCGCCTGCAGTACAAGCTGTGCCGCCTCAGGAATGGTCATAAAAAATCTTGTTATTTCGGGATGGGTTACCGTTACGGGGCCGCCCGAAGCTATTTGTTTTGAAAAGCGGGGTATTACAGAGCCGTTGGAGCCAAGCACATTGCCGAATCTTACTGCAACAAATTCTGTCTTTCCAAGGTTGTGCATAGTCTGAACTATCATCTCACAAAGGCGTTTAGTTGCACCCATAACATTTGTGGGATTTACCGCCTTGTCGGTTGATATCATAACAAAACGCTTAACATTATGCTCTGCCGCACAAAGCGCAGTATTATATGTTCCGAAAACATTATTTTTTATTGCCTCTCCCGGACTGAATTCCATAAGCGGCACATGCTTGTGCGCTGCCGCATGGAATACTATTTCGGGATTATATTTTGCAAAAATATCACTGAGACGTTTTTTATCACGGACAGATGCAATAAGCACCTCAATTACTGCATCAGGGTAATTCTCTATTAGCTCGTTTTGCAGTTCATATGTGGTGTTCTCATATATGTCTACTATAACCAGCCTTGCAGGAGAATATCTGATTATCTGTCTGCAAAGTTCTGATCCTATTGAACCGCCGCCACCTGTAACAAGCACAGTTTTACCGCATATATTTTCACCTATAAGCTCATTATCAAGATGTATTGTATCGCGTTCGAGCAGATCTTCAATTTTAACCTCGCGTAAGGATTCTATGGTTTCGCTGCCGTCCTCAAGCATAGCCTCAAAACCGGGAAAAATTTTAACCTTACAGTTGGTTTGTGCGCAAATATCAAGGATAGCAGATTTTTCGGCATTTTCTATTATATAAATAGCAAAGATTATTTCTTCTACTTGTTTGTCCTTGCATATATTGATTATATCATTTCTATTGCCAAGAACACTTGCACCGTAAATATGCGTATTTTTCTTTGAAGGATCATCGTCAACAAGACCAACAACATTATAATCAAGGTTTTCGTTATCGTTTATATCTCTTAGAAGCGCAACCGCAAGATTTCCGGCGCCAACAATAAGCACACGCTTGCCGTTACGATTGGTTTTTGAAAGAATAAGTTTATATGTAATTCTAACCGAAAATCGGATGGCACAAATAAGAGCTATATATATTATATTGGCCGCTAAATTCAGTTTTGGAAAGACAATTTGATATTTTGGAAAGATTATCGCTCCGAAAATTACGCTAAACATTCCCGAAGCCACAACTCCCGCCATTAAGCGCATGTAATCATTTGCTCCTGCATAAACCCAGTCGGTAGTATAAACGCCAACCACTGTCATTATAACGGCATACAATATTGCCGAAATACTCATAGCCAAAAAGCTATTTGAAAAAAATGTCAAAAACATATTGGCGGGTAGAATCATTCTTACCGCAACAGCATAAGCGCACGCGCAACATAATACATCAAATATAAATAAATATCGGTTACGCATACGGTGCAAAATTCTTTTCATTATATCCCTCTGATCGTTTTATATTCCTTAATTTAATTTAAATTCGGTATAAATTTAACAACTGCAAGGCATTGTTATAAAATAACGCATCGGCACTCTCGGGCATTTTAGAAATCGCAATATTATATGCTGATGATAAATCACAACAACGGTTGTCTGTATTGTGCATATCGCTTGATACAATTAAATTTTGATTGAGCGATATAATATTTTTAAGCTTCCTACGGCCTATAAAGCTTAGGAATAAATAGGCGTTTATCTGATAATCGATATCCAGCTCAGAAAGCTCAGCAAAAAACTCAGCATTTATATTATTTCTTTCAATATGAGCTAAAAGCGGATGAATATTTAAAAGATTTAAATTATACAGTCTCTCAGCACTGCGTCTGGTGAGCTTACCCTCGGGAAGCTCAATAAGCATTATCCTTGTGCCTTCAACACATAGCCTTTCAATACCCTCAAACTTGCTAATATCGTTATCAAGATAAACCTCCGCGCCAAGTAAAATTCGCGGAACGCAAATTTGCCGTTTTTTTTGTTCATTCAAAAGAATTTCTAAACTCTTTTGTCTATCGTTTATAAACTTATCTATACAGGAATTATCCCGCAAAATGCAATGTGGTGTAGCAACACAAAGCTCCACACCTTGCCTGACACTTTCCTCAAGCATTGAAAGTGAAATTTCAACATCAGCGGCACCGTCATCTATCTTGGGAAGAAAATGAGTATGCATATCAATAAACATTCAAAACGAATCCTTTATAATACATTTCATATAATTTTAACATATTTTTTTCTCAGTGTCAACTAATCTTATGCTTTATGTATACCAAAAATATTATACAAAAAACAGCAAAAAAGTACAAAATCTTAGAGATAAATGAATTGTTTTATAATTAAGTCCTTGTCACTCCCTTAAAATGTAATTTAAAAGCGCATTACAGCCCTCAATTATATCGCGTTTTGTTTTTTCAAAATCTCCTGTATACCATGGGTCGGCAACATCGTGAGGAGTCTGCGTGAAATCCATAAGGCGCGATATTTTATTTTTCGGGTCAGAAGGTATAATACGTTTTATATTTCGAAGATTATTCTCATCCATACATATAATATAATCATATTTATCATAGTCCCCTGCCCTTACCTGCACAGCATACTTATCATCACAGAAAATACCCATAGAGTTTAATATCCGCCTTACGGGAGGATATACTGCATT
>JAZRQA010000054.1:0-44354 GCA_045649505.1 Acutalibacteraceae bacterium
GCTGAACTTCATAAACTTATAAATCGACTTACCGCACAGATGCAGGAGCTTTCTGTTACAGGCTTTAATAGAATAAATGAATGCTTCTCTAAAACCTTTAAGGAGCTGTTTGGCGGTGGTGAGGCGTCCCTCGCACTAACCACTCCGGAAAATGTTCTTGAAAGCGGAATTGAGATTAAAGCTTCCCTGCCGGGTAAAAATGTTCCGAGCCTTGATGGACTTTCAGGCGGTGAAAAATCGCTTGTTGCACTTGCAATTTACTTTGCTATAATGCGTGTTAATGCGCCACCCTTCTGTTTCCTTGATGAGGTAGATACTGCGCTTGACGATATAAATGTTGAGCGTTTTGCGGAATATATGAAAAAATCAGAATTCTCCACACAGTTTATTTGTGTTACACACCGTAGAGGCACAATGGAAGCCGCAGATATGCTTTATGGCGTAACTATGCAGGAGAAGGGTATTACCAAGCTTCTTGAACTCAATGTAACGGAGCTTGTTAAAAAATTCAATCTGGAAAACAGGTGATTTTAATGGGCTTATTCAGCAAAATAAAACAGGGTCTTTCCAAAACTCGCACCGCTCTCGTTAATAATGTGAATTCTATTATAAATAGTTTTACAAAAATTGATGAGGAATTTTTTGAGGAGTTGGAAGAGATACTTGTAATGTCTGATATCGGAGTTACAACGGCGCAAAACATATGCGAGAATCTTAGGGCTTTTATCAAAAAAAATGGAGTTACCGACCCCGCACTTATTAAAGAAGAAATGAAAAATATCATCTTTAATATGCTCGATGGGGACAGCTCACTTCATCTTGATACTGTTCCATCGGTAATTCTTGTTATCGGCGTAAACGGTGTAGGTAAGACTACAACCATTGGAAAACTAGCTCTACAACTAAAAAAATCAGGCAAATCGGTTGTTTTGGGTGCGGCTGATACCTTTCGCGCTGCCGCTATTGATCAGCTTGAGGTTTGGTCTGAACGTGCAGGGGTACCAATAGTTAAAAGCGTTCCGGGAACCGACCCCGCATCGGTAGTATATGACACAATTGCAAGTGCAAAATCTAAAAAGTGTGATGTTATTATATGCGATACTGCAGGGCGTCTTCATAACAAAAAGAACCTTATGGATGAGCTTGCAAAGATATACCGCGTTATTAAAAGGGAATTACCCGATAGTAGCATTGAAACCCTTCTTGTCCTTGATGCTGCTACGGGACAAAATGCAGTAAATCAGGCAAGAGAGTTTAAAAACGTTACCGATATAACGGGTATAGTTCTTACTAAACTTGACGGAACCGCTAAAGGCGGAGTTGTTATAACCATTAAAAATGAGCTTGATATTCCTGTAAAATATATTGGTGTTGGAGAGGGTATTGAAGACCTTCAACCTTTTGCCGCAGAAGATTTTGCAACAGGGCTTTTACAGGAGGAATAACCTTATGAAATTTTTTATTGCAACGAAAAACGCACATAAAATAATTGAAATTTCTCGAATTCTTATCCCTATGGGTTTTGAGGTAGTTAGTGAAAAGGATTTAGATTTTTCTTTAAATGACGTTGAGGAAACTGGAACAACCTTTGAAGAAAATGCCCTTATTAAAGCTATGGCTGCACATAATGCGACAGGTATGGCGGCTATTGCTGATGATTCAGGTCTTTGCATTGATTATCTTAACGGTGCTCCGGGCGTTTTTTCTGCCCGTTTCAGCGGTGGGAATGATGACGATAATAACGCCAAGGTTTTAAAACTTCTTGAGGGCGTGCCTTATGAAAAACGTACTGCAAGATACGTTGCTGCTATTGCTTGCGTGTTCGAAAACGGTGAAAGCTTTACCGTAAGAGGTGAATGTGAAGGACACATTTGCGACCATTTAAGCGGCAGTAATGGTTTTGGATATGACCCTATGTTTATTTCCGAGATAGGTTGCTTTGGTGAAGTAAGCGCGCAGGAGAAGGATAAAGTAAGCCATAGAGGGCGCGCTCTTGAAAAACTTAAATTAGAACTAAAAGAAAGACTGGAAAGGGAATAATATATGCTTACAAGCAAACAACGTGCCCAGCTTCGCGGCATGGCTAATAGTTATGATACAATATTTCAAATAGGCAAGGGCGGCATCAATGATCAGCTCATAAAACAGATAGATGACGCTCTTACTGCGCGTGAGCTTATCAAGCTTCGCGTGCTTGAAACATCGCCCGTTACCTCGCGTGAAGCGGCTGATGAAACTGCACAGCGAACAGGTGCTGATGTTGTTCAGGTAATAGGCACAAGATTTATTCTTTATCGCGAGAGCAAGGATAACAAACAGATATATTTGGTGAAATAAGTGAAAAAAACTGCAATTTTAGGCGGAACCTTTAATCCACTGCATTTAGCGCATATAAGACTTATTGAAACAGTTTGTGCAGCGAAAATAGTCGATGACATTTTGCTAATTCCAAACAGGATTCCGCCTCATAAAGAGTGTGATTATCTGGCAGAGGATGAGCACAGACTAAATATGTGTAAAATTGTTGCCGATAAGTATTCAAATGTGCGCGTATGCGATATTGAGTTAAAACGCGAAGGAAAAAGCTATACCTACGATACCGTTATGACACTAAAAAAAATCAGACCTGCTCAGTATTTTTTCATCTGTGGAGCAGATATGATAAACACCTTTCATACTTGGTACAGGGCTGATGAGCTAATAAAGGAAATGAATATTATTGCTATACGCAGGGGCGGTATTGACGATTTAGAATTTAATTCTTCGGTTCAAAATCTTAAAAATATAGGTGCGAATTTAATCGTTTTAGATATGCCGCCACTTGAGATTTCTTCTACAATGATTCGAAACGGCGGGGATGAAACTAATAAGCTTTTATCGCAGGAAATTGCACAATATATTAAGGATAACAAGCTTTACGGTCGGTGAAACTATGAACGAAAATGAATATAAAAAAATATTGAAAGAGCGCCTTAATGAAAAAAGATATCATCATTCTTTGGAGGTCGCAAAGGAGGCAAAGCGCCTTGCCTTAAAATATGGTTGTGATTCAAATAAGGCGTATTTTGCAGGCCTTTTGCATGATATAACAAAAAACACTCCCGATGAAAAACAGTTGCAAATAATAAGTGACTTTGATATAATACTAACCGATATTGAATTGGGTGCAAAAAAGCTTTGGCACGCCATTACGGGTGCCGCGTATGTTAAAAACGTGCTAAAAATTGATGATGAGGAAATAATTAACGCAATACGCTATCATACAACGGCTAAAGCTAATATGTCACTTCTTGAAAAGGTTTTATATCTTGCTGATTTTACGTCGGCAGACAGGGATTATGAAGATGTGGATATTATGCGTAAACTTGTTGATGAATCCCTTCAAGGGGCACTCAAGTACGCTCTTTGTTACACAATGAAGGACCTTGTAAACAGGCAACTTGCCGTTCATCCTGATACGGTGGCTGCGTATAATCAAATACTTTTGTTTTCTGAGAGGTAAATACTATGAATAATAATTTAAGCATTGCTGTAAATGCGCTTAACGAAAAAAAGGCTGTTGATTTAGCGGCTATTCGTGTAGGCGACCTGACAATAGTTGCAGAATACTTTGTTCTTGCAACGGCAACTTCTACTACCCATGTGCGCACCCTTGCAGATGAAGTAGAGGCAAAGCTTTCTGAAATCGGTATAGAGCCTCATCATATTGAAGGCCGTGCAACAGGATGGATTTTGCTTGATTACGGAGATATAGTTGTTCATGTTTTCAGCCGCGAGGCAAGAGAATTTTATAATCTTGATAAAATGTGGAGTGATGGCGAGGTCATTGACCTGAGCGCATATTTACAGTCAGACAGGGAGGAACAGTAATGAAATATAACTTTACTGAAATTGAGAAAAAATGGCAGGATATTTGGGATGAAAAGCAGTCCTTCGCTGCTAAAAATGATTATACATTACCTAAGTTTTACGCTTTGGTAGAGTTTCCGTATCCTTCGGGACAAGGCCTTCATGTTGGTCATCCCCGTTCATATACTGCTCTTGATATTGTTAGCCGTAAAAAGCGTCTTGAGGGCTATAATGTACTTTATCCAATGGGATGGGATGCTTTCGGTTTACCTACCGAAAACTATGCGATAAAAAACCATATACACCCTGAAATAGTTACCGAGAATAACATTAAAAACTTTAAGCGTCAGCTTAAATCTCTTGGATTTTCTTTTGATTGGAGCAGGGAGGTAAATACTACTGACCCTTCTTATTACAAGTGGACTCAGTGGATTTTTCTACAGCTTTACAAACACGGTCTTGCCTATAAAAAGAAAATGGCAGTTAACTGGTGTACCTCTTGTAAATGTGTTCTTGCAAACGAAGAAGTTGTTAACGGCGTTTGTGAACGTTGCGGTAGTGAGGTAGTCCATAAGGAAAAAAGCCAGTGGATGCTTAAGATTACAGATTATGCCGAAAAGCTTCTTGAAGGTCTTGATACCGTTGATTTTATTGATCGTGTTAAGACTCAGCAGCGCAACTGGATTGGTCGCTCCACAGGCACACAGATAAAATTCTCTACAACTGCAGGGGATATATTAGAAGTTTTCTCTACCCGTGCTGATACCTTATTCGGTGCTACATATATGGTAGTTTCTCCGGAACATCCCTTGATTGAAAAGTGGGCTGACTGCATTTCCAATATTGAACAGGTTAATTCCTACCGTGAAGAAGCGGCAAAGAAGTCTGATTTTGAGCGAACCGAGCTTGCTAAGGAAAAGACAGGCGTTTGTATTGATGGCGTTAAGGCTATTAACCCTGTAAACGGAAAGGAAATACCCATTTTTATTTCGGATTATGTGCTTATTTCCTACGGTACAGGTGCTATAATGGCAGTTCCTGCACACGATACCCGTGACTGGGAGTTTGCCAAAAAATTCAATTTACCCATTATTGAAGTTGTTGCAGGCGGTGATGTTGAAAATGAGGCATTTACTGATTGTGCAGCAGGTACAATGGTGAATTCGGGCTTCCTTAACGGGCTGAGTGTTGATGAGGCTAAAAAAACAATTACTGCTTGGCTTAATGAGCGCAATTTGGGTGAGGAAAAGGTAAACTTTAAGCTTCGCGATTGGGTATTCTCACGTCAGCGTTATTGGGGCGAACCTATTCCTATGATCCATTGTGATAAGTGCGGATATGTTCCTCTTGATGAAAGTGAGCTTCCGCTTCTTCTCCCGAATGTTGAAAGCTACGAACCCACAGATACAGGAGAATCTCCCCTCGCTAAAATAACTGATTGGGTTGAAACCACCTGTCCTGTATGCGGCGGTAAGGCTCATAGAGAAACTGATACTATGCCTCAGTGGGCAGGCTCTTCCTGGTATTTCTTACGATATTGTGATCCGCATAATGATAAGGAACTTGCTTCCAAAGAAGCTCTTGAATACTGGTCTCCTATAGATTGGTATAACGGTGGTATGGAGCATACTACACTGCATCTACTTTACAGCCGTTTCTGGCATAAATTTCTGTATGATATCGGTGTTGTTCCCACTGCTGAACCTTATGCAAAGCGTACCAGTCACGGTATGATTTTAGGCGAAAACGGCGAGAAGATGTCAAAATCGCGCGGCAATGTTGTTAATCCTGATGAGATTGTTGAAACCTACGGTGCGGATACAATGCGTCTTTATGAGATGTTTATTGGCGATTTTGAAAAGGCGGCTCCTTGGAGTTCATCCTCTATTAAAGGCTGTAAGCGTTTCCTTGAGCGTGTATGGGCACTTGCAGATATCGTTATAGATGGTGACGAATATAGAAGCGATCTTGAAAACGAAATGCATAAGACCATAAAAAAGGTTACTCAGGATATTGACGGTCTTAAGATGAACACTGCTATCGCTGCTCTTATGGCGCTTCTTAATACAATTACTGCAACAGGTAAGATAAACAAAGCAGAGCTCAAAACCTTCTTGGTGCTCCTTAATCCTTTTGCTCCGCATCTAACCGAGGAAATGTGGGTAGAAAATGGATTTGAAGATATGCTTAACCTTACAAAATGGCCGCAATATGACGATAATAAATGTAAGGATAGTGCTGTTGAGATAGTTGTTCAGGTTAACGGTAAGATTCGCGCAAGACTCAATGTTCCTGTTGATATTAGCGCTCCTGATGCAATTGCTCTTGCTAAAGAACAGGATACAATTCAGAAGGAAATGGATGGTAAAACCATAATTAAGGAGCTTTATGTTCCTAAAAAACTTGTAAATATTGTTGTAAAGTAACATTAAAAATACCGCAGATACAAAATATTTTGTATCTGCGGTATAATTTGGAATAATAAAAAATATAATACTTGACATTTTATGTACAAGTTGGTATAATACTAAAGTCGCGAATGTATGATCCATTAGCTCAGTTGGCAGAGCACTTGACTTTTAATCAAGGTGTCCGGAGTTCGAATCTCCGATGGATCACCAAAACTCTCGAATAGCCTTTAGGCTATTCGAGAGTTTTAATTTTTCAGGTGATGCATACTAACATCTAAATCATTAGGCTTTACAAACAGCAACTCCACATAAAAAGTGGGGTTGCTGTTTTTGCATCTGATTTTATAATTAAATTCAAAGTATTAGCCTTGAAATTTTAATATATGCGTGTTATAATATCAATAATCCCAATGAGAAAAAACGGAGTGATTTTATGATAAAAGTTGATAAGTTAATTGACCAAAAAATAGACCTGCCCTGTTTAAAAATGGTGTCTCAAGGTAGAGCTTATGAGCTACTAAGAGCTGATGTTCAAAACCACATAAAAAAAGCTCACGAAACAATGGGTTTTACATATTGCCGTTTCCATGCAATTTTTCATGATGACATGGATGTAGTATATGTCCGTGAGGACGGTTCGTTTGGATATCATTGGCATCATATTGATAAAATTTTTGATTTTCTCCTTTCAATAGGAATGAAGCCGTTTGTTGAATTGAATCCAATGCCTTCACTGCTTGCAAGCGGGCAGCAAACAATGTTTTGGTATAAAATGAATGTAACTCCGCCTAAAAAACAAGAAGACTGGTATGATTTGATATTTAACTTTGTGGACCATGTAACCGATAGATACGGAGAAGAAGAAATAAAAAAATGGTTCTTCGAGGTTTGGAATGAGCCTAATCTTGCGTGCTTCTGGTCATCAACGCAGGAGGAATATTTTAAGTTATATACAACATCAGCAAAGGCTGTAAAAGCGGTAAATAACGAATATAAGATTGGCGGACCTGCAACCGCAACAACCGATTGGGTAGAGGATACAATCAATTATTGCACAGACAATAATGTGCCTATTGATTTTGTTACTACGCATCTTTATCCTCAAGATGAATATTGTTTATATCACACTCGCGAAAATTCGCCTTATGAAAATATCGGTGACTTTTTTATCCAAGAGGTAAAAAAGGTAAAAGAACAAGTCAAAGCCTCAAAACGCCCCGATTTACCTATCTATTGGACCGAGTTTAATACACTTTCTACAGACAGCAAAAAACATATTACTTTCCTTAATAATACAGCACTTGATAGACTTTACGGAGCTTCGTGTGTATGCCGTTGCTTACTTGAAACTATGGACTATAGTGATGGCGTTGCATATTGGACTGTAAGTGATATTTTTGAAGAAAACCGAATGCGCCACACTCCTTTTTCAGGCACTTATGGAATTCTTACGCTTCAAGGTATTAAAAAAGCAACCTTTAATGCATTTGAATTAATGAAAAGGTTACGCGGAAAAAGATATCAGCTTGATTTTTGTGCACCGCTCGGTTGCGGAGCTGTTGCTACAGAAGAGAATTCAACAATAAGAATTTTAATGTATAATTGCAATCTTCCTGAAATCAAGGACCAACCTGTATGGTCTGAAACAATATTCTTACCAAATATCAATCCTGATGAGTATATTTTTGAACAAGCAAAGATAGAAAAGGGCAGGGGAAGTGCATATGAAGAATGGGTAAAGATGGGCAAGCCTGCAAATCTTACTACATTTGAAGAAGCGTATCTTCGCTCTTGCTCCGAAATGAACTATTCGCTAATAAATGTTACAGGAAAAAATGCAAAATTTGAAGTTTCTTTAAAGCCTGATGAGGTGTGCTACATAGAAATTCATAAAAGAACTAAGGATGTAGCAATTTGGGCAAGCAACGAGGAACTTGAGGAACAGTTAAATACAGGAAAATAGTATAGATAATATTCGATAACAAAAAGAAACTGCACCTTTTGGTGGAGTTTCTTTTTGTTAGTATAATATATAATTTTATTTGACATTAACCCATTGTAGGATTATAATAATTATTTGGATTTAGATAAAAAGGATGATACAAAATGTCAGACAATACAAAGTTAAGAAATATTGCAATTATTGCTCACGTTGACCACGGTAAAACAACACTTGTTGATCAGCTATTAAAGCAAAGCGGTACGTTTCGTACTAATGAGCAGGTTGATGAACGCGTAATGGATTCGAATGATCTTGAACGCGAACGCGGTATTACTATTCTCTCAAAAAACACCAGCGTTATATATAATGATATAAAAATAAACATTGTGGATACTCCCGGTCACGCAGATTTTGGTGGCGAGGTTGAGCGAATTCTTATGATGGTTGACGGCGTTGTGCTTCTTGTTGATGCATTTGAGGGATGTATGCCACAGACTCGATTTGTGCTTAAAAAAGCTCTTACACTTGGAAAAAAAGCAGTAGTTGTTGTTAATAAAATAGACCGTCCTATGGCGCGCCCTGCAGAGGTTGTAGACGAGGTTTTAGATTTGTTTATTGACCTTGGAGCAGATGATGATCAGATTGAATTTCCCGTTGTTTATGCATCGGGCCGTGATGGATATGCCTCGCTTTCTCCTGATGAAGCGGGTAGTGATCTTCGTCCGCTCTTTGAAACAATTGTAAACGAGATTGATCCGCCTAAAGGAGATGCCGAAGCACCTCTTCAGATTCTTTTTTCAAACATTGAACCTGACGAATATCTTGGCAGAATAGGAGTTGGAAGGGTAGAGCGCGGTCGAGTAAAAGCAGGACAGAGTGTAGTTCTTTGCCATCAGGACGGCACTACTAATAATGTTAAAATATTAAAGCTGTTTATGTATGAAGGCCTTAAACGCGTAGAGGTTGAAAATGCGCAGGCGGGTGACATAATTCAGGTTGCAGGTATTTCAGAGCTTAATATTGGAGAAACAGCCTGCGACCCTTCGTGTGTTGAGCCGCTTCCCTTCGTAAAAATTGATGAGCCAACCCTTTCTATGAATTTTATGGTTAATAATTCTCCTTTTGCCGGTAAGGACGGAAAGTTTGTTACCTCAAGAAATTTACGTGACCGACTTTTTAAAGAGGTTGAAACCAATGTTAGCCTTCGTGTTGAGGAGACCGATTCTGCTGATACATTTAAGGTTTCGGGTCGCGGTGAGCTTCATCTTTCAATCCTTATTGAAACAATGCGCCGACAAGGATATGAATTTCAGGTTTCTCCGCCCTCAGTTATTTATAAACACGAAAACGGCATTTTAATGGAGCCTATAGAACTTTTAATGATAGAGGTGCCTGAGGAATATGTAGGTTCAGTAATGGAGAGACTCGGTACCCGTAAAGCCGAAATTAAAAATATGGGTACGCGCGAAGGCGGCACATCACACCTTGAGTTTTTAATCCCTGCAAGAGGACTGCTCGGTTACCGTTCGCAGTTTTTAACCGACACTAATGGTAACGGAATTATGAACCATGTATTTAATGGATATGAGCCGTATAAAGGTGACATTGACCAGCGTTCTACAGGTTCTATTATTGTCCATGAATCTGGTGAATCAACAGGTTACGGTCTCTTTAATACACAAAGCCGTGGCAGACTTTTTATTGGTCCCGGTGTACCTGTGTATGAGGGAATGATAATTGGCGAAAATCCAAAAAACGAAGATATTGTATGCAATGTTTGTAAGAAAAAGCAGCTCACAAACACAAGAGCTTCGGGCTCCGATGATGCTCTTAGGCTTGTCCCGCATAGCGTATTAAGCCTTGAACAATCTCTTGAGTTCATCAAGGATGATGAGCTTGTAGAAATAACTCCTAATCATATTCGTTTAAGAAAATCAATTTTAAATAAGGAACTTAGAATGAAGGCAGAGGCAAGGAAAAAATAATGAATTATATTATTCTTGATCTCGAGTGGGACAGCACTTACTATGTGAAAGAACACCGTTTTTTTAATCAGATAATACAAATCGGTGCTGTTAAGCTTGATGATTGTTTAAATATAACCGATACATTTCAGGTTACAGTCAAATCCTCTATTTCAAAAAAACTCAGTAAACGTTTCACACAACTTACAGGGATAACCAAAGAAATGATGGAACAGGGGTTACCCTTGTGCAGTGCCGTTGAAAAATTTAACAATTGGGCGGGTGATAACACTGTTACACTAACCTGGAGTACATCTGATCTTTATGCTATTTATGAAAATGTGAAATGTATTCTTGAAAACAGGGTATCTTTTAAATTTTTCAAATATGTTGATCTTCAAAGTTATGTTCAAAATTTCCTTATAAAGCGCGGCAGTGAATTATCTAGGCAAATTTCTTTATCACATGCAGCCGAAATGTTAGGTATTTCCTTTGAAGGACTTGAACTTCATACCGCTAAGGACGATTGCCTTCTTGCTGCCGCTCTTTTAAAGATGACATATGACGAAAAAGACTTTTCTACCTGTATTCGTGATGCATCGACTGCTGAATTTTATCGCAGGCTTACCTATAAATCGCATCATATTACAAGTATTCATGATGACAATATTCATAAAGAAGATCTAAAATTCTCCTGTGATGTATGCGGAAAAGAAGCTAAGAGATTAAGCTCCTGGAAATATAAAAACCGTTGGTTTCTTGCAAATTTTTATTGTAAACACTGTAAGAGGCGGTTTGTCGGTAGAGTTTCTTTTAAGAAGACATATGATGATCTTCAGGTGAAAAAGCGTGTTACCGAATATAAGAAGGCAGGACCAAGTAATGCAACAGTGCAATAACTGTCCGAGAAAATGTAATGCGATAAGAACATCAAATGATAATTTTGGCGGAGTTTGCGGTATGCCTACTCTTCCAAAACTTGCTAAGGCGGGTCTTCATTTTTGGGAAGAACCCTGCATAAGCGGAAAAAACGGTTCAGGTACAATTTTCTTTTCAGGTTGTTCACTTAACTGTGTTTATTGTCAAAATCATATTATTTCACATTCAGGACACGGAAAAATAGTGACGATAGAGCGTCTTGCAGAAATTTTCAAAGAACTCGAACTGCAGGGAGCACATAATATAAATCTTGTGAATCCAACTCATTATTTTTCGGCTATTGAGCAGGCTCTTAATATTTATAGACCAAATATACCTATTGTATATAATAGCGGCGGATATGATTTATGTGAGAATATCAGTAAGAATATTTTTGATGTTTTTCTTATGGATTTTAAATATTTTCATCCTGAAACATCACTTAAATATTCTAAAGCTGAAAATTATACCGAATTTGCAAAAGCTTCAATTAAAGCTGCATATGCTCTTTGTCCTAAACCGATTTTCTGCAACGACGGTTTAATAAAACGAGGTCTTATTATAAGACACCTTATTCTTCCGCAGCATACCAATGAGGCAATATCAATAATCGATTGGTGTGCAAATAATGTGCCTGATGCGATAATAAGCATAATGTCACAGTATGTACCAATGCACGATGCGCAAAAGTTTAATGAAATTAACCGAAAAATCACACGTCGTGAATATGATAAAATTCTTGATTTTGTAATTGATCGCGGAATTGAAAATGTAATTTTGCAGGAGCACTCAAGTGCCAGTGAAAAATTTATACCGGATTTTGATTGTATAGGCATATAATAAAAAATTGGAAAACCCCGTTATTTATCGGAGTTTTCCAATTCTTCAAGTTTTTCCTTAGCTAATGAAAACATTGCATCGAAAAATTCGGTTGAATTAGTCATTTGTGAAATTTTATTATACATCAAAATCATTTGTTGTTGTCTGAATGTAGCGGTAAAGGGAACAGTATCTGCATAGAATTTTTTTTCGGGCATCTCTTTTGTTATATCAGAAACAGAATAAATTTGCTCCTGTGTATTGTATCGATTTTCACTTTTCCCCAAAAGAAAATCAACAGATACTTTAAAAATGTCTGCAATCATTTTAAGTGTTTCATGATTTGGTTTTCTCTGTCCGTTTTCATATTTTGAATATGTACTTGGTGATATTCCAATAATGTCAGCAAGTTCTTTCTGTTTAACCTTTTTTTCTTTTCGTAAATATTTTAGTCTTTTTGAAAAATCAGAGGACAAAATTTAACGCTCCTTTATTTTTATTTTAAACTTGACTTGAATTAAAAAAATTGATATAATCATATCCGTGCTGGAGTGGCTCAGTTGGTAGAGCAGCTGATTCGTAATCAGCAGGTCGTGGGTTCGAGTCCCATCTTCAGCTCCACAATTATAAACCGTGCTTCATAAGGCACGGTTTTTATTTTGTAAGCAAATCAATAATCCCTGTGTATATCTTTGCAGGGTCATCAAGAAAACGTTCTTTAATAAAGTTTGCCTGAGTTTCATCTGCAACAAGAAGTTTTACACTTATAAAAGGCTTTTCTCCGTCAAGCGCGGTACAGGTTATGTATGCGCTTGAGTTTTCATAGGATACCTTTATATCGGTTTCTTTAGCGTTGCGCATACGACAAACCATTTTAAGGGCAGCCGCATAAGCTTTTTCTCGTACAGAATAGGGAATTATGCTTTTTAGAGTTTTGGCTATATCAGTGCCGGAAGGGGTTATAATATATGTGTCTTCGGCCTCATTAAAAAGCTTTAAATGTCCCGCTTTTTCAAGGTAGGCAATAGAGTCGTTAACCTCAAAACAGTTTGCAAGGCCCTCATAAAAAAGAAGGTCAGCAAGCTTCTTTCCGGGAACAGGATCCGGTATTGCATTAACAATATAACACAAAAGCGCGCGAATTTCAGTTGTGCTTATAAGACCTCCGGGGACAACACCGGAAGAAATAGCATCCTTTTCCAAAATAACAACTCCCTAATTGTATTTTATACTATTATAACCTGTGTTTGAAAATTTTTCAACCGCTTTATTACTCATAATCCTGTAAAATTTGATCAAGCTTACTTATGTCTTCAATTATAATTCCTTTTTTAAAAGCTTCACGGTCATAAGGAGGCAGGGAATTAAGAACTATCTCATCATAAACAGTTATTATGTCGTCATTCTTGTACAGTGCTATATTGTTGTCATATGCGGCAAGCTTGTAAACAGGGCTTTCATTAAATTTTTCACCTTTTGCCAGAGTAACAAAACACGAAAGACAAAGGGCAGTAATAGAAAATAATACAACACATAACAGTATAATAAGTCTCTTTTTAACCATAATAATCACACCTTTTTACTATAAAATTGCCTAATTTGTAACCTTTTATTCTTAAAGTTTAAAAAATTGTAACTATTTTTTGGAAAATTTATGGTATAATGTAGTTTGCCTATATAGGCAAATATTGTTTTTTAATTTGCAGCGAGGTGAAAATACATCATGGAAAACAATGAAAATCGCGATTTTCATAATGATGATTTATACATCGGTGAAGTAAACTCTGATGAGGTTTCAAGCGGGGAGGAAATATCTTCTACAGAGGATGTTTTTGATTTGAGCAGTTATTCGTCAAAAGCTGCGCATACCGAGTCCGAGAATACAAAACAAAAGAAAAAATTTAAAATGAAACGTCCTAATAAAGAAACGGTACTAAAGACGCTGTTATCTATTTTCCTTATCGGAACAATAACAGGTTGTTTAATCGTTGGCGGATTTCTTATTTATATTTTTGGTTTTGTGGATTATTCAATGGTAGGCGATCTTGAAGACCTTACCCTTAATTTTACAACAACTATTTATTGTAAAGATAGTGATACAGGTGAGTTTGTTGAATATCAGCGTCTGCACGGCGGTGATAATCGTATTTGGATATCTGATGCAAAGGGCGAAATTCCCCAAGATTTAAAAGACGCCCTTGTTGCAATTGAGGATAGGGATTTCAGAGATCATGATGGTGTTGACTGGGGAAGAACCATTGGAGCATTCGCTAATGAATTTTTGAATTTTTCTTCAAAATTCGGTGGCTCAACAATTACTCAACAGCTTGTAAAAAACCTTACGGACGACCGTTCACAGAAGGCAAGCCGAAAGATACGCGAAATACTTCGAGCGCATTATCTTGAAAGCAATAACACAAAAGACGATATCCTTGAATGTTATATAAATACTGTTGCAATGGCAAACGGTATGTACGGAGCAGAGGTAGCATCTAACTACTATTTTGATAAATCTGCTAAGGATTTAACCTTGGCAGAGTGCGCCTGCCTTGCTGCAATAGTAAATCTTCCTGAATATTATCGTCCCGACCAAAACCCCATTAATAATAAAGAGCGACGTAATATTGTTTTGGGCGAAATGTATTCACAAGGTTATATCAGTGAAGAAGAATTTGAGGCAGCTAAGAAGGAAGAAATCAAAATAGTTGCAAAATCCGAAAGTCTAAAAGAGGCTGAGGTTTACTCATATTTTGTTGATACTGTTATTGAGCAGGTGGTAGACGGTCTTGTAGAAAAATACGGATACGATGTTGCTTATGCTGAGAGACTTTTCTTTAACGGCGGATATAAGATTTATTCTACCCTTAACCTTGATGCGCAAAAAACAGTTGAAAGCGTAATGAAGCGTGATAAATTCAAGCTTAAAAATGGAAAACAGACATTGCAGGGCGCAATAACCGTAATGGACTATGAGGGTCACGTTATTGCTATTGGCGGTGGATTTGGTGAAAAAACTGAAAACCGTGGCTTTAACTATGCAACTCAGGCAATTCGTCAACCGGGTTCTACAATGAAACCTATCGCTGCATATGCTCCTGCAATTGAAAACAATCTTATAACCTATTCTTCATTAGTTAAGGATGTTAGAAAGACCTATCCTGACGGCTGGGCACCAAACAACTATGACCGTAGGTATTGGGGAACAATTACTGCAAGATACGCACTTGAACAGTCCCGAAACACCGTTCCGACTTATCTTGTTGAAACAATGGGACTGCAAACCTCATTCGATTTCCTTACCCAAAATCTCGGTATTACCACACTTACTCCCGAAGATATAAACTATTCGTCTCTTGGTATGGGTGGTACCTATAACGGTATTACAACAATGGAATCTGCTGCAGCCTATGCTGTGTTTGGTAACGGTGGTAGTTATTATAAGCCTACCACATTCTATGAGGTTCGTAACCAAAATGACGAAGTTATTTTATCTTCTCAGACTGAACCTATAGTTGCGATAAGCTCAGATACAGCCACAGTTATGAATCATATGCTTCAAAACGTTGTTTATAACGGAGGTACAGGTTCGGCAGCAAGAAGCTTCATTCCGCATATGAAGATTTATGCCAAAACAGGTACTGCTGACCAAACGAACGATGTTTGGTTTGCAGCCGGCTCACCTTACTATGTCGCAACAGCCTGGTGTGGCTTTGATCAGCTTGCTCAGATTCCGGTGTCTTCTATCGCTCGTACCCTTTGGGGAGATGTTATGTCGCAAATTCATAAGAACCTTCCTGCTAAAAGTTTTAAAGACAGTGAATATGCGACGCGTCGATATTACTGTAATGCAACAGGACTTGTTGCATCAAGTAATTGTCCAACAAAGACTGTTGGATGGTACAAAACAAGTTATATGCCTACCTGCACAACGCATAAGGGCAAAACTCTTGATGAGGTAAAGGATAATCCGACTTCGAGCAAAACAACCTCAAGTTCCAAACCTGTTTCTTCATCAGCACCGACTACAGCATCTTCCGCACCTTCTTCTGCCGCAAGCTCTGCAATATCGTCGGCTATTCAGTCCTCTCAAACCCCCACATCCTCTGTTTCATCTGAGATTACAACATCGCAGACAAGCAGCGAAATTGAATAATTTATAACACCTCTGTAGCGAGAATATTGCTCTTGCTTCAGAGGTGTGTTTTTTAATGTCGAATTTTGTCTTGAATAAATTGAAAAAGCAGAGTATAATATTTTATACGGAGGTGCTTATTATGGTGCTAAAACGCTTTGGTGACCGAAAGCAGGGAAGACGTATTCGAAGTATGGATCCTATGTCGATGGTTGCTCCTTATATTATGAAAACCCGTTCTGGCTCTCAAAATATGATTCGAGACAGTATTGATATTGAAAATGCCGAAAAATATATACATAAAAAACGACAGGAAGGCTTGAAAGGCTTTGGTATGTTACATATAATGGTTGCAGCATATGTACGTACCGTTGCGCAACGACCGGGTGTAAACCGTTTTGTTTCAGGTCAAAAAATATATGCCAGAAACGAGATATCGGTTGCACTTGTTGTTAAGAAGGAGTTAAGGCTTGATGCACCCGAAACAGTTATTAAGGTTTTCTTTTCGCCTAATGATAGTGTTGAACAAATTTACGAGAAAATGAAAACCACTGTTGATGAAAGCCGTCGTCTTGGTGATGAATCGGATTTTGATAGTGCTGCAAGATTTTTTAAATACATACCGGGATTGTTACTTAAATTTGTAATGTTTATTTTGAATATTATGGATTATTTTGATCTTTTGCCCCGCAAGCTTATAAAATTAAGTCCTTTTCATTGCTCACTATTTCTTACCTCAATGGGTTCGCTTGGTATTCCGCCCGTTATTCATCATTTATATGAGTTTGGTAATGTGCCGATGTTTTGTTCCTATGGCGCAAAGCGTAACGAAATTGTCCTGAAAAAGGACGGCACTCCCGAAGAGCGAAAGTTTGTGGACTATACGGTTAATACTGATGACAGAATTTGTGACGGGCACTATTATGCCAGCGCAATGAAGCTTATTAAAGACTATCTTAAAAACCCTGATAAGCTTGACATTATTCCTAAGGTTGTAGATGATATAAAATAAAAAGCAAGACCGCTTTTGCGGTCTTGCTTTTTATATGAATTCTCCTATAAGACACATGGTATCATCACATTCAAGAATTTTTACGTTAAAAATTTTGTTGCCTTTGTGTTCATTGCATTTTACGCGCACACGACAATAATTTGCAGTATAACCATATGCAAAACCGTTCTCAAAGGTTTCGAACAATACCTGTTGAACACAGCCTATTTGATTAAACAAAAACTCCCTCTCGCTTTTTTCGGTTTCTTTTATCATTACTCGACTTCGCTGTTCTTTAACTTCCTTTGTAACCTGAGAGGGAATTTTGTCGGCAAAGGTCCCTTTGCGTCTTGAATAAGCAAAAATATGAGATTTAGCAAATCCAACCTTTTTTACAAAATCAAGGCTATGGTTAAATTCTTGGTCGGTTTCACCCGCAAAACCGACCATAATATCAGTGGTAATTGCAGCGGTGGGGAATATTGCACGGATTCGGTTTACAAGATCATAGTAAAAAGTACTGTCGTAGTGTCGATTCATTCTTTTTAGGGTTGCATCACATCCTGATTGGAGCGATAAATGGAACTGTGGACAAAATTTTTCCTGCTTAAAAAGACGAAATAGCATTTCATCACTTATATGGTCGGGTTCAAGGGAGCCAAGACGTACTCTCTTAATTCCTTTACACTCGCAAACCGCTTCAACGGCATCACACAAATTAAGCCCTATGTCTTTACCGTATGCCGAAAGATTTATACCAACAAGGACAATTTCAATAAACCCTTTTTTATTCAAAGCTTCAACTTCAAATTTTAAATCCTCTATGCTTTTTGAACGAACACGCCCGCGAGCAGTAGGTATTATGCAATAAGTGCAGTAGCGTTCGCAACCATCTTCAATTTTAATAAAGGCGCGAGTTCGTTCATCAAAATTCGTTATACAAGGTGTTGAAAATTTCTCACCTTTTTCGTGGGGAATAATATCAATGATTTGTTTTCTTTCTATAATAAAACGATTTATTAACTGCGGTAAATGAGTTATTTTGGAATTGCCTATAATAATATCGGCACAGTCAAGTTCATTTGCATACTGAGGAAAAGCCTGTGTCATACAGCCCGTAAGAACAATTATTGAATTAGGATTATTTCTTTTGTACCTTCTTGCAATTTGTCTTGTTTTTCGGTCGCTCTCTGCGGTAACGGTACAAGAATTTATTATGTAAATATCAGCGCACTTATTATCTTGTGCAGCAAAAAAACCGTTATTTTGCAGAATTTCACGCATTGCTTGCGTTTCGTATTGATTTACCTTGCAGCCAAGTGTATAAAAACAAAAAGTCATAAACAAACCTCGGTGTAAAATGTTATGTTTATTATATCTTTAAAACAAGTGTATTTCAAGCATTTTAACTGTTATTTCCTACAAAAAGCTTAATAATAAATATTTTTTTTAAAAAATACTTGCATTTTTTGAATAGATATGGTAATATATCATCTGTTACAGAGTGTTGAAAGGGGTGACAATGATGAAAGAAGGAATTCATCCGTCATACGAAAAAACTACTATCAGATGTGCTTGTGGTGCGGAATTTGAAACGCATTCTACCAAAAAGGATATTCGTTTGGATATTTGCTCAAAATGTCATCCGTTTTTCACCGGTAAGCAGAAACTGGTAGATACCGGCGGTCGCGTTGATAGATTCAAGAAGCGTTTCGGTATGGATAAGTAGTATATCAAATTCCGCAGTTGTCCTTATGAGATTAGGATAATTGCGGATTTCTTTTTAGGAGAAATATGAAGGAATATAATACGGTTGTTGAAATATCTCAAGGGCGGTATGAGGAAAAACGATCGATTTTTATTGCAGAGCTTTTTCCTTGCGAAGGCCCTGAACAAGCGGCTCAAATTGTTGCCGCTCAAAAATCAAAATATTGGGATGCTCGTCATGTCGTTCACGCATACTGCCTTGCTGACGGAAGTGTAAAGGCCGCTGATGACGGTGAACCGCATGGCACATCCGGCAAACCCGTGCTTGATATTATTACAGGCACAGGCCTTAAAAATGTTTTGATAACAGTAACGCGTTATTTTGGCGGTGTTTTGCTTGGAACAGGCGGGCTTGTTCGCGCATACTCTGCTGCTGCAAGACAAGCTGTTGATAACGCAAAAACGGTTACCATGTGCCCAGGAATTCAGTTTATTTGTAGCCTTGATTATCAGCAGTACCAGACAATGCAAAGGCTTATGTATTCAAATAACTGCATTGTTGATAACAGTGAGTTTAATGATAATGTTATGCTTGAATTTACGGTTCCGTTGGATGTTTACGAAAGGTTTAAAGATGAAATAACCGAAGTTTTTGCGGGCAAAATTCAACTTATAGTAAAAAAAGAAATATTTTTTGTAAAAAAATAAAGGTTATAGTTTTAAAATAGCGTATAACATATATAGAAGAGAGGGTGTGCTTATGGAGGATATCAGAATAATAAGCGAAAGAACAGAAAAGGAAATTTTATCACCGTATGCCACACTTAGCATCAACTCTGCGGGTAGAGAAATGCCAGAGGAGCAGTGCGAACTTCGAACTGTTTTTCAACGCGATCGTGACAGGATAATTCACTGTAAATCGTTTCGCCGTTTAAAACATAAAACACAGGTATTTTTGTCTCCTGAATCAGACCATTATCGTACCCGACTCACTCACACTCTTGAGGTTTCGCAGATTGCACGAACTATTTCAAGGGCATTAAAACTTAACGAAGATTTAACCGAAGCAATTGCTTTAGGACACGATTTGGGTCATACGCCTTTCGGCCATGCAGGAGAACGTTCTCTTGAGAAGCTTACATCGTTCGGGTTTACTCATTATGAGCAAAGCGTAAGGGTTTGTAAGTTTATTGAAAAAGATGCAGCGGGACTTAACCTTACATATGAGGTGCTTGACGGTATTTTGCACCATACAAAGGGCGAATGGGCACATACTCCTGAGGGAAAAATAGTTCGCCTTGCAGATAGAATTGCATATATCAATCATGATATTGATGATGCGGTACGTGGCGGTATAATTAGTGAAATTCAGCTTCCGCGTGAGATTACAAATGTTCTTGGGACAAGCAAATCCTCGAGAATAAACACGCTTGTAAAGGCTGTAGTTGAAAATGGCGCACAAAATATTGAAATTACGGGAGATATTAAAACCCAGTTTGATAATCTTCACGAGTTTCTTTTTGACAGCGTTTACAAAAACGCAAGAGCTAAATCCGAGGAAAGCAAGGTAGACGGTATTATCGAGGGACTTTTTGAATATTATATGAAGTCTCCTGAGGAAAGACTATCTGATGAATATTTGCTTATAGGTAAAAGGGACGGTTTCGAACGCGCAGTTACTGATTATATCGCAGGAATGACCGACCATTTTGCAATTATGACCTATAGTAAAATATACATACCTAAATCCTGGGAATATTAAATAATATAAGGGGGGAATGACTTAATGGCAATACCTGAGCAAACTATACTTGAAATTAAATATAAAAATGACATTGAGTCTGTAATTGCTCCTTATGTTAATTTAAAACGAGCGGGTAAAAATCTTAAAGGTCTTTGTCCGTTTCATAATGAAAAAACTCCGTCTTTCACGGTTTATCCCGAAAATGGCTCTTTTTATTGCTTTGGATGCCAAGTTGGCGGTGATGTTTTTACATTTACAAAGCTCATAAATAATCTTGATTATATTGAGGCGGTTCGTCTTTTAGCCGAGAAATCCGGCGTAAACATTGATGATGACGGATATGATAACTCTATCATCAAACAAAAACAAACCGTTCTTGAAATTAACCGTGAAACCGCTAGATTTTTTCACTCTTTTCTTATGTCACCGGGCGGAAAATGGGCGCTAGATTATCTTATGGGTCGCGGGCTTACCCTAAAAACAATAAAGCATTTTGGGCTAGGTGCTGCTCCCGATACATGGTCAAGTCTTTGTGACCATCTAAAAAGCAAAGGCTTCTCATATGAAGATATGCTTATTGCAAATGTTGTTTCCAAAAGCAGTAAGGGTTCATATTATGACCGTTTCAGAAACAGAGTAATGTTTCCGCTTATTGACCTACGCGGTAATGTTCTTGCATTCAGCGGAAGGCGGCATCCCGATGTAAGCGAGGGCGGTAAATATATAAATTCCTCAGACACTCCAGTGTATAAAAAAAGTCAGCATTTATTTGGAATGAATTTTGCTAAGAATTGCTGTGAGGAACGAATTATAGTCGTTGAAGGAAATATGGACGCTGTTTCAATTCAACAGGCAGGATTTGAGAATGCAGTTGCGCTATTCGGTACTGCACTGTCGCAAGAGCAGATTAAACTACTTAGCAGATATACAAAAGAAATTGTTTTTGCTCTTGATGCCGATGCTGCAGGTCAGAACGCCGTTAAAAAGGCAATAGATGCCGCTAAAGAGTCAGGTGTGCGTATAAGAATATTGCGTATCCCTGAGGGAAAAGATCCTGACGAGTTTATCAAAACAAAAGGTGCTGCAAGTTTTAAGGCACTTATTGATGGTGCAGTTGACGACCTTGAATATAAACTGCTTATGATAGCGCAAAATATTGACACACAAGACGATAGTGGTCGCTTGCAGTATTTAAAAGAGGCAACAAAAATTCTTGCAACAAGTTATGATAAAATGGCAATTGACCTTTACACCGGTAGACTTTCAGAAAAATACGGTGTTTCAAAGGAAACTCTTTTAAATTCAGTTAATGAACATAAAGAAAAATTGGCAAAACAAAAATATAATAAGGAAATTTCAGATATTATAACACCTAAATTTTCTTATGATGACCCTAATCCGCAAAAAAGGGCTAATATGCGTGCTTGTAGCGCGGAAGAAAAGTTGATTTCTGTTCTTCTCAAGCATCAGGACCTTATTGATAAGGCAAAAGAAGAACTGCCGCCTGAAAAAATGGTGACAGATCTTAACAGACTTATTTATAAAAGGATAATATCTGCTAATGAAAAAATTCAAACAGTGGATTTTTCTGTATTGGGAGATGGGTTTTCACCTGCCGAAATGGGATATCTTGTGTCTTTACAAAATGCATTGGGTGCGGGAAACAACGCGCAACTTGTATTAAAAGATTGTATTAAGGTAATATTAGAGGAAGACACACGAAAAAATGGCAGTAATTTAAAAAATTTGTCGGTTGAAGATTGGGCAACCAAGATAAAAGAACTGGCTGATAAAAAACACAAGGGAGAATAAATGGGTATGGAAGAAAAAAATAAGGATACGACAATTGTGCCAGAGAACGAGGTAAAAAATTCACAACAGGAACCTGAAAAAGAGTCTAGTTTGGATGATATTGAAAATCCCGAGGATTTAGAGGAGCTTTTTTCTGAGCCACCGTTACTAGAACTTGATTTCCCCGAGGAGCCTACTGACGATGAGTTGAAGCTCGAGGAAATGGATATGGAAAAGCTTGACGAAGACATGTCCTTTGACAATATGTCACTTGATGATCCGGTTAAGGTATATTTACGCGAGATTGGCCGCGTTCCTCTTCTCTCATCAGATGAAGAAATTGAACTCGCCGTAAAAATTGTTGACGGCGATGAAAGGGCTAAACAACGTCTTACTGAAGCTAATCTTCGTCTTGTTGTTAGTATCGCAAAGAAGTATGTAGGTCGCGGTATGTATTTCCTCGATCTTATACAAGAGGGTAATGTCGGTCTTATAAAAGCGGTTGATAAGTTTGATTATACCAAGGGCTTTAAATTTTCGACCTATGCAACCTGGTGGATTCGTCAGGCAATAACCCGTGCAATTGCTGATCAAGCAAGGACTATCCGTATTCCTGTTCATATGGTTGAAACTATAAATAGACTTAAAAAGGTACAAAGTCAGCTTCTTCATGAAAACGGATATGAACCAAGCGAAGAGCTTATTGCCGAAAAGATGGACCTTCCTGTTGAGCGTGTTCGCGAGATTATGCGTGTTGCACAGGAGCCTGTTTCAATGGAAACCCCCATTGGTCCTGAGGAAGATAGTCGCTTAATGGACTTTATTCGCGATGAGGATGCACTTGCACCCGATGATGCTGCGCTCAAAACCATAACTAACGAGGATATTGATAATGTTTTAAAAACCCTTACGGCGAGAGAGGAGCAGGTAATTCGTTTGCGCTTCGGTCTAAAGGATGGACGCTGCCACACTTTAGAAGAAGTTGGTATTGAGTTTAATGTTACGAGAGAACGTATTCGACAGATTGAGGCAAAGGCACTTAGAAAGCTTCGCCATCCCGTACGCAGTAATAAGTTTAAGGATAGATAACATCTATGTTTTTAAATAATGAAACCGACTATGCAATTAGAATTGTTGCGTGTCTTGCTCAGCAAAAAGGCAGACTTGATGCATCTTCTATCTCCGAAAAAACGGGTGTCACACAGCGTTTTTCGCTTAAAATACTTCACCGTCTGACCAAAGGAAATATAGTCAAATCTTTTAAGGGGGCAAAGGGTGGTTACACTCTTGCAAAGTCTCCTGAGGACATTACATTGCTTGAAATTGTTGAGCTTATGTGCGGCCCGCTTAATTTTAGCCGATGTCAAGGTGATGAGGCAGCCTGCACACATCCTATGGGCGTATGCTATTTCAGGGATACCTTTAACGAGGTGAGTGATTTTATGCAGCAGCGCTTTAAGGTCGCAACATTTAAAACGGAGGAATAATCTCGGTGAAATTTACATATAAAACAAATGGAGTATGCTCGAGAAGCATCCAAATTGAGATAGAAAATGATATTTTAAAGGAAGTAAAGTACGAGGGAGGATGCAACGGAAATCTGCAGGGAATAGGTGCCCTTGTAAGGGGTATGCAGATTGACGATGTTATACAAAAGCTTGAGGGAATATGTTGCGGATTTAAAAAAACATCCTGTCCTGCACAGTTAGCACTTGCTCTTAAGCAGTATAAAGCACGCTAAATTTCAGGGGAAAATTCAGCAAAAAAGGTGAATTATAATGAGTTTTGATGAAGATATTAAGATTGCCGGTAATAAGCCGTCACAGGAAATTAAGGCGCGCCGTGCGCAGATTTTTCAAGACGAGATTGTAAACTCTGCTGATTCTGCGACGGCAAAGCGTCTTGGCGAGATTGTCGCCGAAAAATTTTGTGCAGATAACGAAGAATTCTCTATTGCGAGTGATGAGTTTGATTCTCAAATGGCTATGCAAAGAAGACTTTTACTTTCTTTTACTGCTTCAATTTCCTTTGAAAGATTCTGTAAAAGCGAATCGGTCGCAGGTATAGCACAAAAGAGTTTTATTGACAGCATAAAAAATATAGCAGGATCGCTTTATGATTCCTCCTCTGACACAGGAGCCTTTTCATTTTATTATCTTGCTGTTCGCAGAGGGAATGAGATTGAGCGCAGGGTAGGACAAACCTTTGCAATGCTTTGCTCACATGATGGAGATCCTGTTTATCAGGAACTCGGCGAAGCCCTTTATTGTTGGTTTTCATCTACCATAGAAAAGGCTGTTGTTGAGCTTGGCCTTAATAAATAATAAACTAAACCTCCCGTTTCTTCATATACTGAAGGGAAGGGAGGTTTTTATTTGCCTACAATTTATCTAAGTCCGTCAACACAAGAGTTTAATCCATATGTAAACGGTGGAAATGAAGAGTATTATATGAATTTAATTGCCGATGCAATGATTCCTTATTTAGATGCAAGCGGTATAAGTTATGTGCGTAATACTCCTGATATGACGGCAGCTTCGTCGATACGTGCATCAAATGCCGGAAATTATGATTTTCATTTGGCACTACATTCTAATGCTGTAGGTTCAGCACAGGCGGGAAGTGCAACAGGCTCGCAGGTATATTATTATCCGAATAGTCAAAACAGTACACGAGCCGCAGAAATTTTTGCTAACAATTTAAAACTAATTTACCCTGATCCGTCAAAAGTTGTAACTGTACCGACTACAACTTTGGGTGAGGTGGTACGTACACGTGCGCCTGCCGTGCTTATTGAATATGCATTCCACGATAATGTGCAGGATGCCAATTGGATAAAAAATAATATCAATATTATTGCTGAAAATACCGTTGCATCGCTTGCTGATTACTTTGGAATACCCTTTGTAATTCCCGGTAATGCAAGACAGGGAAGGGTTGTTACTCAAGGCAGCAATCTTAATATAAGAAGCGGTCCGGGTACAAATAATACGGTTGTTGCAAGCATTCCAAACGGCGCAACAGTACAAATCTATTCACAAACACCTGGTTGGTATGCAGTTGGATATAACGGATTAACAGGATATTCATCTTCACAGTATATTACACTTATTTAGTTTTTTAACATTTTAGAGCAAATCGTTTTTCGTTTTGCTCTTTTTTACTTGTAATTTGGAAGATAATAGTATATAATAAATTTGAATATATATGTTGGGCAAAAGGGAAGTGTAAAAATGCTTATTGATTTGATTCGTACAATAATAAGCGGTGGATACATTGATTATTTAACAATAATTGCAAGCATAGCTTCTTCGCTCGCGGTTGTTTTTCTTACAATGCCTATCCACGAGTTTTCTCATGCTCTTATTGCTACAAAACTTGGTGATCCGACTCCGCGTTATACAGGAAGGCTTACCCTTAATCCTTTTAATCATATTGACTATATCGGTGCTGCATTTATTATTTTGTTTGGATTTGGTTGGGCAAAGCCGGTTCAGGTAAACACGCGATATTTCAAAAACCCTAAACGCGATATGGCATTAACTGCTGTGGCAGGTCCTGTATCTAATCTTATTGTAAGTTTTGTATTATTTATTTTTATTGGATTTTTATCATTACTGCCTTATTCTTCTGCTTTGATTTTTGTTAACACATTTCTATATTATATAGCATATATAAATGTATACTTAGCAATATTTAACCTTATACCCGTTCCACCTCTTGACGGTTCACGACTTCTTTCTGCTTTTTTGCCGTATAAATATTATTATGCTCTTATGCGCTATGAGCGGTATATTTTTTACGGTGTAATGCTTTTATTGTGGACAGGTGTTTTATCTGCTCCTATAAATACCGTGACAAACATTGTATTATATAGCATTGAATATATCGCATCCTTGCCATTTAATTTATTATAAGTTTGGAGATTAAAATGGAAACGGTACTTAGGTACAAATTAGAGTCCTTTGAGGGGCCACTCGACCTTTTGCTTACTCTTATAGCAAAAAATAAACTTAATATTTACGATATTAAATTGACACTTCTAATTGACCAATATCTTGAACAGATAAAGGCATACGAGGATGCAGATATGGATATTGCAAGCGATTTTCTTGAAATGGCTTCGCGCCTTATCTATATTAAAACTGTAAGTCTTTTACCTAAGCACGAAGATATTCAAGAGCTTAAGAATGAGCTTATTGGAGAATTGCTTGAATACCGCGTATGCAAGGAAATGGCAGCCAAGTTATCTACTATGACAGATGGTTTTGATTGCTTTGTACGTGCACCGCAGGAGTTGACCTTTGATAAAACTTATATTCTTAAGCATGAGCCCCAATTATTGTTTGATTCGTATATGTCCGCCGTTGGCAGAGGAATGCGCAAGCTTCCTCCTTCAACAGCACCATTTACAAAAATTGTCGCTAAGAAAATTGTTTCTGTTTCCTCAAAGGTTGTTAGCGTTATGAGAAGCCTTTTTAAAGGCGGTCGGCAAAAACTTTCAAAATTGTATAGCGGAGCAAAAAGCCGTTCTGAACTTGTTGCTACTTTTTTGGCAGTGCTTGAGCTTTGCAAGGCTAACCGTGTTATAGTTAATACCGATGGCGGAGATACAGATATAGAACTCATAAAGGGGGATACAAAATGAATCTAAAAGAATTAGTTCCGGCTGTTGAAGCGGTACTGTTTTCAGGCGGCGAGCCTATGACGCTTGATAGACTTTGTCAGGTATTTGAACTTTCCCCCGAAGAGGTCGGCGAGGTCATTGAATTACTAAGAAAAAGATATAGTAGAAGCGATTGCGGCATAAAACTTGTAACGCTTGAAAATGCCTTTCAGCTCACAACCAAGACTGACCATGCTGAATATATAAAAAAAGCTTTTGACATTAAACGAAAGACACCGCTTTCTCAGGCGGGATTTGAGGTTTTAGCCGTTGTTGCATATAATCAACCTGTTACAAAATCGTTTATTGAACAGGTTCGCGGTGTTGACTGTTCGGGTTCCATTTACACTCTTATAGAGAAAGGACTCATCGAGGAACGTGGCAGGCTTGACCTTCCAGGCAAGCCATTGCTTTACGGAACGACAAAAAACTTTTTGCGCTGCTTTTCTCTTAAGGATTTAAGTGAGTTGCCACCATTACCTAAGAGTGAAACAGATAATGCTTATCCTACCGACCTTGCTGAACAGTTAACGGTTGACGAGGGAGCACTCGCAGAGGTTGCACAACACATACAAGAGTAAAATTTTAACAATATTTTAAGGAGAACTAAAATGGGTGACAATAACATTAAAAATATTATGGACACAACAATGAATAACCTCCGCTCAATGGTAGATGCTGATATTGTTGTTGGAAAGTCTATAAACATCGGTGACCTTACCCTTATTCCTGTTTCTAAGGTTGCTTTCGGTCTTGCTACCGGTGGCTCGGATTTTCCAAGCAAATCTCAAAAAGAAATTTTTGGCGGCGGTGGCGGTGCGGGTGTAACAGTTACACCCATTGCTTTTATGGTGATTAACGGCAGCAATATAAAGATGATGCCGATATACAACGAGGTTACTTCCTTTGAAAAGGCTATAGATATGGCTCCCGAAATTATTGATAAGGCAAAAGGACTTTTTAAAAAGGAAGATAAAGCAGAATAATCATAAATAAATTCCACCCATAATATTTTTAATATGGGTGGGATTTTATGAAAAAATTGTTATTAACGTTTCTATTTTTAATCATATTTTCTGTAAGTGTAAATGCGCTTGATGTTTCGGCTAAGAGTGCTGTGCTGATTAACGGCAGTACAGGTGAAGTTTTATTTGAAAAAAACTGTAACGAGCAACTGCCAATGGCAAGCACAACAAAGATTATGACAGCGTTGCTTTTGGCTGAAGAAAACACTCCGGATAAACAAATTGTAACGACCAAGGAAATGGTTACTGTTGAGGGCTCGTCAATGGGTCTTTTGCCCGGTGATACAGTAAGCTATAAAGACCTATTGTACGGTATGCTGCTTGCTTCAGGAAATGATGCGGCAAACACTACTGCATATTTGCTTGGCAAAAGCCCTGAAGGATTTGCAAAGCTTATGAATAAAAAGGCAGCCGAAATTGGTCTTTTGCACACTAATTTCGTAACACCTTCAGGACTTGATGACGAAAATCATTATACCACTGCAAAGGAACTTGCGTTACTTGCGCGTTACGCAATGAAAAACGATGCTTTTGCACAAGCTGCCGGCTCAAAAACAGCAACGCTGTGTTACGGAAACCCGCCATACAAGCGTTCGCTGCGTAATCATAATAGGCTTTTAAATTCTTATACAGGACTTATAGGCGTTAAGACAGGATTTACAAAAAAATCTGGCAGATGTCTTGTTACAGCGGCAAAAAGATCACAAGAGTACCTTATTGCGGTAACCCTTAATGACCCTAACGATTGGGCGGACCATACAAATATGCTTGATTATGGTTTTTCGGTCCTTGAAGAACGCGAAGTTGTATACAATGTTCCTTGTACTCAAATTTCTGTTATAGGTGCCCAACAAAGTAAACTAAATCTTGTCTTTCCGAAAATTAAACTTGGTTTGACACAAGAAGAATTCAGTAAAATCCAAACTTCAATTTCTTTGCCAAGATTTGTTTACGCACCTATAAATTCTCGACAAAGATTAGGAACTGTTTCATTTTATATTAACGGTGAACTTATTAGTGTGGAAGATATTTTATCTCAAAGCGCTATTGAAAAAAATGCCTCAAAAGGTGAGAAAATATTAAATAAAATATATAATAAATTTTTATTTCTACTAAAACAGTTATAGGAGCAAGAAATGCACAGCAATAAAATTAGATTACAAAAGCATATTTCTCAGTGCGGTGTAGCATCACGCCGCCGTGCCGAGGAGCTTATTGCGCAAGGAAAGGTAAAGGTTAACGGACGTGTTGCACATATTGGTGACAGTGTTGACCCTAAGCGAGACAAAGTAAGCGTATGTGGGAAAAATATAGTTGTGATTAATGAAAAAAGATACATAATGCTTTATAAACCGCGCGGTTTTGTTACAACAATGCATGATGAAAAGGACCGCAAATGTGTAAGTGACCTTGTACGCGATGTTGGCGTAACAGTATTTCCTGTTGGTAGACTTGATAAAAATTCTGAAGGACTTTTACTTCTAACTAATGATGGAGATTTTGCAAATTTGCTTACTCATCCCTCAGGTCATGTTAATAAAACCTACCGTGTAACGGTAAACGGTAGTGTCGATGAAAAACAAATAGACAAGCTTTGCACAGGAATTATGCTTGACGGGAAAGCGACATTACCTTGTGATGTGTATGTAATTGAACGAAAAACAGATAGAACAGTATTGATATTTACAATTCATGAGGGACGAAACCGACAGATACGCCGTATGTGCGAGTCGGTTGGACTTGAAGTAATAAGATTAAAACGCACTGAGATTGCAGGAGTTAAGTTAGGTATGCTTCCTCAAGGAAAATGGCGCGACCTTAATGAACGCGAGCTACGGCGTCTGAGTTCGATAACAGTTAAAAAAGAAGTGTTATAAAGATGGTAACGATAAATTTAATAAAGGATTTTTTTGAAACAAAAAATATTTTTGAAAAATACAATACTCTTTTCGGAACGAATTGTTTTTGTATGGCAGCAAAAGACAACGAAGATACACTTTGCTTATGCCTTTTTAAATATTCCGATGATTCAGTTATTATCAAAGATATTCAGCCCAGAAATGATATTATGATGGCTGATGGTATTCTTAGAAGTACTTTTTTTGTTGCCTCAAACCGTGGTATTGAAAAGGCTTATTATGATAATACCGAAATTGAAGAAATGCTTGATAAACTTGGTTTTATACTTAATAAGAAAGAAAAAAGCCTAAAGTTAAAAAAGATTTTTGAATCTTGCTGTGGTTGTTCAGGTCAAAATAATTAAAAAAGTATTGCAAAATTTATAAAAGTATGCTATTATAAGTTTTGCGTAATATACTTTGGAGGTGTAAAGTATGGTTTTTGAAATTATTGTAGGTTCTTTAATTATAATTTTATCGATAGTTATTATTGCTGTTGTTCTTTTACAACAGGGTAGACGTTCAGGTATAAACGGTGCTATTTCCGGCGGTGCCGATACCTTTCTATCTAAGAATAAAGCACGTCAGGTGGATGCAATTCTTCCTCGTTGGACAAAGTATTTTGCAATAGCCTTTTTTGTTCTTGCAATTATTGCCAATGTTCTTGCATTTATTTAATTGTAAAAAATCTTCTAAAGCTGCTCTATGAGCAGCTTTTTTCTTATTTCATAAATATTTCCCGCTTTACATAGTATTTAAAACGGGGGATGGTAATTTTGGAAATTTTAAAGATTATATCAATAATTTTTTGTATTATCTACAGTCTTATTTATTTCATGTTTTTAATAAAAACAAAAAAGCCCTTTAAAAGTTTTTTATTTAATGCTATAATAGGAGTAGTAGCTATATTTGTCATTAGCTTACTTAAAAATTTCACAGGCGTATGTGTTCCTTTTAATCAATGGACGGTTTCATCTGCCTCTATCGGCGGTCTGCCTGCAGTTTGCGGAATATTGATAGTTCGAATAATTTTTAATATCTGAATTAAGGAGGGTTACCTTGCTTCAATTTATATTAGGACGTGCTGCAACCGGCCGCACATATTCTATAATGCAACGAATCAAGAATGATGTTGTTTCGGGAAAAGAAGTTGTTTTACTTATTCCTGAACAATTTTCCTTTGAATGTGAACGTCAGGTGCTTCATACCCTCGGTGATATGTCGGCTATGCGTGTAGAAGTTCTTAGTTTTTCAAGAATATGCGATGAAGTGAACAGGCTTGCGGGAGGTAGCGCATTTTCTGTTATGTCAGATTGCGATAAAATCATAACTATGCGCTTAGCTCTTAAGACTGTTGAAAAAGAGCTAAAAGTATGGGGTAGATATGTTGACTCTGCCCGATTTGCTTCTATAATGGTAGAAACCATTGATGAACTTAAAACCTGCGCTATTTCACCTGAACAATTATCGTCTATTTCTCCTATTGGCGCTTTGGGTAATAAGATAGATGATATTAAACAAATCTATCTTACATATGATGCCCTTATACATAATCGTTTTATAGACCCAACAGATAATCTTACGCACTTATATAACAAGCTAAGAGATTTTAAATATTTTAATAATAAGGAAGTTTATATAGATTCATTTAAAGATTTTACAGGCCAGCAGTATAAAATTTTACAGCGCATAATTTCTCAGGCAAATAATATTACAGTTTCGCTCCTTTCTGACGGTTTTGATGAGGACAAGCCTGATATTTTATATAATTTAAGAAATGTAAAGAGAAGAATTTCTGCAATCGCCTCAAAATACAACGTAGAATGCGCCAAGCCGATTTTTTTAAAGGATAGCAGATATTTTTCTAATGAACTAAAAATCCTTGAGAATAGCTTTTTTGAAGATGTTGAGTCATACGAAAAAACAACCAAAGATATTTCCTTGTGCGCTGCCGACAGCGTATATGATGAAGCAGAATTTGTTGCGCGAAATATAAGAAGGCTTGTTCGCACAAAGGGGTATAGATACAGGGATTTTGTAATTATTGCGCGCGATACCGCCGAATATGAGAATGCGATTCTTGCTGCTTGCGCAAAAAATGATGTTAGTTGTTTTTACGATGAAAAACTACCTATTGAAAATCATCCGATTTGCATTTTTGCTATTTGCGCACTTTCTGCATCTAACAAAATATCTTCAAAAGATATGTTTGCATACTTAAAAACCGAATTATCTCCTCTTTCTTTTTCACAGATAAACGAGCTTGAAAATTACGTTAATATGTGGAATATCGATAGGAACCTTTGGTTTGAAGAATGGACAATGAATCCCTTCGGTCTTAAATATGATGATGTTAACAGTGATAACGTTAAAAATACACTCGATAGAATAAATGAAATAAGGAAAATAGCCTTAACTCCTATTGTAAATTTAAGGAATAATTTCGGTGATACTGCCGAGCAGCACGCTATAGCACTTCTTAAGCTAATAGAGGATTGTGACGTGCGTTCAAAATTAAAGGAAAGAGAATTACAGTGTTGCGACGATAGTGACGATTTTAACGCTGAATTTATGCGACAAGGCTTTGACAAGTATATTCAAATTCTTGACAGTATTGTAAAATGTGTTGGAACAAAGAGTATTTCTTTTTCTGATTTTTTTGATACATTAAAGCTTGCAATAAGGCATACATCTGTGGGCACTATCCCGCAGATGCTTGATCAGGTTACCTTTGGTGCAGCTGATAGAATTAGACCCTCGCGTCCTAAAATTGCTTTTGTTTTAGGAATGAATCAGGGCGTTTTCCCAAAAACACCTTTTTCAAGCGGAATTTTTGCAGCATATGAAAGAAAACAACTTATTGAATGCGGCATTGAGATAAATGATAATACTTTGGAGCAGGCGATTACTGAAAATTTGCTTGTATACACAAGTCTTTGCTGTCCTTCCGATATGTTGTTTATTTCATACATTAGCGGTGCTTCTCAAAATAATGAGCCTGCATCAGTTATTAAACGAATAAAAAAATGTTTTCCTAATATAAATATTCTTTGTGCAAAATCCGATTTGTTGAATGAAAACAATATTCCCGAAACATGCGCAGCTCTTTTTTCGGCATATTGCGATTCATTAAGTGAAAATTCAAGTATTACCCATGAATTAAACACAACATTAAAAAAATACCCACAACTTATAAATAAAATAAATAAACTCAATAATAAGAATTCGTGCAGTGATTTTTCTATTTCTGCTAATACTGCACATCTGCTCTACGGTGATGAAATTAGAACATCTGCTTCTGATTTTGAGGTTTTTCACAGATGCAAATTTTCACATTTTTGCCGTTATGGTTTAAGACTTAGTAAATTGCAACCTGCAACCCTTGATGTTTTGCAGCGCGGAACCGTTGTGCATTATGTTCTGGAAAAATACATAATTGGTTTTTCTGATAAGCTTAAAGATATAAGCGACGAAGAAATAAGCAAAATTATATCAGACCTTGTGGATGAATATTTCTCTTTAATACCCGGTATTGAACAGATAAAAAATGCACGCTTTAAATTTATTGTTGAAATTATTACAAATTCTGTTATTTCAGTTGCTAAGCAGGTTACCAAAGAACTTGCACAGTCTGATTTTGTTCCGAAAAAATGTGAACTTGCAATAGGGAATAACGGGGATATTCCTGCAGTTGATATCAAAATAGATGATAAATCCGCAATGAAGCTGATAGGAAAAATTGACCGTGTTGATGTATGGAACGGTTATGTTAGAATAATTGACTATAAAACAGGTACTAAAGCATTTAAATTATCTGATGTTATTTTTGGTTTAAATTTGCAAATGCTCATTTACATGTATGCATTACTTAAAAGCCCCGAAAGCAATTATTTCGGTATGAATCCTGCAGGCATACTTTATATGCCTTCATCTAAAAAGCTTGGCAACGATGAGCTTTGTATGAATGGACTTTTGCTTAAAGACGAAGAGGTTCTCCTTGCAATGGAAAAAGAAAATAACGGTGAATTTGTGCCAAAAATGAAATTTAATAAAGACGGAAGTATAGCAGATACTCAGTCACATGTTGAAAAGGATGTTTTTAAAACAGTCTTTGATTATATAACATATCTTATGCAAAAAATGGGTCGAGAAATAAAAAGCGGAAATATATCAGCCTCGCCAATTGATGATTCCGCTAAATCAGCGTGTAAATATTGTGATTTTGCTTCAATTTGTCACATAGAGGATACGCCGCACCAAAAGGTAGAATATGTATCTAATGATGAAGTTATCTCAAAAATGAAGGGATGTGTAAATAATGGCATTTGAACCGACGCCTGTACAGCAAAATGCAATCACCGCAAAGGGAAATGTACTTGTTAGCGCGGCCGCCGGTTCGGGAAAGACTGCCGTTTTGACCGAAAGGGTTATTTCGCTTATTAGCGATAAAGAAAATGGTATAAGTGCGGACAGGCTTCTTGTTGTCACATTTACTAAGGCTGCGGCTGCTGAAATGCGTTTGCGCATTGAAGCAAGACTGAACGAGGAATGTGAAAAAAGACCGGATGATAGCCATTTAAGACGACAGATGTTGCTTTTTCCAAGTGCGAAAATTTGCACAATAGATTCTTTTTGCATAGAGCTTGTTCGAGAAAACTTTGATAAGCTTGGTGTTAATCCTGATTTTAAAATAGTAGATGACACAATTATTAGTGTGCTTCAGCAAAAAGCTATTGAGCAGGTTTTTGAAAAAGAATTTAATGCGAATGAGCCTGTTTTTTTAAAATTGCTTGAAACGGTCGGTTCAAGCTACGATGACTCTGTTCTTTCAGATTATGTCAAACGAATACATGCTTTTACAACAACATTACCTAATCCGCACGGATGGCTTAAAAATGCTGCAACGGCAAATAATTTAAGAAGCAACGGTGATCTATGGCTTGATTTTGCATATTCATTCGCGCTTAACAAATTAAATACTGCCGCCGGTAAAATCAACACTGCGATTGAAATTTTAAATGATTTTCCTGAAATATATGAGAAGTATAAGCCCTCCTTTATGGATTCAAAGGTAAAAATAGACAAGCTTATTGAGGATGTTGTAAATAAAGATTGGGATAGCCTTTATTTTGGTGCATCATCTTTTGAAATTATGCGTCTTGCATCGGTGCGAGGTGCAAACGATATTCCTCAGGTTAGGGCAGCAAAGTTATTGCGAGAAAACGCAAAAAAGATTTGCAAAAATCTTAGTTGTCTGTTTTTTGATAAATGGGAAAATATTCTCGATGTAAGCGATACACTTTATCCGCTTACCGAAAAACTTTCGAATCTTGTCATTGAATATGATAAAACCCTTAATTTGTTATTAAAAGAAAGAAATGTTCTTACTTTTTATAATACAGAACAAATGGCTTTTGATTTTCTTTGCAAATTTGAAGATTCTGTTGTTCAAATCCGTCCGCAAGCATTAAATTATATAAACAATTTTGATGAAATACTTGTGGATGAGTATCAGGATACCAACGTATTGCAGGATATGCTTTTTAGGGTTTTATCCGATAATGAAAAGAAACTTTTTATTGTTGGAGATGTTAAACAAAGTATATACAGATTCCGCGGAGCCGAACCAACAAATTTTCTTAATAAAAAACAAAGATATAAGGCATATGAAAATTCGAGCGAAAATGAATCCCAAAAGATAATTTTGGGAAATAATTTTAGAAGCCGTAAAGAAATATGTGAATATATTAACTTTTTCTTTTCTAATCTAATGACTTCAAATACAGGGGCTATAGATTATGGGGCTGAGGAAAGACTTTATCCTCTTGCTAAATATCCCGAGGCTAAAATACCGCCTGTTGAAATTTCGGTCCTTGATACGGGTGAAAGTGAAGACGATAATACCGTTGCAGAAGCGAATTTTATTGCAGAAAAAATAAAACAGATAATGAATGATGGCGCGGTAATCAGAGATGAAAAAGCGCATAATAATCTAAGACCTGCAAAATACGGTGATTTTGCAATTCTACTTAGAAGCACTAAGGGTAAAGCGGCTATATATGCTGAACAATTAAAAAAGCAGGGGATACCCGTATCTTATTCATTTGGCGGATTCTTACAAAATCGCGAGATTTCCACCGTATTATCGTTTCTTGATGTTCTTGATAATCCTTCGCAGGATATTTCTTTGGCGGCTGTGATGATGTCACCCATATTTTCATTTACTGCGGATGATTTAGCGTTGCTTCGTGCAAATCATAGACACTCAAATTTGTTTTCCTGTATTACTGCGGCAGCAGTTAGCGGTGATGAAAAAAGCGCATTGTTTTTAAATTCTCTCGATAAATTCAGACGAAAGCTTTTAACTATGTCCGTTACCGCTTTTATATATTATTTTTACGAGGAAACAGATTACCTCAATATTATGAGCGCAATGAACAACGGCGAAGAAAGAAAGAACAATCTTTTGCTTCTTGCTAAGCTTGCTCAGACATTTGAGGAGAACGAGGGTAGAAGCGTCGGCGGATTTGTGAGATATATTAAAAATCTTGATGAGAGAAATATTATTTCCAATTCGACGGCAAACAGCGATTGCGTAAAAATAATGACAGTGCATCTATCAAAGGGACTTCAATTTCCTATTTGCATATTTGCTGATTGCAGCAGCAAATTCAACAAGCAGGATTTAAGGTCAAATCTTATAATTGACAGAGATTTGTTTTTTTCCTACAGATTTTACGATGCCGCAATTAACAGAAAGTTTACTACACTTCAACGACAAATTCTTATTGAAAGAAGCAATCAGCTCCAACTTGAAGAGGAATTACGGCTTGCATATGTCGCAATGACACGCGCGCAGGATAAGCTTATCCTTTTGCTGTCGGTGAGTCAGCCAAAAAAGAAAATCGAATCGATGACAAGCGCTCTTTCATGTTTTAACGGTGAAATAGATTCTTCGCTTTTCTTAGAGGCATCTTCTTTTGCTGATTGGATACTCTTAACGAGTTTAGTTCATCCTGATGGTAAGCACTTTAGAGAAAAAAGCTGTATTCCTGTTATTTGTCAAAAGGATGATTCATCCTTTGATGGAAAGATTTATAGTTATAGCAATTCTTTTAATGCTCCAGATGAGACGGATAGGGAAATTGTAAATAATATAAATTTAAGTAATGAAAAAATTGAATACATAAAGAACTGCATAGAAAATAATTTAAACTATTCATACGAATATGCTCCTTTATTGAGTGTAGCATCCAAAAGTTCTGTTTCTAAGCTTGCAAATAGCGCTGAAGATATAAGTTTTTCTTATACTGCGCAACCTTCTTTTGTATGTGAGGGCGGCGCAAACGGAGCGAAACGCGGAACCGCTACACATAAAATAATGCAGTTTATTGATTTTGAAAAGGCCGTAGAAGACCTTGATTCTGAACTCAAAAGGCTTGTTGAATGGCAATTTATAAGTGAAATTGATGCGCAAATATCAAACAAACAGCATATAGAGAATTTCCTTAAAAGTGAGCTTTGCAACAGAGTTCGTTCAAGCAAATTTGTTAAACGTGAAATGCGATTTTTAACAGAAAAACCTGCTACAACAATTGATACAAGTCTCGCAGAGGAATTTTCTGACGAAATGATAGTTATTCAAGGTGCGGTAGACTGTTTATTTGAAGAGGATGGAAAGATTGTTGTTGTTGATTTTAAAACCGATCGTGTTAAATGTGAGGAGCAACTTCGTGACACATATTCAAAGCAGTTATCGATTTATGCCGGTGCTTGTGAGAAAATTTTTTCAATTCCTGTAAAGGAAAAAATACTTTATTCATTTCATCTTGGTAAATGTATTAAGGTATAACGGAAAAGAAGCTACCTATTGTAGCTTCTTTTCGATTATTATAGGTTGATACTGTTTTCCTTCAAGAGCACAATTAAGTGTAGGTGATAGAAGTGAAAAATCTGCTATTAAGGAATTGTTTTTTGAAAAGGGATCGTCCTGTGAAAAGGGTACAAAATATATATTTTTTGTATTGAACAGTGCGCCTATATTTTTTGCAGATGCACCAAGCGCATCATTTGTTGCTATTGCCAATACCACAGGCTTGTTGTTTCTTAAATGTGCTTTTACTGCCATTGTTACACTTGTATCTGTTACACCGCCTGCAATTTTTGCAATAGTATTACCTGTACAAGGTGATACTATAAGTATATCCAAAAGATTTTTTGGTCCGATAGGTTCGGCACCTACAATATCGTGAATTATATTATTTTTACAAATATCAATAACGTCTTTTCTTAGTTTTTCAGCACTGTAAAAACGGGTGTCTGAATTGTATACAATGGGAGACATTATTGGAATAATATTTACATTTCCTTTACTTAAAATTTTCATTTGCTCTACCGACTGTGCGATAGTGCAAAATGAACCGCATAAAGCGTATCCTACATTTAATTTTTGCATTTAACAATCACTCCGCATATCGGTTAATGGGTATATACCGTTTTCGTTTAAAATATTTATTAAAGTTTTTCCTAATATTTCTCCGGCTGTTATTGGTGAATTCTTTCCCGGAAGGGAAGGAGCATATATAAATTTTAGACCTATATTTTTTGCTGCTTGGGCATCTATGCCGAATGGCGGGCTGCTAAGCTCAATAAGCAAACAGTCTTTTTTGCAGTATTCCAGTTTATCCTTTGATAGTACGGGATAAGGAACCGTATTAAATATAATATCAAAATCCACAAGGTTGCTTTTTAATTCATTTGTATTTAATTTTTTAATATTCATTGCGTCGAGCATTGTAAAATCGTTAATATTTCTTGCTGAAACCGTAATATCTGCTCCGAAGCAAGTAAGCCTTGAGGATAAAATTTTGCCTATATTTCCGTTACCTATAATTAAAATTTTACTTTTCCACAAGGTTTTTTGCGTTGAATCAATTGCTATGCCGATTGCGGCTTCAGCAGTTGGAACAGCATTTAAAAAAGAATAATCATATCTTTTACAAATATCAATATAATTCTCATATTTTGGCGTATAATTTCCTGTAATCAAAAGCTGACCATTTAATGAGGAAAAGATTTTACTCAATAAAATATGACTTGTTGCCTGAGGCGCAAAAACGTTAACCTCGTCCTTTGTTGACGGCACAGGTAATATTATTGCTGAATAATCATTAAAATTTATATTATCTATTTTTTCACCGTTTAGGTGATATGTTTTATATCCACTGTTTTTAAGCATAGCATCAGCAATTAGTTGTCTTTTGTCACCGCCGATGATTAAAATACTATTCATATAAAATAACCTTCCAAAAAAAGAAATGCCGTAAAATATCAGTATACACTAATATTCTATGGCATTCGGGTTTATTTCGTCACAGTAAGGCTTTAAGGCTTTCGACAGTATTCTTTTCAGGATTTTTAATAACCTTATCCAGAAGAAAATTAAGCGTTTTACCTATATTCCTACCGCTATAGCCTAACATTTTTAAGTCTTCACCGCTGATTTTAAGCATTTCAATTTTATATGGTTCGTTATTTTTTAATATATCTGATAAATTATCGGACAAATTTTCACAACCGCTTAGTGCTTCATATATTGAAATATATGATTTAAAATAATCAATATGTGTATTTGATAAAATACGTTTTATATCCGCTTTTGATTCAGGCAAATGTTTATTTAAAAGGCTAACAACGCTCTCACATTCTTTTAAAAAGATGTTTGACGTTTTGAGCGTTTTACAAATTTTTTGTATATCAATACTGTTCGAATAACAAAAATATATAAATCTAAGATTAGCCTTAGCAGGAATAAAACAAATGTTATTTCTAACATAATAATTATCTAATAAGCCTAAATGAGAAAGGCAATTAGTTTTTAGGAGAAAATTTAGTTTTTCGGGTTTATTTCCGCACAAAGTTTTAATAAGTTCTTCTCTAACTCTTTCGGGACTTATCTTAATTAGTAATGGAGCGCAGTCATTCGCGGCAAGAAAGGTTTGCTCATCAATTTCAAATTCAAGCTGTGATGCAAAACGAAAAAGTCGCATAATTCGTAAAGCATCCTCATTGAATCTTGTTTTTGCATCTCCAACAGTTTTTAAAATTTTGTTTTTTATATCGTTATAGCCATCAAAAGGATCAAATAAACCGTTTTCTTCATTATATGCAATGGCGTTTACGGTGAAATCACGTCGTGAAAGGTCTTCGGTAATATCTAAAACAAAACTTACCGAGTCGGGATGCCTTGAATCATTGTATCCACTTTCGGTACGAAATGTTGTTATTTCAATAATGTTTTTATCAATTAAAACCGTAACAGTCCCGTGTTTTACTCCTGTAGGAATAGTTTTTTCAAATAGGTTGATAACCTGTTGCGGTTTCGCCGAGGTTGCAATATCATAATCCTGAGGCGGTTTACCCATTATGCTGTCGCGTACACTTCCACCAACAATCCAGGCATCAAAACCTGCATTATGAAGAGTTTTTAGAGCTTTTTTTACATAGTTTGGAAGAATGAGTTTCATTTTTTCACCACTTTTTTAAAAATAACTGTTTATTTTTTTCTTAAAAAGCAATATAATAAAAGTAATAAATTTTTTGGGAGATAAAATTTATGAAAGAAACAAGAACTGAAGATAAATTGATTGATAATATTAAAAGAATTCATATGATAGGTATCGGCGGATCGGGAATGTGCCCGCTTGCCGAAATACTTCATAGCAAGGGTTATGTGCTTACGGGTTCGGATAATAATGAGAGCGATCAGCTTACAAGAATAAAAAATCTTGGTATAGAGGTTTATATGGGCCATGCCTGTGAGAACATAAACAATGCTGAACTTATAGTTTACTCTGCGGCTATTTCAAAGGATAACCCTGAACTTGTTGAGGCTGAAAAACGCAAAATTCCAACAATGGAGCGCTCGCATCTGCTTGGAGCACTGACAAGAAAATATGATAATGTTATTGGGGTATGCGGTACACATGGCAAAACCACTGTTACATCTATGATAACACAAATTCTTTATTTAAACAAGATGGATCCTTCGGCTGTTATCGGTGGAAAGCTTCCGCTTATAAATTCTAATGGTATTGCCGGAGCATCTGATATTCTTGTTTGTGAGGCGTGTGAATTTGTAAATACATTTTTACAAATGTCGCCTGATATTTCGGTTTTCCTTAATATTGATAACGACCATCTCGATTTCTTCAAGACTATGGATAATCTTGTTGCATCTTTTGGCGAATTTGTCGGAATGTCATCACTTAGCTTTATTAACGGAGATGATCCTCTTGTAATTAAAGCGGCAAACAAAACAAACGCCCAACTAATAACATTTGGATTTGATGCTTCAAATGATTACTATGCCGATAATATTCAACCTGAAAAATACGGATTTAGTTTTGATGTTTATAAGAACAAAGAGAAGATTATTCGTGTTTGTATGAATGTTCCTGGTAAACATAATGTTTTAAATTCGCTTGCAGCTTTTGCTGTATGTGACTACCTTGGTGTTGAAGCTCAGGGAATTAAAGCTGCGCTCGAAAGCTTTCGCGGGGCAGGAAGACGCTTTGAGTTTTTGGGCGAAATGGGCGGATTTGTTCTTGCTGATGATTATGCGCACCATCCAACTGAAATTAAAGCGACTCTTTCAGCCGCAAAGGCACTTGATTATAAACGTGTTGTAGTAATATTCCAGCCCTTTACTTTTTCAAGAACGGCACTTTTGCTTAACGAATTTATTGATGCGCTTTCCATAGCCGATGAAGTTGTTTTAACTCCCATAATGGGTTCAAGAGAAAAAAATACCTATGGAATATCATCACAAGACATTAAGAAAGGTCTAAAAAATTGTCGTGTAATAGACACATTTGAGCAAATATGCGAATATATTTGTGATACTGCAGGACAGGGTGACTTGATTATAACAATGGGCGGCGGCGATATTTATAAAGCCGCAAAGCTTATCCTTACTAAATATAAATAAATTCATATTTAGTATTGACATAGTTGTTATCTTGTGCTAAAATTTTAAAAAGATAAACCGATGATAAAGAGTAGTAATTGTCTTTTTGTATTTTCAGAGAGCGAATGTTTGGTGAAAATTCGTAATATTTTTGGCAATGAATGGACTTTTGAGGGCGGCCCGAAATTCTTTAAAGTAGGCGTTGACGGTTTTCCACCCGTTACAGTGGAGCATATATGTTGGTATGTGCATTAAGTGGGTTTTAACCAATTTGGGTGGTACCGCGGAATTTTATTTCGTCCCAAGTGTCTTTTATGATGCTTGGGATTTTTTGTTTGGAGGAGAAAAATTTATGTGTTTATTAACTAAACGATGGTAAACTTTTTTCATTATAAAACAAAAAAATATTTTAAACGGAGTTAATATAAATGAATAAATATAAAGATTTCGATAATTATTTAAAAGAATTTCCTGACGAAAACGGATACTTTGGTGAATTCGGAGGAGCATTTCTTCCTGATGAACTTGTTCCAGCCTTCAAGGAAGCAAGTGATGCTTATGAGGCAATCTGCCATTCCGCACAGTTTATAAGCGAGCTTAGAAGAATACGCAAGGAATTTCAGGGCAGGCCAACCCCTGTATATCATTGCGAACGCCTCTCAAAGATTTTTGGAAACTGTCAAATATATTTGAAACGAGAAGATTTAAACCATACGGGTGCTCATAAACTTAATCATTGTATGGGTGAAGGGTTACTTGCTAAATTTATGGGCAAGAAAAAACTTATCGCCGAAACAGGCGCAGGTCAACACGGAGTTGCAATTGCTACTGCCGCAGCCTATTTTGGCCTTGAATGTGATGTATATATGGGCGAGGTAGATATAGCAAAACAGCATCCTAATGTTATAAGAATGAAGATGCTTGGTGCCAATGTTATCCCTGTTACTCACGGTCTTAAAACTCTTAAAGAAGCTGTTGATGCGGCATTTGATGCTTACCTTAAAGAATACCACGATGCGATTTACTGTATTGGTTCTGCTCTTGGCCCTCATCCTTTCCCGAAAATAGTAAGAGATTTTCAGTCGGTAATAGGCATTGAAGCAAAAGAACAGTTTCTTGATATGACGGGAATTATGCCTGATGCTGTTTGCGCTTGCGTTGGTGGAGGTTCAAATTCTCTTGGTATGTTTACTCCTTTCCTTGGTGATCCGGTTGAAATTTACGGAATTGAGCCTTTGGGTAAAGGAGAGAAAATCGGCGACCATGCTGCCACGATGAAATTTGGAACAAAGGGCAGACTTCACGGTTTTGACAGCTATCTTTTGCAGGATGAAAACGGTGAGCCGTTGCCCGTTTACTCGATCGCTAGCGGACTTGATTATCCGGGTGTAGGACCTGAACACGCGTATCTGCGCGATAAGGGCAGAGTAATTTATGAAACAGTATCTGATGAGGAGGCTATGGAAGCATTTTTCCTATTGAGCCGATTTGAGGGAATAATTCCTGCAATTGAAAGTTCACATGCTGTTGCATACGCTATCCGTTATGCAAAAGAACATAAATCTGGTTCGATACTTGCCTGTCTTTCGGGAAGGGGAGATAAGGATATAGACTATGTCTATGAAAATTACGGTTGCGGAGAAAAATTTAATATTGAAAAATATATGAAAAAATAAATTTAATTCCTCAAAACCAAAATGGTTTTGAGGAATTTTTTAAATAACATATCCGCCGTTTTGTCCAATTATTTGTCCTGTAATATAATCAGATGCTTCCGATGCTAAAAACAGCGCAAGCTGAGCAACCTCGTCGGCACTTCCCATTCTTCCTAATGGAATCTCATCAACAAATGTCGCAAGATCTTCAACATTTATATTTGAGTTCATAGATGTTTCTATTAATCCCGGAGAAATGGCGTTAACTGTTATGTTACAAGGTGCAAGCTCTTTAGCAAGTGCCTTTGTAAGACCGATAACGCCTGCTTTAGCTGCTGAATAATGAACTTCACAGGATGCACCCGTTTGCCCCCACATAGATGAGATATTTATAATTTTACCGCTTTTGTTTTTAATCATAGTCGGAAGCACTGACTGACAGCAGTTAAAAACCCCCTTAAGATTTACGTCCATCATTTCGTCCCAATCATACTCTGATATATCCGTAAAGAGCGATTGTTTTGAAATGCCTGCATTGTTAATAAGAACATCAATATTTCCAAAACGATAAAGCGTTTCCTTTATCATAAGATCCACTTCAAGTCTATTTGAAACATTTGCCTTGTGTGCAAATACATTATGTCCTTGTTGCGAAAGAGATTTTTGAAGTAGAAGGGCAGAAGCGGCAGAATTATTATAATTTATTACTACATTATATCCTTTTTGTGCAAACAAAATAGCCGTTGCAGCACCAATACCTTTAGATGCTCCTGTTATTATTGCAGTCTTTTTCATTAACATTTTTCTCCCATATATAATTTTAATAAATTATAACATAAATTTTTTTCTTTGCATAGTGTAAATATCCACAACT
>JAZRQA010000055.1:0-18276 GCA_045649505.1 Acutalibacteraceae bacterium
TGGCGGAGAAGGAGGGATTCGAACCCTCGAACGGCTTGTAACCGTTACACGATTTCCAATCGTGCGCGCTCGACCGGGCTACGCGACTTCTCCTCATAGTTATATGCACCTTTAGAAGTGGTACCAAATTATTATATATTGCATGGTGAAAAAAATCAAGTATTTTTTCGCATTTTTTAGTTTTTCTTTTCAATATATTCAAAAGGCTCAATGTCAGCGGTAATATCATCCCCCTTATCACAATGCGCTACCATTGTCATAGGAAGGGTAAGGTCAAGACTGAATATACCCATTATGGATTTACCGTTTACTATATACTTTCCCTGAGTGAGGTCTACATCATAATCTTTAGACATAGTTATATTTACAAAGGCTTTTACCTGCTCTATACTGTTAAGGCGAACTGCTTTTTCTATCATAAAAGGTGCCTCCAAAAAATGTTATTTTATTTAATATACCTTTTTAGGGCAAAAAAGTCAAGTTTTTGTGGAAATTTGTAAATTCTGTGTAATATTTATAAGCTGCAGTAAATGTTATTTTCGCGTGCTTTGCACCTTGCTTATTACAGAATATGTGTTATAAATGAATTATGTTATAATGATAATCGGTAGTCGAAAAGCTTTCAAATAAAGCTTTTCGAAAAACCGCAAGTGCGCTTTTTCACCAACCTATATTCATTATAATGAAAAAACGATAAAAATTTATATTTTAAACCGTTTGTATTATTATAATAACTCTTTGCCCTCATTCACCCGATGATAAACCCTGACATATAATAGGTTGGACAGGGGGTGAAATATATGACTAATTGCACTTGCAGATTTTCTTGCACCGCAGTAGCTGCTGTGCTTGCACTGATTGCCGGAATAGTTACCGCTCTTCTCACCGTTACAGGCACAATAGTGGTTGCTCCCGTATTCTTCCTTGTGGCAGTAAGCGTAGCCGCGGTTGCCCTTGTATTACTGTATTTAGGCTCGGTTTTCGGTAGACTCGGTTGCACTGAATGTCAAAGAAACGCAATAAACACTATCCTTGTGGGTATTATCGGAGCGTTAATCGCGGGTATAATCCTTATTGCGGTGGGATTTGCCGCTACCAGCATTATCGGTGCTATACTAACAGGTTTCCTGCTTGTATTTTTAACCCTTATTTTTGTCGGCACTGCATGCTTTATCAGGTGTGCTACCTATTGTCGTGACTAACCAAAGCACAAAAATATCCCGACTCAGAATTTTGAGTCGGGATATTTTATTATTTGTTATGCTTTTGTGTATTTATAATATTAAGTATAACAGGAATTAAAATAAGCTGTAGTATAATACCCGGCAGAGCATCTACAAAGCCGCCCGTAATGAATGCGGCGAAGGTGAAGGCTTTCCCTCCAACGCCCAAAAGCACAGCTTTAGCAACGCCCCAAACAACTCTACCTGATAACTGTGAAATAATAAGGCTGAGATAAAGATACCCGTTTGAGAATTTTTTGCGCCTTATATACATAATACCTATTACAAGACCGTATGTAGCCAGCTCCAGTGCCATCCACACAGCATTTGGGTATATGGGAGGCATACCGAATCTAACTGAACGAACAAAGGGCAAAAGCAAACCAACGCTCAGTCCATACCAGGGACCGCAGATAAGACCGCAAAGAAGCACAGGAAGGTGCATCGGCAGCAGTGTATCACCAATTTCCTTTATCTGAGCCGTTAAAAGCGGCAATACCATACCTATGCTTAAAAACATAGCCGATAACACGGCTTTTTTCAAATTAGTGTTTTTCATAATTTGCTCCTTTACACTGATAAAGAAAAAATCCGCCTTAAAAAGGCGGATTTTGGAGCGGGTGATGGGAATCGAACCCACACAGCCAGCTTGGAAGGCTGGAATTCTAGCCATTGAACTACACCCGCATTTTTAAGGGCATGATATATATTAACACATAACCCTCAGTTCGTCAAGTGTTTTTTAAATAGTATTCGCAATTTTTCTTGACTTTTATATATAAATGTGATAAACTCATTTAAGTTGAATAATATGCGCTGATAGCTCAGCTGGATAGAGCATCTGCCTTCTAAGCAGAGGGTCGGGGGTTCGAGTCCCTTTCAGCGCGCCAAAAAATCCAAGTCTTCGGACTTGGATTTTTTTATCCATTGCGAAAGCAATGGTATATCATCAGCCGTCAGGCTGTATATCATCAAGGGCGGCGATGCCGCCCTTGTATCTCATCACACCTTTAGGTGTGTATCAAAACCCTTTCGCAATGATGATATACAAGACTTCGTGTTGATGATATGCACGGCTTTGCCGTGATAAAATATGTAAGCCGCTTGCGCTGATGTATAATGAATAAATTCGGTGTCGGCTTTGCCGTGATTTAATATGTAGGGGTTTGAATACATAGATAAAAAATTAAAAGGGCATCGAATTTAGACACCCTTTCCAAAATACTAGTGTGTTGAATTTTCATAACCGATAAGGCGTCCTAAATGACCGAATAGACAAAAATCAACATTTCTTCCTTTTAATTTGCTATTATAGCGATGAAAAATATAAAAGGGTGATGACACAAATGCGAGAAATAAAAACATTTGAGCTTGTCAAACGCTACAAAAATGTGACCGCCGTAGACAATCTCAATTTAGAAATTGAGCAGGGTGAATTATTTTCATTGTTGGGTGTTAATGGAGCAGGAAAAACCACTACAATAAAAATGCTAACCTGCCTAACAAAACCGTCAGAGGGAGAGGCTTTTGTGGGTGGCTATAGCATACTTAAGCAGTCACAAGAGGTAAAGCGGTTGATTGGTGTGTCCCCTCAGGAAACCGCAGTAGCCTCAAACCTTTCTGTAAAAGAGAACTTAGAGCTAATCTGTGGTATTCACGGTTTTTCCAAAGCAAAGACAAAAATCAAAATTGAAGAGTTTTGCGAGCAATTTGCTCTGGACAGTGTTTTGTATAGAAAGGCTAAAAATTTATCCGGCGGTTGGCAACGGCGTGTCAGCATCGTTATGGCACTAATTAGTGAACCTAAAATTCTATTTTTGGACGAACCTACTCTTGGTTTGGATGTCATAGCGAGGTATGACCTATGGGAAATAATTCGCTCTTTGAAAGGCAAGATAACTATAATATTAACTACACATTATATGGAAGAAGCGCAGACACTTTCTGACCGCATCGGTATTATGAAAAGCGGCAGTCTTCTTGCAGTAGGAACGGTAGAGGAATTAAATAGAGAGGCCTCAACCGATAATTTCGAAACAGCTTTCATTTCTATCGTAAAGGAGCGTAACTTATGAGAGTAATGATTTTTGCCAAAAGATGCGCAAAAGAGATTTTGCGAGACCCAATCAATCTTTGCTTCGGTTTTGGATTTCCGTTGGTTTTATTGTTGCTTCTTAGTGCTATCTCGGCAAATATTCCGATAAAGCTGTTCGAAATTAACACCCTATCTCCGGGTATTACCGTATTTGCACTGTCATTTATAACACTTTTTTCCGCAACTGTAATTGCTAAAGACCGTGAAAGTGCTTTTTTACATAGGTTATATACAACACCGCTTACAGGTTTTGAATTTATAATAGGTTATATGCTCCCAATTGTGCCTATAGCCCTTGGGCAGATAAGTTTCTGCTATATGGTTGCGATTCCTTTGGGCTTGACTTTTAGCATAAATATCGTATATGCTATCATTGGAATAATTCCCATGGCTATTTTTAATATTTCATTGGGCCTGTTGTGTGGAAGTATTTTTAGTGTTAAGCAGGTCGGCGCCCTTTGCGGTGCATTGCTTACAAATCTTTGTGCATGGCTTTCAGGCGTTTGGTTTGATTTGAAGCTTGTAGGGGGATTTTTTGAGAAAATAGCCAATGTGTTACCCTTTGTTCATGCAGTAGAAATGGAAAAGGCGTTATTGAGTGGAAAATTCCACATCGCGGCTTCACACATTTTGATAATTCTTTTATACAGTGTATTTATAACGGCGATTGCTGCGATGTGTTTCCTTTTACAAATGAGAAAACAATAAGGGATTTAAGGCTATGAAATATAAACTTATTATCGATAAAAATGCACAGGAAGAAATAATAGCAATCGTTCATTCGCCGTCTTCTCTGACACAGCAGATAGAAAATCTTGTCTGTGGCTTTTGCGGTACAGAAAATATTATGGGGCATAGGGATGACGAGATTCGAAAGTTAGCTTTTGGTGAAATAGAATGTATTACCATTATTGACAGAAAAGTGATTGCAATTGATACAAATGGCAATCACTATCGTATCCAGGATACGCTTCGTGATTTGGAGAATAACTTGCCATCTTATTTTATACGCATTAACAAATCCTCCCTTGCTAATGAACATTGTATTTTGCGATTTGACGCAGCGTTCAGCGGTGGTGTGGATGCGGTATTTCAATGCGGCTATCGTGAATATGTTTCCAGACGTTGCTTTGCTCAAATCAGAAGGAGGTATAAAGGAATATGAAGAAGAATATTTTAGAGTTTTTACGACGCGGTTTAATTGCTTCAAGCTTTGGACCTATTGTATTGGCAATATTGTATCTTATTTTACAGCATTATTATAATGTGCAAACGCTAACCGTAAATCAGGTATGCCTTGGAATATTTTCGTTATCTTTACTAGCATTTATTGCAGGCGGTATAAATGTTATTTATCAAATTGAACGCCTACCCTTAATGGCGGCAATTTTAATTCATGGCACGTTTTTATATATCTGCTACTTGGTTACTTATCTGCTTAACGATTGGCTGGAAATGGGCGCAACTCCGATTTTTGTTTTCTCGGGTATTTTTGTTCTCGGATATTTAGCAATTTGGGCAATTATTTATTCTATAATCAAAAAGCATACAGCAAGTCTAAATGAAAAACTGAAGAAAAAACAATACAGCTCAAAGGATATATCAAACTAACTATCCATATTTTATTTAAAAATTTAAAGGATGCGTAGAAATTTCTACGCATCCTTTTTGTTATCTTTATTTGTAAATTTTATTCCCGACCATAACGCAATAATTATCTGTGCAGGAATACCGACAATAAATAAAAGCCATAAATTTTTTATTGAGAGTAAGGCAAGGGTTAAATAAAGGCTTGCAAGTGTTGACCACATAAGCAGGGAAATTATAAGAAAATTTCTTTTGTGACTAAACCATACCGCATTAAAAATCAGCCACACTATCATAGTTGCAGGAACGGCGTATATAAATGTCAGCCACAAACCCGCAGTGTAAATTTCAGGTATACTGTAAAGAATAACAAAAACCACCGTTGCGACAAGCCAAACAAGCAGTAAAGCCATTCCTGTTATAAAACCGCGGTTTTTTACGGTGCGACCCTTAGGCGTGGTAATGCCCTCAATACCGTTATGCTCCTGCCTTACAAGGTAATCTAATGGAACATCAAATAAATCTGAAATTTTTACCAGCACCGATATATCGGGAAGCGATTCGCCTCGTTCCCATTTAGATACCGCCTTATCAGAATAATTAAGCTTTTCGGCAAGCTCGATTTGGGTCATTTCCTTATCCTGACGCAGATTTGATATGTTTTTTGCAATTATTTGCTTAATATCTGTCATAGGTCAAAAATCCTTAAAATTTATTTTATAAGTGTATTTTAGCATAAATTCTACTGAAAATCAATGAATAAAGCGTAAATTCTACTCAAATACACTACTTCCACAGGGAATTCTACTGTGAGTAGAGGTCGAATTTTGTTCTCTACAGACAGGATTTATGCCTGTATAGATGAAACTTTACACAGTAGGTTGAATTAAAAACTGCCAAGGCACTATAATATAAGTGTAATTTGCCGCGGAATGCGAAGTTTGAATTTAAAGGAGATTACTATGAGTAATTACGTAATTTTTACCGATTCAGCCTGCGATATAAAGCAGGAAACCTTAAATGAGTGGGGAGTAAAATACTGTGCTCTTTCCTTTACCTTTTCGGGCGAAGAAAGACAGTATTCCAATTATGACCTGACTGCTAAGGAATTTTATCAGAGAATGCGTGACGGCGCAAGCGCCAAAACCTCTGCCGCTAATACCGAGGGCTTTATTGACCTTTTTGAGCCTGAGCTTAAAAACGGTAATGATGTGCTCTACTTAGGCTTCTCCTCAGGACTCAGCGGCACATATAACTGCGCTCGTATGGCAGGTGAGGAGCTGAGCGAAAAATATCCTGAGCGAAAAATTATTACAATAGATACACTTTCTGCTTCGGCTGGCTTCGGGCTTATGCTTTATTTGACAGTTCGCAAAAAGGAAGAGGGTGCCACCCTTGAAGAGGCTGCAGCATACGCCGAAAGCCTTAAGGCACACCTTTGCCACTGGTTTACCGTTGATGACCTTGTGTATCTAAAACGCGGCGGCAGAATAAGCCCTACCGTTGCCCTTGTTGGTAGCGTGCTTGGAATAAAACCCGTACTGCATATGGATGACGAGGGTCATCTTATAAGCCGTTTTAAGGTTCGCGGCAGAAAGGCGGCAATTAAGGCACTTGCCGATAAATTCGGTGAGCTTGCGCAAGAAAACGGTCGCGACCATATTTTTATCTCTCACGGTGACTGTATGGAGGACGCTCTGACCTTAAAAAAAATATTGGGTGAGACCTACGCTGTCGATGTTGAAATAATTACCGATGTGGGCCCCGTTATCGGTGCTCATTCGGGTCCCGGCACACTTGCGCTTTTCTTTATAGGTAAAACAAGATAAAATGACTAGAACGAGGCTTATAAACAGATCTTTACCCGATTACACAATGGGTGAGGAAATATTTAATTATGTAACCCACATAGTGGGTGGCGCTTTAGGTGTGTTGGCACTTACTGTGTGTGTTATTCACGCCGCTATGGGCGCAAATGTGAGGGGTGTTGTTAGCAGTGCCGTTTATGGTTCCTCAATGATAATTCTCTATACAAGCTCCAGTGTTTACCATGCTCTTAAAAGGGGTATGGCGAAAAAGGTAATGCAGGTCATTGACCATTGCACAATATATTTCCTTATATCAGGCACCTATACACCTATATTACTTTGCTCAATAAGAAATATTTCTCCAATTTGGGCGTGGTCGCTGTTCGGTTTTGTATGGGGACTGGCGGTACTTGCCTGTACCTTAACAGCCATTGACCTTAAAAAATATTCTAAATTTTCAATGGCTTGCTATATTTGTATGGGCTGGTGTATTATGGCGGCAGGCAAAATAACCATTGCCGCAGTGCCGAGAAACGGATTTATACTTCTGCTTGCAGGCGGAATAGCATATTCTGTCGGTGCTGTAATTTATGGTCTTGGGAAGAAAAAACGCTATATGCATAGCATTTTTCATATATTTGTAGTGCTTGGCAGCCTGCTCCAATTTTTGTGTATATATTTTTATATCCTGTAGAATCATTGTTCTACAGGATATTTTTTCTTAAAAGCCCGCCGAAATCATATCCTCACAGATTCTTTTAAATACGGGGGCGCAGTCCTCGCCACCCGAAACCGAGTCTTCTGCAAGAATTACTGCAACATATTTAGGATTTTCGAATGGGAAAAAACCGCAAAACCAGGATTGTGAAACAGGCTTGCCCGCACTGTTTTTCCAGCCCGTTTCTGCAGTGGCGGTTTTTCCGCCTGCGGTGCAGTTGTGCGGCCTTGCCTTTGTGCCTGTTCCGTTTTGGACTACCTCTAAAAGACAGTTTCGAAGTATTGATGCGTTTTGCTCGCTCATCACCCTTGTAGGCGCCGCCTTCTTCTGCTCGGTAACGGTACCGTCTTTTATAGTAGCACAAACAACCGAGGGTAGGGTATAGGTGCCGTCCCCTGCAATAGCACTGTATAAATTCAGCAATACAACAGGCGAGGCTAGCAGGTCGCCTTGACCTATAGCGAGATTGGCAAGTGCTCGCGGCGAGCGTCTTACAGTCGTAAGGTTTGTCATATTCTCTTGCACGGTAGAAATACCGGGGGCAAGGCTTATGCTGCTGCCAAAGCCCAGAGCATTTGCGGTAGCATATATCGAATTTGCGCCCACCGATTGGGCAAAGTTATAAAAAAAGGTGTTGCAGGAAAGCGAAATAGCATTTTTCATATCCATAAGCGCGTGCCCTGCTCGGTTATGGCAATTAAATGTATGCGAGTCTATAACCGTACTACCTGTGCAGTTGTGGGTAAAATTTACTGCCGACGAGCTTTCCATTGCCGCTGCCGCGACACATGGCTTGAATACCGAACCCACATTGTATGCGCAAAGACAGCGGTTTAAAAAAGGCGAATCACCGTTTTCAAGAGAAGCCGATATATTTAACGGGTCATAGTCTGGGCGGCTTACCATTGCTAAAATTTCGCCTGTGCCTACCTCGCTAATAAGTATGGCTCCTTTTTTTATACTTTCGGCAGCGTTTTCAGCTATTAGCTGAATATTCATATCAAGTGTAGTTATTATTGCATTTGCAAAGGCGGCGTCACTTTGTTCCTCAACTGCATCCACACCCGGAAGAATGTTTGAGTGACCGTCGGTGGCGTAGCTTATTTTATAGCCCTCCTCGCAGTAAAGAATATCATCATACGCTCTTTGAAGTCCCGTTACACCGTGACCTGTAGAATCGGTATAGCCTATAAGCTGAACTGCAAGCTGATCCTCGCTCATATGCACCGGTACCTTCACACATATTATTCCGTCGCAGTCAATTTCCTTTTCAACCTCGCATACCGCAGGCATACCCGATTCAAGCTTTTCAAGCACGGCGGTGCGCCTTTCGCCTTCAAGTACACTGCTTATAACAGTAACTGCTCTTGGCGTGGGGGATATAGCCGCCATTATTTTATATTCCCTGTTAGTGAGTGCGCGCATATTTCGGTCATACACTGTGCCGCGCGCACCTGCTAGTGTTAAGGTATAACTGCTTTGCTCATTTGCCGCCAAGGAATACTCAGGCGATACCGCAATGGTAAAAACCCTTAAACAGCATACGAATAAAAGGACCACTATAATAAAAAAACAAAGTGCGCTGCGTTGCGCAAAACGGGCTGAAAAGCTTTTGACCATAAAAAACACCTCTCGGATTAGTTTTCCGAAAGGTGTCTTTTTTTATTCACTTTTCATACGAAGTAATGCTCCCACAGCAATTGGACGCTCATATGGAATAAGAACGCGCATCATCGGGTGCGGTGCGCAATCAATAGGGTTGTTTTCACAGTCAAATATCTCATATGCAGTAAATGTGAAGGGCGCACAGTGCGGCTCAAGGCAGTCAAACTCCTGACCTTTTAAGAATTTATTCTTCATAACCGCTATAATCTTACCGTCCTTATAGCCCTCGACTACAGCGGCAACGGTATAGTCACGCACATATCCCGCGCTTAAATAGGTCTGCTCATTTTTTGGAACTCCAAAGTAAAATCCCGTTGAGTAGTTGCGGTGACTTATCTTGTTAAGCTCTGCGCCTACCCAATCAGGCAACTGCCAATTTGTACCCTTGCTTTCCATTAAACTGTCCAGCGCACCTCGATAGGCATTTGTGGTAACCGCTACATAATAGTGGGATTTCGCTCTACCCTCTATTTTAATGCTGTCAACCCCTGCAGCTGCCATTTTATCAAGATAAGGGGCCATACAAAGGTCATTTGCATTTAAAATATAGGTACCCTTGTCTGTTTCGGTAATATCATAGTACTGACCGGGACGCTTTTCCTCCATAAGCGAGTAACTCCATCTGCACGACTGCGCGCAGTCTCCGCGGTTGGCATCACGCCCTGTCATATAGCTTGAAAGCAGGCACCTTGCCGAAAAGGAAACACACATAGCCCCGTGGGCAAATGCCTCTATTTCTAAATCCATAGGTGTTTTGGCTCGAATTTCTGATATCTCATCAAGCGAAAGTTCACGGGCAACCACTATGCGTTTAGCACCTAAATCGTGAAAGGCGCGCGCCGTTTCGTAGTTAACTATACCCGACTGCACCGAGATATGTAGCTCGCACCTTGGCGCATATTTCTTTGCCAGCGTCATTGTACCTAAATCACTTGCAATTATCGCATCGGCACCAAGGTCATTAAGCTGTTCAAGAAAAGCGGGCAGCCTCGGCATTTCGGCGTTGTGCGGCAGCGTATTGCAGGTAATATATACCTTTACTCCGTTATCGTGGGCATATTTAATGCCTGTCTCAAGGTCAGCCTGGCCAAAGTTGGTGGCGGCAGTGCGCATACCAAACTCCTCGCCTGCAAGATATACCGCATCTGCCCCGAAATCAACCGCCGCCTTAAGGCGGGTCAGGTCGCCTGCAGGGCACAAAAGCTCAGGCACCTTAAAATTTTTAATCAAAGTATTCATATATCCAGTTACCTCCCTGCTGCAGGCGGTTAATGGTCTTGTCCTGCTCGGCGGAGGTCTTGTGGTAGTAGAAATTACCCGAGCTGTCGGTTACGAAATAGAAGTAACCGTCCTTATCGGTTGCGGGGTGAAGCACCGCGTTTATCGCGCTGATACCAGGCGAGCATAAGGGGCCTGGGGGCAAACCTTGAATTTTATATGTATCATATCTGCCGTCATCATTAGAAAAAGCATCTCCGTAATAGCAGGTAGGGGAGGAGCCCAATGTCGGGAAATCATCACTGTTTAGACGATTATAGAATATTGCAGCGACATTGGACATTTCACCGCTTGACTGGCCCGACTCCATCTGAACTATGGATGCCATTGTAAGGATTTCATTCATTGTGTAACCGAGTTCATCGGCTCGCTTATACATTTCTTTGGTTATGCGCTTTTCAGCCTCATTAAACATTTTCTGTACGGCAAGCTTAGCGCAGGTCTTTGAATCGTATGAGTAAAAATCATAGGTTTCGGGGAAAAGATAACCCTCAAGCTCATAATAGGTCTTACCGGTATTAACATTTTTAAACAGCTCTGATTTAAATTCTGCTTTTCTCAGTGCGTCATAAAAATCCTCCTTCGAGCATACGCCGCCCTTTTCAAGCAGAGTAGCAATACCGGGCACTGTAACCTTTTCACCGTTGACATTCTTTGTATAATCCTTAATGCCCGTTCCCTCGGGAATAGTTACGGTAACCGTTTGCGCCTTTGCACCGTCATTCATCAGCATATAACAGATATCTTCATATCCGCATTCCGTGTCAAAGGTATAAACACCGTATTTATACTGTCCGTCATAACCCTTTAATTTTGAGTATATACGGAAAAACATAGGACTGTTTATAGCGCCCTCATCTTTAAGCTGCTGTGCTATTTGAATGGTGGGGGTTCCCTCGGCTATCTCAATAACACACTCGTTTCCGCTTTTTCCAAGACCTAAATATTCAAACACAACAAGCAGAGCACTGCCTGCAATTATTATAGGAATAATTATAATCGATAGTATCCATATAATGGGTTTAACGGTTTTCCATACACTGCTCTTTTTCTTCTTAGACTTAGCCGAAAGAGAAGGCGTGGCATTTTCGTTTATGGCAAAGCCCTCACCGATAACAAAATCATCGGTAAAGCCTTGAGAGGCAGCAGTTTCGCCCGATACTACTTCATTCTCTCTTCTTTCTTCCAATTTCAAGGCCTCCTATCTTTTGTATCTCATTGCCGCGGCGGTTTTCTTGGATTCTTTATCATTTCCCGTAACTGCAGAAAGTATTGCAAACCCAAAATCAAATGCCGCGCCTGCACCGTAGGCTGTGATAATGTTACCGTCAACACAAACAGGCTCATCACAGATTTCGGCACCTATAAGTTGCTCCTCAAAGCCCATATAACAGGTTGCTTTCCTATTCTTCAAAATACCCTTGTGGCCAAGAATAGATGGAGCGGCGCAAATGGCACCAAGAACAATATTATTTTTGCTAGCGTAGTCTACAAACTGCTGTACGGTAGGGCTTTTTTCAAGATTGAGTGTACCGGGCATTCCGCCGGGCAAAATAACCGCCTCGCAGGTATCATCGGGCATTATTTCACACGCCATAACATCGCACACAACGGGAATACCGTGAGAACCTGTTACGGTTTTGCCCGTAACACCAACGGTAGCTACTTCAACCTCGCCGCGACGAAGAATATCAACGGGAACAAGTGCCTCCGCCTCCTCAAAGCCTTCGGCTAAAAAAACATATATCATTTTAGTGGTACTCCTTTAAAACTTCATTGAGAATGTCCTCGGCAATATCTCGGACACTTCTGGGCTGCCCGTTTTCACCGCAGTTTATAATACTCCAACCCGAATACTGTGCGGTAAACAAGGCTGCCTCGCGACAACGGTCAAGATATGCTTTATCCTTTTCGTGGATATCCTTTTTGCTGTCATCACCTTCGTAGCGGTTGCGAAGGAGCTTTTGCGATACCTCGGTAGGCATATCAAGGAAAATTACCTTATTCGGTGCAGGGATGGAAATTTTGTTGTATTCAAAATCATAAAGCCAATCAAGGAAATCCTTCCACTGCGATTTGTCAAGCTTAGATGTCTGGTGCACCGCATTAGAGGTAACATATCTGCCTGCAATTACGGTACCGCCGTTGTTATAAAAATCTCCCCAATTAGTTTTATAGGAGGCAAAACGGTCGACCGCATAAAATGCAGATGCCGCATAGGCATTAACATCGGTGGGCTTGTCCCCGAATTGTCCGTTTAAGTACATTTTTATAAGGGCGCTGGAATCGCTTTCGTAATCCGGGAAGGAAACGGTGCGGCAGTTGATACCTTTTTTTTCAAGAGCGGCAGGTAGCAGTTCAAGCTGGGTGGATTTTCCGCTTCCGTCAAGCCCTTCAATAACAATAAGTTTACCCATAAAAACTATTTTTTCTCCTTTATTTTGGCGAAAAGTTCCTGCATCTCTTTTCTCTTACCACAGGTCATTTTACCTTCGGGACAGGGTGCAAAAAGGCAAGAGGGTCCCGCCTTTTTAAACAGATTGGGAGCAACGCTGCAAACAAGGGCAAGCATCTGCGTTGCAACATCCCTTATCTCCCATTGTGCGCGGTTGCAACAACGGTGATGGAAAAAGTTCATAAGGCTTCGCGCATTCATTGTAACAACCATTTTTGTCTCACAGGCGTTGGGCAGAACAAAGCGCGCATCCTCAATCGCCTTTTTCTCGGCGGCGCGGGTGGCAGATTTCTCATCCATACCGTCAGCTATCATCTGTGCCTTGTGCTTGGCACTTAAAATATCGGCAAGCTCGTTGTATTTTTTAAGGTCATCCGCCATCGCTTCATTGAATATACGCAAAGCCTCAGGCTCGGCAGCAATTTCGGGCGGAGTAACGAACTGAAAATCGTGCTCGGCAACATAACGCTGACTCTGCACCGAGAAGGAGGCTATCCTGTGTCTTGTTATCTGTGCAAGCAGCGCGCGGGAAACGCCCTCAATACCAAAGGTGAACGAGGCGTGCTCTATAGGGCTTTCGTGCCCTATCTCGGCAAGCATCTCCACAAAGGAGGCGGTCTTCTCTTCTGTAAGCCCCTCTCTTATATCGGCAATACCTGCGGGAGAGTAGCAAAGCTTGGCGGCACCTGCAACAGTGCGCTCAGGGTCGGGAGTATGGGCTAAAAGGGTTACTTTAGGCATATTATTCCTCCTGAAAATTCGAAAAAATTATATATACACGCTTATTATATCAAATATTGCCAACTATAGCAATGAGAATTTGAATAATTTTTTTCTTCTTTTTGCGAAAAAAGTCTTTTTTAGTCGGGCAAAATGTGGTACAATATAAAAAAAGTAATTTTTGGGAGGAAAACTAAAATGGCAAGCATTGATTTTACTCATACCCCCTTTGGTGAGTTGGCCATCATCAGCATGCGCGGTTGTGAGGACATTTCTTCTAAGGTAGACTATTATCTTAAGCAGTGGCGCGGTGAGCCTAATAAGGACCAAACCTTTGTTGTTAAGGCAAACTGTCCCCGTTTCGGAACAGGTGAGGCAAAGGGCGTTTTAAACCACACCGCCCGTGGACTTGATGCTTATATTATCTGTGACTGCTTTAACTACAACGTTCGTTATAAGATGTACGGTGAAAGCGTACCTATGAGTCCTGATGATCATTTCCAGGACCTTAAACGTGTAATCGCCGCACTTGGCGGTAAGGCAAGAAGAATAACCGTTATTATGCCTATGCTCTATGAGGGCAGACAGCATCGCAGAACCTCGAGAGAATCTCTTGACTGCGCAATGGCCCTACAGGAACTTATCGGTATGGGCGTTAAGAACATAATCACCTTTGATGCTCACGATCCCCGCGTTCAGAACGCTATCCCGCTGGACGGTTTTGACAATGTTCAGGCAACCTATCAGATGATCAAGGCTCTGCTTAAGAATGTTGACGATATTGAGCTTTCTCCCGATAAGGTTATGATTGTTTCCCCTGATGAGGGCGGTATGGGCAGATGTATCTATTATTCCTCCGTTTTAGGCCTGCCCCTTGGTATGTTCTACAAGCGTAGAAATTATTCGGTTATCGTTAACGGTAAAAACCCCATCGAGGCTCACGAGTTTTTAGGTGAGGATGTCGAAGGTAAGGACCTTATCCTGGTTGACGATATGATCTCCTCAGGTGAGTCTATGTTGGATATTGCCGAAAGACTCAAGGCTAAAGGCGCTCGTAGAATATTCATCTTCTCCACCTTCGGTCTGTTTGTTGAGGGCTTCGAGAAATTTGATGAATATTATGCAAAGGGCTATATAGATAAGATATTTACCACAAACCTTATTTACAATCCTCCAGAGCTTCTTGAAAAAGAATGGTATTGCAATGTTAATATGTCAAAATACATTGCCCTTCTTATCGATACGCTAAACTGCGATAACTCTATAAGCGAGTTACTTAACCCCATCGAAAGAATTAAAAATATCGTAGAAAAGTACAACAATAAGCAAATGTAGAGTAAGGTCAATTCTTCCTTATGTTTACGCAATAGAGAATATGGTTGCTTTTATAGCAATAAGTTTTAATTTGATTATAGGCGGTGCTCCATTTAAGGAGTACCGCCTCTTTTTATAAAGGTGCTTAAGTAATATAAAATAATGGCAAATAAAATATGACTATCGCCTCATATATTTAAAGTGAATAAGGGAGGAATATTTTATGAGTAATTTTAAAAATTTACCGTTATTACTGCTCGATAATAGCAGTATGATGTCGGTTTTGAATGAGGGAGAGTTCAAATGCTATAATATAACATTTGAAGAGGCGAAACATATTCTTGAGGTTTATGATGAAGCAGAGTTTTTACAGTGCTTCTCTAATCCGGATATTGAATCGGTAATTTTTAACCATTTAGGTGTATCAAAGCGTAATTTTGAATATAAACGCATAAGAAATATGCGCCCCGGACAACACGCCCTTGTATTCAAGCTTTACATTACCCCTTCAGACACCCAACCCATTATTAAGGCAGATGACGGGGTAGAGGCTAAAAAAATTCAGAATGTATATGTATACTGTCAATACCTCGTTCGTTTAAAATAAAACTTTGTGCATCTTATTTTAAAAGTTCTCGGTTTAGTTGTAATAAGCGCAAAACAAGGCTCCCTTGCATCACTGCAAGGGAGCCTTTAAGTTTTTCATCTATTATTTATTACTGAACATCATTTTGTGTTGAGGAAATATTGCTGCTATATACCTCACCTGAGGTTTCAGTTTTTCCCTTGTAGGAGTTGATGTAAAGATAGATTTTACCGTCAACATTAGCCTTAGTGCCTGTCGCAGGGTCGGTACTTATAGCCATAAGCGGGGCTTGAGTATCATCCCATTTATCCTTAACATCAATATTATCGTAAAGGAAGCCTGCTTTAAGAAGTGCAATTATAGCCTCATCCTTGGTTTTAGCTTTTACAGAGGGTACTGTTACATTCTGGGGGCCAAGGCTTACAACAACACTAATTTCAGTCTCTCTTTTGACGCTCGTGCCTGCAGCTACACTCTGTTCAATAATAGCTCCGGGTGCTATTTGATTATCATAGCGTTTTTCGGCAACTTTAAACTTGAACATTTCATAATCGTCATTATCAAGAATCTTCGAAAGAGGAACCTTCTTAAGGTCGGGCACACTGTAAAGATTTTCGGTAGAGGTATAGCTTTCGGCTACATCACCCGCCTGATTTACCTGGGGAACAGATACAAAGGTGGAGGTGATATCCGAGGAATTATCTGAAGGCTTGTTCATAATGATAAGAACAAGTGAAATGATAACGGCGAAAACGCCAATAGTAACGCCTGCGGCAATTAGAGCGTATTTTTTGCTTTGGTCAAATTTAAATTTATTCTTTGCCTTGCCTTCGGTATCGCTCTTTGCGCCCGTTTTTTTATCATGTACAAGTACAGGTGCATCGTTTTCCGCCTGTAAAAGCTCAGATTTAAAAAACTCCATATCGGCGGTGCGGTCGGCAGAGTATACCTGTAAGGCGTTTGCCAAAGCGGTAAGAACTGACTTAGGCAGCTGTTGTGCTATTTTTGAGGGGACTGCCATATTGTCCGACTCAAGACGTTCACTCGCCTCAGGCGGATTGGTTCCCATAAGCACACGGAAAACGGTGGCGGCAATGGCGTAAACGTCGGTGTGCGCACCTATATCACCTGCCTCGGTTATACCGTACTGCTCAGGTGCGGCAAAGCCGGGAAAGAGCTGATATTCTAAGTTGGTTGAAGTTGTGCGGATAGGCTTGATGCATATTCCGCTGATACGAAGTTTTCCGTCTCTGCAAACAAGCACGGTCTCTGGGGAAATACCGCCGTGGATAATGCCTGCTTGGTGCAGCTTATCTATTGTAGTAAAAAGCGGCAGGAAAAGGGGACGAACCTGATCCCAGGTAAGGGTACCGCCATTGCGCATTAAAAATTCGCGTAGCGTAATGGAAGCTGCGGGTGCTTTGCTTACCGCATAAGCGCTGCCGCCGTGTTCAAACACTGCGGTAACGGGAATAAGGGAGGGCAGTTCCTCGCCGATGTTTGCAAGCTTTCTGTTAAGCTCCAAGAACTCAAGAATACCCTCGTTAAAGGCGTATGCGCCACCCTCGGCAATAGCTACGCTGCCGTCGGCATTACGCTTAGCAACCACTGTGGGGAAATATTCACGTATATATACAACGCAGTCACGGAAATTATCCCAACCTATGTATGATATACCTTCACCGTTGCTGTCAAGTACCTTGCCTATAAGAAAACGGTCCTCAAGCCAGGTACCCGCAGGCAGGGAGCCTTTGGGATTTTTAGTTTTAGCATCATATCCGCAGATAGAGCATACCTGTTCGCCGCCGTTGTCGTTCATACATCCAAGACAAAGTCTGTCAGTATTATGCATAAAAATCAATTCCTTTCTTATGGGAATAACGCATTGTTTCAAGGACATAAAAGACCTATGCTATATTATATCACATCTGTCAACTACAGAATTGTAACCTTTATTAAAATGTCCTATCGGTTAAGAGGAAGTATTTTTTTAAAAACGCAGGTATGAAGGGGTGTTACCACACGGTCCTCGTGCAGGGAGCCAAAGTACCAGTGTTTAAACTCGCAGTTTCTGCCTATCTCCTCAAAATAGCCGTTGAGTTTGTTAACACGTTCGGCATTGCCGCTACGCAAAAGCATTGCGCTTTTTACAAGAGAGGGTGGCTCGTGGGTGAGAATATAATCCACTCTGCACGCCTCCTCGTCAAGGCGTTTCGCGCCCTGTGCCATCTGAGCAGGGGAGGGTATCTCCTCGCGCCACCAAAAGCCTTGCTCAAGACGCATATCCTTATCTGTGCTCTCTCCACCTCCGAAGGTAAAGATTTTAAGTCCTTCAATATTAAATATCTGTCCGCGCATAAGGTGCAGAAGATTACCCTTTATACGGTGTACCATTCCGCCCTTGAAGTATGTTGTGCGGCAACGGTTTATCAGTGAGAGGTTATCATGTGTGCCGTCCAAAAAGGCAACGGTAAACTTGCGTTTTGAAAGGTAGTCAATTATTTTTTTCTCCTCCTCATCGCCCGACCACAGGTATCCGAAATCACCCAGCACAATTAAAGTGTCGCCGCTTTTAAGCTTGCTCCACTCCTTATCATACAGTCGTTCAACGGCACCGTGCATATCCCCCGTAACATAAACCATAATTATTTCACCTTTTTTCTTAAAATTAACTTTTCTTTTTCGAAAAAATAATGTATACTATGAATGTAACATTTTTATTATACTATATATTCGGAGAGATTTCTATGAGAAAATGCATTTTTCCCATAATATTGATATTTTGTCTTATTTTTTCCATTACGGCGGGTGCCTATCAGGTGTCGGG
>JAZRQA010000056.1:0-10699 GCA_045649505.1 Acutalibacteraceae bacterium
GGAGGGGTGTCTAACCTTCTATACAGGGATGGCAATGGGCTTTGATATCTTAGCCGCTGAGCTTGTATTGCTTCTTAAAAGCAGATCGGACCTTGTTATAAATCTTGTGTGTTGCCTTCCGTTTAAAAATCAGCATAAGAATTTCAGCGAGGATTGGCAACAACGGTTTAATAATATTATTGAGCAGGCTGACGAGGTTATTTTGTTGTCGGATGACTATTATAAAGGCTGCTATTTTAAGCGTAACGAGTTTATGGTTGATAACAGTGATATCGTGTTGACCTTCTTTGACGGTGCTCCGGGTGGCACAGCGCAAACCCTGCGATATGCGGCTGAAAAGGGTAGGCGTATTGTTAACCTCGCCGAGGATGTGGACACAAATTTAATCTATAACGATTTCGAAAGTATACCATATTCCGAAAATTACGAGGATGAATAAAAACTTTTTTAGAAAGTCCCCTTTTGGGGACTTTTATTTTTTTAAAATAAATTTGTAAAAAGCACTTGACAAATTTTAAAAAAAGAGTATAATAAAGAAAAAGAACAAATGTTCGGCGGAGGAAAATATGAATTTACTTGCTGTTTTTCAAACTTTAATCGAGGTTGCCTTAATCGGCTTCGTGCTTTGGGGCATATTTAACGAGCGCCGTCTTGTTTTAATGGAAAGGCGCGTTATTCGGTTGCTTAAAAAGAAGCTTGCAAAGATATAATATATATTTATCATTTTTAAATCCTTTATTTTTTTTATTGCAAAAAGCACTATCTCGAAAGGAGTTAGTGTTTTTTTGCTTTGCGGTAACTTAAAAATGTTTAACGATTATAATAATATGCAAACTATAAGTTATAATTTTAATAAATTCCTTGTTTTAGCAAAAAAACTGTGATATAATCGATTTAGTCTATAAGGAATGGAGATATGGCTATGGGTTCGGTTAATGAACTTTTGAAAAATGTATATATACCAAAAATGGTGCCTGTTCGTCAGCATTTTGATCGTGATAAGCTTTTGGATGTTGAGGCTGCCGTTTTAAGCGAGCTTGATAGAGATGAGGTAAAGGCAAAAATTCGCCCCAATATGAGCATAGCAATTACTGCAGGCAGTCGCGGAGTAGATAATCTTGCGCTTGTTATAAAAACCCTTGTTTCCTTTTTAAAGAAACTGGGCGCAAAACCCTTTGTAATACCTGCTATGGGAAGTCACGGTGGCTCAACCGCCGATGGACAAAAGGCGGTTATTGCTGAATACGGTGTTGTTGAAGAAAATATAGGATGTCCTGTTTTGGCTACGATGGAAACGGTTGAAATAGGAAAGCTTGATGACGGAAGACCTATTTTAATAAACAAGCTTGCCGCCGAGGCTGACGGTATAATCTCCCTTAACAGAATAAAGGCTCATACTGCTTTTAGAGGAAGATTTGAAAGCGGCGTTATGAAAATGCTGGCTATAGGGCTTGGATGTCAGGCAGGTGCCGAGGTTTGTCACCGACAGGGAATTTTGCATTTAGGTCCTAATGTTGAAAGATTTTCGCTTGGAATACTTAAAAATGCAAATGTCATTTTAGGTGTAGGACTTATCGAAAATGCCTACGACGAAACCGTTAAGGTAAGGGTTATGACCCGTGAACAGATAGTTGACGAGGAGCCGAAATTACTCGATTATGCAAAATCAAAAATGGCTCGTTTGCTTTTTGACAAGGTTGATGTACTGATAGTTGATTATATCGGTAAAAATATCAGCGGTGAGGGAATGGACCCCAACATTGCAGGACGCTGGATAGTTCCAACCATAAAGGGAGGAATTGATGCAACGAGAATAGGTATTTTAGATTTAACCGATGAAACTCTTGGTAATTTTGTTGGCCTTGGAATGGCTGATACCTGCTCAAAGCGAGTGGTTGAAAAGATAAGCCTTGATAACACATATCCTAACTCGCTCACAAGCACCGTTACCGAGCTTTGTAAGATACCGATGTATTTTGATGACCACAAGCGTACTATTCAGGCAACAATAAAAATGGTGCCTGCAAAAACTCCGCAGGAAGTTACAATGATACGGATTGGCAGTACGCTCGAAATGGACACAATCTGGATTTCGCAAAACCTTTTAGAAGAAGCCAAAAAAATTCCCGAAATTGAAATTCTGGGCGATGCTCAGACTTTAGAGTTTGACCAAAATGGAAATTTATTTGACTAAGGGCTATTGGTTGACTGTTTTAATATCATAAAAGAAAAATCCCCGCATCGAATTACCGATGCGAGGATTTTTTGTTTTTAAAATTTAATTATTTTTTTGTATGTACTCAACAACATCGCCGATGGTTTTTAAATCCTCGATAACACTGTCGGGAATTTCAATTTCAAATTCATCCTCAACGGTCATAAGCATTTCAACAACATCAAGACTGTCTGCGCCTAAATCATCAACAATGCGGGTAGTCATTGACATCTCATCCGCATTTGTATCGAGTTGCTCGGCAAGAATCTCTTTAATTTTTTCGAATACCATAAAAAAACCTCCAAAAAATAGCATTAAAAGTAGACATAAAACGACAAATATGGTATATTAAAATACATATATTAGGATACAACATATTTATCCATAAGTCAAGATTAACTATACAAATGATATTCTAAAAACGCTTATTTGTCAACAAGGAATTTTATGGCAGGTGATATTTATGAAAAAACATTTTGGTTTAATTGGCTATCCGCTAACACATTCCATGTCGCCGTTTATACACGCTCGTCTGTTTGAAGCAAGCGGAATTGATGCCGATTATATGCTCTACTCTTTTCCTGAGGTAGAGTTTAACAAATATTTGGATACCCTTCGCACACTTGACGGCGATACAACTCGCCCCCTGCTTAATGGAAAGGAAAAGCTTTCAAAGGTTCGCAAACCACTTGCTTTTCGTGCCCCGATATATAAGTGCGTGGCTTAAATTGCAGTCAATGCCGAGAATGACGCAGAAAACATTGCAGAAAATATACTTTTCACTAAGAACAATCTTGAATAATTATTTAAAATATAGTATAATGATTAGAATACAGAAGTCCTGAAAATGATTATAGTTTTAAAATCAAATGTAACAGATGAGCAAATACAAAGCTTCTCAAATCTAAAATTTAGGAGTTAATTTTTATGCTTAAAATGACGGTTAATGCCGATAAACCTTATGATATTATTATACAAAGGGATCTTCTTGATAACTGCTGTGATTATATAAAGCAGGTGACGAAGGCTAAAAAGATTCTTGTTATATCGGATAGCAATGTCGCGCCCCTTTATGCAAAAAAGATACTTTTTGCCCTTGAAAAGGAAAATTTTGATACCTCGCTTTTTGCATTTCCTGCAGGCGAGGAAAACAAAAATCTTCAAACGGTTGAAAATATGCTTGACGCTATGAGTCGATTCGGTCTTTCAAGACAGGATTTGGTCATAGCCGTGGGCGGCGGTGTTACAGGCGATATGGTCGGCTTCGCCGCAGCTATATACCTACGCGGAATAGACTTTATCCAAATACCCACCTCGCTTCTTTCTCAGGTGGATTCCTCTGTTGGCGGCAAAACAGGATGCGATACCAAATTCGGTAAAAACCTTGTTGGTGCTTTTCATAACCCGCGTCTTGTGCTTATTGATACTGCTACGCTCGATACTTTGCCGAGTGAATTTTTCTGTGACGGTATGGGTGAGATAATAAAGGCAGGCGCAATAAGGAGCGAGAAGCTTTTTGATTCGTTGTGTTTTCCCGATGCCGAGCAGTGCCTTGAAAATATAATTTACTCCTGTGTTGATATAAAACGCGTGGTGGTCGAAAACGATTTTCGAGAAAATGGGGAACGTATGCACCTGAATTTTGGGCATACACTTGCCCACGCCATTGAGTTTTATTATAACTTTTGCGGCATAACCCACGGAGAGGCAGTGGGGGTTGGTATGGTAATGATAACCGAAGCTGCTGAGAAAAACGGGCTGACACAGGCGGGTACCGCCCAAAGGATAAAAGCCGTACTCGGCGATTTCGGGTTGCCAACCGAGGTAGATGCTCCTCTTGATGAGCTTTTAAGGCTCTGCCGCAGGGATAAAAAATCTACCGCAAAGGATATAAACCTTGTTCTGCTACACCGTATAGGTGAGGCATACACCCATAAAATACCTATAGATGAGCTTGAAGCCTTTTTCGGAGTACAAAGCGATGAGCAGCATTAAAATAACGCCCCACGCTCTTTCGGGCAAGGTGCAGCTTCCGCCATTTAAAAGCGTGGCGCATCGCGTACTTATTTGTGCTGCCGGATTTTACATTTCTTGGCAACTACAAGGAAATACAGATAAATAATCATTGAAAAAGTGATTATTCTAAAATATAATGATACTTGGTGATAAAAATGGCTAACAATGAAAAAATGGTAAAATCTATAACAAGTATGGATGAGGATTTTGCAAAATGGTATACCGATGTAGTTTCCAAAGCCGAGCTTATGGATTACTCCTCGGTTAAAGGCTGTATGATAATCCGCCCTTACGGCTGGGCTATCTGGGAAAACATTCAAAAAATTCTTGACGGTATGTTTAAGGAAACAGGGCACGAGAATGTTTCTATGCCTATGTTTATTCCCGAAAGCCTTTTGCAAATAGAAAAGGACCATGTTGAGGGCTTTGCCCCCGAAGCCGCATGGATAACCCACGGCGGCAACGAAAAACTGGAGGAGCGTATGTGTGTGCGCCCTACCTCCGAAACCCTTTTCTGCGACCATTATAAAAACATAATCCATTCCTGGCGTGACCTGCCAAAGCTTTATAACCAGTGGTGCAGTGTTGTACGTTGGGAAAAGACAACTCGCCCATTCCTGCGCTCCCGTGAGTTCCATTGGCAGGAGGGACATACAATCCACGCTACCGAACAAGAGGCAAGACAAGAAACGGTACAGATGCTTAACATCTATGCCGAGTTTGCTGAAAAATATCTTGCAATTCCTGTAATAAAGGGCGTTAAAACCGCAAAAGAGCGTTTTGCGGGTGCCGAGGATACCTATACAATTGAGGCTATGATGCATGACGGTAAGGCTTTGCAGAGCGGCACCTCTCATTATTTCGGTGACGGTTTTGCCAAAGCATTCGGTATTGCGTATACCGATAAGGAAAACAAGCTTTCTACACCCTTCCAAACCTCTTGGGGTGTTTCTACCCGTCTTATCGGTGCAATAATTATGACCCACGGTGATGATAACGGTCTTGTATTGCCTCCCGCAGTTGCCCCCGTTCAGGTGGTTGTCGTTCCCATTGCAACACACAAGCAGGGTGTTATCGAAAAGGCTACGCGCCTTTACGAGGGTCTTAAAAAATATTGCCGCGCTAAAATTGATGTGTCCGACCAGTCTCCCGGTTGGAAATTTGCCGAGTACGAAATGAAGGGCGTTCCTCTCAGAATAGAAATCGGCCCACGCGATATTGAAAACGGCTGCTGTGTAGTTGTTCGCCGTGATAACCGCGAGAAGATAACCGTTTCACTTGATGACCTTGAAACCGAAATCCCAAAACTCCTTGAGTGCGTGCGTGACGGACTTTATAATAAAGCGCTCTCCCACAGGAATGAAATGACCTATGATGCGCATAATATGGAAGAAATGATAGATTTAGCCGAAAACAAGCCCGGATTTATCCGCGCAATGTGGTGTGAGGACCGCGAGTGCGAGGAGAAACTTAAGGAGCTTGCAGGCGTATCTTCGCGTTGTATCCCCTTTGAGCAGGAGGAAATTTCAGGAAAGTGCGTTTGTTGCGGAAAGCCTGCTAAAGCTATGCTCTATTGGGGTAAAGCATATTAAAAAAGGAGAACTTTTATGAAAAACAAAAAGTTTTGGATAACCTTAGGCGTTGTAGCATTAGTTGTTATTATTTTGATTTCGTCCATTGTAGGGTCATATAATGGCCTTGTTAACAGGCAGACTGCAGTGGAAAGCCAGTTCGCTCAGGTGCAGAATGTTCTTCAGCGCCGCAGTGATTTAATTCCCAATCTTGTGAATACCGTAAAAGGCTATGCGGCACATGAAAATGAGCTATATACAGCCATTGCCGAAGCGCGCGCCGCACTTGCCGGTGCCGATACCGTTGAGGAAACGAGTGCAGCAAATACGGCTCTTGATTCAGCACTTTCAAGGCTGCTTGTTATTGTTGAAAACTATCCCGATTTAAAGGCTAATCAGAATTTTATTTCTTTACAGGATGAGCTTGCAGGCACCGAAAACCGTATTGCACAGGAAAGGAAGCTCTATAACGAAGCTGTTCAGGATTATAACTCGAGTATCCGTAAATTTCCCAAAAATATTATTGCGGGGATTTTCGGATTTGAAAAGGCTGATTTCTTTGAGGCAGATGCACAGGCTCAGGATGTGCCCGAGGTAAGCTTTGATTAAAAAATATATACTAAAAATAGCCGGTATCTTTGTTTTAATGATAGCGGCTATCGGTGTTTTGACCGGTGCTGTTTCTTACCCTGCGCCAACAAGTAACTTTTTTATAAACGACTTTGCAAATGTTATCTCAGATTCAGATGAAAACGAAATTTTGCAAAAGGGAATAGCCCTTTATAATGCAACCAAAGCTCAGGTAGTGGTTGTAACAGTTGACTCCCTTGAGGGTATGCAGGTTAATGATTATGCCCTTAATTTAGGAAATGAGTGGGGCGTAGGAGAAGCAAAAAACGATACAGGTATAGTTTTACTTTTAAGCGTTGGCGATAGGCAGACTACCGTTCAGGTGGGCTACGGTCTTGAGGGTGCTGTCAACGATGCTAAAGCAGGCAGAATTCTCGATACCTATGCTCTGCCTTATTTTAGGGTAGATGAATTCTCCACAGGACTTAAAGGCGCCTATGCGGCACTTGTAAATGAAGTGTATACCGAGTTCGGTTTAACCGAAAATATTGACGAAAATTATACTACCGAGAACCTTGATGGGGAAAAGGTTTCTCCTTTTCAGTTTATCGGTACGGCAATTCTCGCCGTTATAGTTATTATAATTTTTATCCGTAATCCAAGACTTTTTCTTTACCTTATTGCCTTTGGCGGCAGAGGCGGCCGCTTCGGCGGTGGCAGAGGTTCAGGCGGTGGATTTTCGGGTGGCGGTGGCCGCTTCGGCGGTGGCGGTGCCTCCCGCGGCGGATTTTAAAATAAACAGTAAGGAAGTTACAAAAATGGAATGGATGTCACTTAACACACTCAGAGAAAAATATTTAAGCTTTTTTGAGAGCAAGGGCCACCTTCGTTTGCCTAGTTTTTCTCTCGTACCCAATAACGATAATTCACTTCTTCTCATAAATTCGGGTATGGCGCCTATGAAAAAGTATTTCACAGGTGAAGTAGTGCCGCCGAGAAACCGTGTTACCACCTGTCAGAAATGTATTCGTACCCCCGACCTTGAGCGTGTAGGTCACACCGCACGCCACGGTACATATTTTGAAATGCTGGGAAACTTTTCCTTCGGTGACTATTTTAAAAATGAAGCTATCGAGTGGGCTTGGGAGTTTTTAACCAAAACTCTTGAAATTCCTGAGGACAGGCTGTGGCCCTCTGTTTATGAGGAGGATGATGAGGCGTATGCCATCTGGCGCGATGTTATAGGTGTGCCCGAGGAGCATATTGTTCGCCTCGGTAAGGCAGATAATTTTTGGGAGCACGGTACAGGTCCCTGCGGCCCCTGCTCCGAGATTTATTTTGACCGCGGTGAAAAGTACGGTTGCGGCTCGCCCGATTGTAAGCCTGGGTGTGATTGTGACCGTTATATGGAAATATGGAACAACGTTTTTTCACAGTTTAATAATATGGGTGACGGCATCTATACCGAGCTTGAGCATAAGAACATTGATACAGGTATGGGCCTTGAACGTCTTGCCTGCATTATGCAGGATGTTGACAATATGTTTGAGGTTGACACCATCCGTAATATTTTAAACAAGGTCTGCGCAATTTCGGGTAAGGAATATGGTAAGGATAAGCAGGTTGATATCTCTATCCGTGCTATTACCGACCACGCAAGAGCCGCAACCTTTATGATAAGCGACGGTATCATTCCTTCAAACGAGGGTAGAGGCTATGTTCTTCGCCGCATCATCCGCCGTGCTGTACGTCACGGTAAGCTCATTGGAATTAACCGCACATTCTTTATGGAGCTTTGCGACGCTGTTATCGGCGAAAATAAGTCGGGCTACCCCGAGCTTGTGGAAAAGCGCGAGCTGATTGCCAAGGTTATAAATAACGAAGAGGCAAATTTCAATAAGACCATTGATCAAGGTCTTAATATGCTTGCCGACCTTACCAAAAACGGCGGCACCCTTTCGGGTGAGGATGCCTTTAAGCTTTATGATACCTACGGTTTCCCGATTGACTTAACCAGGGATATTATTGCGGAAAAGGGAATGTCCCTCGATGAGGAAAAGTTTAAATCCCTTATGGAGGACCAGAAAAACCGCGCGAGAAATGCAAGAAAAGCGAGTGACGGCGAAAGTTGGAAGAGCGATGGAGTAAGCTTTGAGGATATCGGCGCGACCGTATTTTCAGGCTATACGGATACCTTCTGTGAGGCCAAGGTGCTTGATATCGTTGTAGACGGTGAGCATACCGAGGTTGCAGGCGAGGGTACCAAGGCTATAATAGTGCTTGATAACACCGTTTTTTATGCAGAAAGCGGAGGACAGGTAGGCGATACCGGCGTAATTTCAGCCGCAAACTTCGAAATGACCGTTACCGATACTAAAAAGACTACAGCCGGAGTGTTCACCCACTTAGGCATCGTAAAATCAGGCGCCGTATCTGTAGGGGATTGTGTAAAGGCTCAAATTGATAATACCCGCCGTATGGCTATTCGTCGAAACCATACCGCGGCGCATCTTTTACAGGCGGCACTTCGCAAGGTGCTTGGCAGCCATGTTGAGCAGGCTGGTCAGCTTGTAAATGAAAAGAGCGTGCGCTTTGACTTTACACATTTCTCTGCGCTTACAGCAGAAGAGATAGCCGCTGTTGAAAATGAGGTTAATGACAGTATTCTTACAGGAATTACCGTTGTTAACGAGGAAATGGAAATTGCCAAAGCCAAGGCAATGGGCGCGATGGCATTGTTTGGCGAGAAATACGGCGAGGTAGTACGCGTTGTTGCCGCAGGAGACCGCTCGGTTGAACTTTGCGGAGGAACACATATTGATAACACCGCAAAAATAGGACTTTTACGCATTGTTTCCGAATCAAGCGTTGCTGCAGGCGTTCGCCGAATTGAGGCTTATACAGGTCTTAACGTAATTGAGCTTATGAATAAAGACCGTGCGCTTATGGCAGATACGGCAGTACAGCTTAAGATAAATAATATTGCTGACCTCCCCTCAAAGGCAGCACAGCTTAACGCTGAGATTAAGGAACTTGAAAGGACTCTTGAAAAGTTAGAGGCTCAGGTTTCAGGCGGCAAGATTGATGAGATGCTCAAAAACGCTGTTAGCGTTAAGGGCGTTAAGCTCATAACTGCTCTTATGAAGGAGGTTACTCCTGATGAACTGCGCAATATGTGTGAGCGCATTAAGGGTGACCACGCCGACTTTGTTGCTGTGCTTGCTGCAGTAAACGGACCAAAGCTTACCTTCTGTGTAACCTGTGGTGCCAACGCTGTTGAGGCGGGTGCCCATGCAGGTAATTTAGTCAGAGAAATTGCCAAACTTGCCGACGGTAACGGCGGCGGTAAGCCTGATAGCGCAATGGCTGGCGGTAAAAGCGTTGATAAAGCAGAATACGCCATAGGCCTTGCTGCACAAAAACTTGAAGAAATGTTGGGTTAATTTTATGGATTGCTTATTTTGTAATATAGTTAAAGGCGATATACCCTCTACCAAGGTTTATGAGGATGATAGCGTCTATGCCTTTTTGGATATAGACCCCCAGGCACCATTTCATGCTATTATAATACCTAAGGAGCATATTGCAAGTGCGGCTGATATAACCGAGAAAAACAGTTTGCTTATCGCAAAGGTTTTTGAGGCGGTTGCAAAAATTGCAAAGCAGGAAAAACTTGAAGAGGGCTTTCGCGTGGTAAACAACTGCGGTGAGCACGGGGGACAGACGGTAGGACATATACATTTTCACCTACTCGCAAGAAGAAATCTTGCTTGGCCTCCCGGTTAAATTATAGAAAGGTATGAATTGCAATGTCTGAATATTACGAAATGAAAATAGCAGGACTTGACAGAAAACTTGAAAAATTTCCTGTAAGTGATAAACTCGATATTGCCGCTTTTATCCTTTTTGGTGATGTTGAGGTTACCGTAGCGGCGGCAGAGCAGTTGCTTAAAAAAGTCCCCGATTTTGATGCTATTGTAACTCCCGAAGCTAAGAGTATACCCCTTGCCTATGAAATGGCAAGGCAGTCGGGTAAGCCTTACATAGTTGCCCGTAAGGGTGTTAAGGTTTATATGCGTGACCCGATTGAGGTTAAGGTACGCTCCATTACAACCGACCATGTGCAAAAGCTGTATCTCGGTATGGAAGATGTCGAGAAGATACAAGGCAAAAGGGTGCTCGTTGTTGATGATGTTATAAGCACAGGCGAATCTCTTGAGGCTATGTATGCTCTTATGGAAAAGGCAAAAACAACGGTTGTCGCCGCTTGTTCAGTTCTTGCTGAGGGCGATGCTGCAAAACGTGATGATATTCTGTTTTTAGAGCC
>JAZRQA010000057.1:0-7559 GCA_045649505.1 Acutalibacteraceae bacterium
TCTTCGGCAGGAACAACAATGCTCATACCAACGCCCATATTAAAGGTGTTAAACATATCTCTCTCACTAATGTTGCCTGTTTTTGCAATAAGATTGAATATAGGAAGAATTTTAACGGCGTTTTTATCAATCTTTGCGCCAAGGCCATCAGGAATACTTCTGGGGATATTCTCGTAAAAACCGCCGCCTGTAATATGGGATATGCCCTTTACCTTTACCTGTTCAAGAAGGGCTAGAACGGATTTTACGTAAAGTTTTGTGGGGGTGAGTAAGGTTTCTCCTATGCTTTTTCCACCAAGCTCAGCAACAGGAGAAGAAATATCGGAATTTTCTACATCAAAAACCTTACGTACAAGAGAGAAGCCGTTGGAATGAACACCGCTTGATGCGAGTGCTATAACAACATCTCCTGCTTTCATAGTTTTATTATCAATTATCTTTGACTTATCAACGATGCCTGTGCAATAGCCTGCAAGGTCGTAGTCGTCCTCAGGCATAAGTCCGGGATGCTCAGCAGTTTCGCCACCGATAAGAGCGCAGCCTGACTGAACACAACCCTCGGCAACACCTGCAACTATATCGGCAATTTTTTCGGGGATGTTTTTGCCGCAAGCGATATAGTCAAGGAAGAAAAGAGGCTTTGCACCGCAACAGATAATATCGTTTGCGCACATAGCAACGCAGTCGATACCGATGGTATCGTGCTTATCGAGGAGCATTGCAAGCTTAATTTTGGTACCAACACCGTCGGTTCCTGCAACTAAAACAGGCTCGGTAATTCCTGTAAGATTCAAGCCGAAGCAACCACCAAAACCGCCGACATCGTCAAGACAACCCTCGTTTTTGGTGCGGTTAATATGTTTTTTCATCAGTTCTACAGCCTTGTAGCCTGCAGTAATATCAACACCTGCGGCTGCGTAGCTATCGGATTTAGATTGCATACTCATTTGTTTTATTCCTTTCCGTTCCAGCAATAGGTGCAAAGCTTGCACGGCTCCATTCCTATTGCCTTTATAATACCGTCAAGTGACTGGAATTCAAGCGAGGCAAAATTGAACTTTTCACAAATTGTCTTGCGTAAATTCTTTCCGCGTTGCGTTGAAGAATCACTATATTCTTCTATATGATTAAAGCCTTCTTCCCCTTCAAGCTCCATTATTACACGGCGGGCAATTAGCTCCATATCGGAGGTTGCACGGGAGAAGTTAAGGTATTTGCAACCGTACATTATCGGAGGGCAAGCCGAACGCATATGCACTTCCTTTGCACCGTTATCATAAAGGAAATCTACCGTTTCCTTAAGTTGAGTTCCTCTTACGATTGAGTCATCGACAAAAAGAAGGGATTTATCCTTTATAAGCTCATGAACAGGTATCTGCTTCATTTTTGCTACGCGGTTACGCTCCTTTTGGCTTGTGGGGGTAAAGCTTCTTGACCAAGTAGGAGTATATTTTATAAATGCGCGGGCAAACGGAACTCCGCTTTTATTTGCATAGCCTATTGCGTGCGGTGTACCTGAATCGGGAACGCCGCCCACATAATCAATATCCTGTGCCACTCCCTGCATTTTATCGTTTTCAGCCATTATTTCGCCGTTTTTATAGCGCATCATTTCAACGCTGATTCCCTCATAGCCTGATGTGGGGAAACCGTAATAGCTCCAAAGAAAAGCGCAAATACGCATATCCTTACCCGGAGCGGCAAGTTGAGTCATATTATCGGCAGTAAGCTCAACTATTTCGCCCGGACCAAGCTCCTTTAAATCCTCATAGCCGAGCTTTCTATAAGCAAAGGCTTCAAATGAAACGCAGTGTCCGTTCTCATTTTTGCCGATTGCAACAGGAATTCTTCCCATTTTATCTCTTGCGGCTATAAGCTCTCCTGTATCTTTAAGGATAAGAATATTAACGGTACCCTTGACAATCTCCTGAACGAACTTAATGCCCTCAACAAAATCTTTCTTTTGGTTTATAAGCGCGGCGACAAGTTCGGTTGAGTTGATATGACCGCCTGTCATAGCGCCAAAATGACCGCCGAGGGACAGGTAGTTGTCTATCAGTTCATCAGCATTATTTATAAGGCCAATAATACAGATAGCATATGTACCGAAGTTTGAACGGATAAGCAATGGCTGAGGATCATAATCGCTTATACAGCCTATTGCAGAGGTACCCTTCATCTCATCAAAAATCTTTTCAAATTTAGTGCGGAAGGGTGAGTTTTGTATATTATGGATATCTCTTTGCAGACCTAAATCTTTATCATAGGCCGCCATACCGCCGCGTCGGGTACCAAGATGTGAATGGTAGTCAACACCGAAAAATACATCTGCAACCGCATCCTCACGGCTTACTACGCCGAAAAAGCCTCCCATTTATTTTGCTCCTTCTTTTATTGGGGAATGACGTGTGACAGGTAAAAACCTGCCACACACTATATTTTTTAAATTACATTTAAGCGAAGAACAACTCAGAAAGAGTCATAGGATCAATATACTCGCCGTTTTTGTATACACGCATATTTCCTGAAGCAATTTCATCAATAAGCATAACATCACCGTTTGCATCGTAACCGAACTCAAACTTGATGTCATAAAGGTCAAGACCTTTTTCCTTTAAATCGTCAGCAATTATTTTGGTAATCTTCTGGGTCATATCCTTAATATCGTCGTACTGCTTATCACTCATAACACCCAGAGCAACTATACCTTCCTTAGTTACAAGGGGATCTCCCTTTTCATCATTTTTAAAGGTCATCTCAACATAAGCATCAAGATCCGCACCCTCCTCGATGTAATCGCTATAGCGGCGGTAGAAACTACCTACAGCCTTATAGCGGCAGATAACCTCAAGACCCTTACCGAACACCTTAGCGGCAAGGACTTCCATAGTGGTATCCTCAAGGTTAGCGTTTACATAGTGGGTTTTAATGCCTGCGGCATTTATTTTTTCAAAGAAGTATATAGACATACGAAGGTTTACATCACCAACGCCTTCAATGGTAAGACCTACAGAGTTCTCACCGGGATCAAACACGCCGTCTTTGCCGGTGCAATCGTCCTTAAACTTTAAAAGACAATTTCCGTTTTCAAGCGCAAATACATCCTTGGTTTTTCCTGTGTACAAAAGTTTGTTAGCCATTTTTATTTCTCCTTTATTTTATCTTTGTTATATATTAAGTGCGGAGTCTTTTTGAAGAACAGCGGCACAATCTTTAGCGCGTTTTGTATCAAGCCTTTCGGCAAGCTTGTTATCCTCAACCGCAACAATCTGCGCGGCGAGTAAAGCGGCATTTGCTCCACCGTTTATTGCAACGGTTGCAACAGGAATACCTGTCGGCATTTGAACTGTGGATAAAAGAGCATCAATGCCATCAAGAACAGATGATTTACAAGGAATTCCGATTACAGGCAGAGTTGTGTTAGCAGCAATAGCACCCGCAAGGTGCGCCGCCATTCCTGCAGCGGCAATTATGGCACCAAACCCGTTTTTTCTCGCATTTAGTGAAAAATCTCTCGACTGTTCGGGCGTACGGTGCGCGGAATAAATATGCACTTCATAGGGAATCTCAAGTTCCTTAAGAACATTTATTGCTTTTTCAATAATAGGCATATCACTGTCGCTGCCCATTACTATTCCAACTTTTTTCATGAAATTTTTCCTCCTTGAAAAAATTAAAAAAGGGCACACTTAACTTAAATTTATAAGTTAAATATGCCCAGACGGTCGGCCAAAATATAAGGTAATGCTACCTTCTCCCTGCTCCCTGTGGTTGCTCCACAAAAATCCGTCAGTTACAAGGAAATATTTTACCCTTAAATTATATCATACCGAGCATTTTGTGTCAAGGCACGAATTGCCGTATTTTGTCACTTTTTAGCATAGATTTTTGTTACTTTTGCAGTCAGTTTCCTGCTTTTGTTTCACAGTATATGCAACGGTAAACCTTATTTTCCTTATCTGTTAAACGAAAGATATGCGAAAGCTCCTGTTCAACCGATGTTATACAGCGAGGATTTTTACATTTAATTACGTTTGTTAAGGTTTCGGGCATAGGAATTGATTTCTTTTCCACAAGAACACCGTTACGAATAATATTGACGGTTGCATCGGGGTCAACATAACCTATAACATCAAAATCAACAGGAATATCTGCGTCAATTTTAATAATATCTTTTTTACCCTGCTTTTTGCTTGAAACATTCTTGATTATAGCAACCGAGCAATCAAGGCTTTCAAGACCCAACAGATTATAAAGGCGCATACCTCTGCCTGCGGAAATATGGTCAATAACAATGCCGTTTAAAATTGAATCTATTTTCATTTGCCCGCCTCCTCAAGAAGTTTAAGTATAAGTGCCATTCGCATATATTTACCGTTAAGCACCTGCTTAAAGTAGCACGCGCGAGGGTCATCATCAATTGCAACACTTATCTCGTTTACACGGGGCAGCGGATGCATTATGCACAGATCGATTTTTGCATTTTTAAGCTTGTTAGGCTCTAGGATATAGCTATCACGAAGTCTTAAATAATCCTCTTCGTTAAAGAAGCGTTCGCGCTGAACACGGGTCATATACAGTATATCAAGCTTGGGCATTGCTTCCTCAAGACTTGTTGTCTGCTCATAGGGAATGTTATTCTTTTTTAGTACATCCTTTTTAACATAACTTGGCAATTTAAGTTCTTCAGGCGAAATTAGAATAACCTTAATACCTGTATAACGCGAAAGGGCATTTATAAGAGAATGTACCGTTCTTCCAAACTTAAGGTCACCGCAGAAGCCCACAGTAATATCATTAAACCTTCCCTTTTCCCTGTATATTGTAAGCAGGTCAGCAAGGGTCTGTGTGGGATGACAATGTCCACCGTCACCTGCGTTGATAACAGGGATTGACGCATTCTGCGCTGCAACAAAGGGTGCTCCCTCTTTTGGGTGGCGCATTGCAATTATATCGGCATAGCAGCTTATTGTTTTTGCGGTATCGGCAACACTTTCGCCCTTTGCGGCAGATGAACTTGCCGCCTCGGAAAAGCCGATAACATTGCCTCCCAACTCATACATAGCCGCCTCAAAGGAAAGACGGGTTCTGGTTGAGGGCTCAAAAAACAGGGTTGCCAGTTTTTTGCCCTTGCAAGCATCAGCGTACTTTGCGGGATTTTCAATTATATCGCAAGCCAAAGTAATAAGAGTATCCAGTTCCTCGGTTGTGAAATCGGTAATATCAATTAAACTTCGCATTTTTATGCTCCCTTAAAAAATTATTCTTTTGCTCCGTTAACCTTAAGATAATTCTTTATTCTTTCAACATTTTCAGCGTTTTTCTCATCTTCGCTTAAATACTCAATTATATCGTAAACATCAACAACAGAGTAAACGGGGAAACCAAACTCCTCGCCAACCTCTGCCATAGCACTTTTATCGGTCTTGCCCTTTTCCTTGCGGTCAACCATAACGAAGGTGGCAACAACCTTTGTGTCTTTTAAGCAGGAAAGGATTTCCATACTCTCTCTTATAGCGGTACCTGCAGTGATTACGTCCTCAACAATAACGATTTCTTCGCCTTCACAGGGTTTGTAACCAACAAAAACTCCGCCTTCGCCGTGGTCCTTTTCTTCCTTGCGATTAAAGAAGAACGGCACATCAAGTCCGTTTTCCGAAAGAGCGCAAGCAACCGAAACTGCAATCGGAATACCCTTGTAGGCAGGACCGTAAAGAACAGTTTTCTTCTCCCCTATTTTTTCAGCATATGCCTTTGCGTAAAACTGACCGAGTTTTCTAATCTGGTCACCTGTTTTAATGTGGCCTGCATTGATAAAATAAGGAATTTTTCTGCCTGATTTAGCAGTGAAATCGCCAAATTTCAAGACACCTGCGCCCTGCAGAAACTCAATAAACTCTCTTTTATAGCTTTCCATAATAACTCTCCTTATCCTTTAGTCTACAAATTCTGCTACACAGCGTTCGTATGCGGCAACCGGGTCCTCAGCCGCAGTGATAGGTCTGCCCACAACAATATAGTCCGAACCTATTTTCTTAGCCTCGGCTGGGGTCATAACGCGTTTCTGGTCGCCTATATCGCCGTCAGCAAAGCGAACACCTGGGGTTATTGTTAAAAATTGCTTGCCGCAGATATCATGCACCTTGCCAGCCTCAAGGGGTGAGCAAACGACACCGTCCAACCCTGCATCTTTGGCATTTTTTGCGTAGTGCATAACAACCTTATCTATAGACTCCTTTATGAGCAGGTCGTTTTCCATACTCTCCTGATCAGTGGAGGTGAGCTGAGTAACGGCTATAAGCAAAGGTCTCGTACCGTCAGCACGAGTAAGACCCTCAAGCGCAGCTTCCATCATTCTTTTGGTGCCTGCAGCGTGAAGATTTGTTATATCAACATCAAGGTTTGATAAAACTGACATTGATTTTTTTACGGTATTGGGGATATCATGCAGCTTTAAATCAAGAAATATCTTATGTCCTCTTGCCTTAATCTGCTTAACAATTTCGGGACCCTCAGCATAGAAAAGCTCCATACCGATTTTTACAAAGGGTTTTCTTTCGGTAAACTTATCAAGAAAACTATAAACCGCATCCGCGCTTGCAAAATCGCAAGCAACAATTACATCCTTACCCATTATTTGCAACCTCCAATTATTTCACTTAATCTGTTTATTCCGTATTTTTCCATAACACGGGGTAAATCATCAATTATGTTTTTACAGGCGTAGGGGTCAATAAGGTTTGCGGCACCGACCTGAACTGCGGTAGCACCTGCCAACATCATTTCAATTACATCCTGCGCTGTAGTGACACCGCCCATTCCAACAACAGGAATTTTTACAGCGTTTGCCACCTGATAAACCATACGCACTGCAACGGGGAAAATTGCACTGCCTGAAAATCCACCCATTTTATTGGCAATTACAGGTTTTTTGGTGCGAAGGTCAATTCTCATTCCAAGAAGGGTGTTTATAAGACTTATTCCGTCTGCCCCCGCCTCCTCGCAGGCTTTTGCAATCGAAACAATATCTGTGACATTGGGCGAAAGTTTGATTATAACAGGCTTTGTTGTGACCGCCTTAACAGCTTTTGTAACCTGTGCGGCAGCCTCGGGCGAGGTGCCAAAGCTCATTCCGCCGCCGTGAACATTCGGGCAGCTTACATTGACCTCAAGCCATCCAACCTGCTCGCACTTATCAAGCTTTTCACAGGTATAGGCATAATCCTCTACGGCAAAACCGCTCACATTTGCCATAACCTTTTTGTTAAAGCATTTTTTAAGTTTTGGAAGTTCTTCGCTTATAACCTTTTCAACGCCTGGATTCTGAAGTCCTACGGCGTTTATCATACCCGAAGTGCACTCAGCAATTCTTGGGGTTGGGTTACCAAAGCGCGGGTCCTTAGTGGTACCCTTAAAGGAAAAAGTACCCAATATGTTAATATCATAAATATCGGCAAATTCGTAGCCGAAGCCAAAGGTACCGCTAGCAGGGATAATAGGATTATCAAGCATAATTTTGCAAAGCTCAACGCTTAAATTTACCATAATATCTCCTCCTT
>JAZRQA010000058.1:0-4444 GCA_045649505.1 Acutalibacteraceae bacterium
GCAGGCTCACGAAAAAGGTTTGAAAACACCAAAAGGCAGGAAAGATCAACAAGAAAAACTTCAGGCTTACAGCTCATAAGTCTGATAGTCTGTATAATAAAGGGTACAAAAACCAGATACGGAGAAACAAAGGGTGTTAAACAAATAAGAAACACCGATACAAAAAGTGATAGAAAATGATAATCTTTGTACTTTATTTCTTTCTTCTTTTCAAGGATAACGGACTCCATTTAATTTCCTTTCAATAAATCGCAAAAATCTTTTAAAGCTTGTTCATTAGTAATTTGCGCTTTTTTAAGTTCTTGCTTTTTTGTTTTTATTTCTTCTTTGTTTAAGACGAGTTTTTCAAGCATGTCGGTTAAAGCCATTTGTGAATTTTCGCAAACCCAACCGCATCCCGCTTTCACCACCATATCCTCGCTTGATGTGGTAGCGGTAGCAAGCACGGGAATACCGACGCTTCTTGCTTCATCAATAACAAGCGGTGCCGCCTCATGATATGACGGTAATAAAAGCAGGTCGGCATCTGCCATATATTTATACGGGTTTACTTGATTTCCGTAAAAAACAACATTATCTTTTATATTAAGCTCGCTGCAAATATCTTCAAGGCTTTGGCGCATTATTCCGTCGCCAACAATGTGGTATTTTATATCGGCGCCTTGTTTTATTGCCTCGCTTACGGCGATAATTCCGCGGTCTATCCCCTTTTCACGCGAAAGTCTTGCAACCGAGAGAATATTTATTTTGCTTTTATCAAAACCCACATTGCTCTCCCCAGATAACGCTTTTATTTCACCGAAATTATGACAGTTGCGAACAACTACCGTTTTATCCGACAGCTCAGGCAGACAATTTAAAAACGCTTTACGACAGCCCTCACTGCAGGCAGCAATTTTATCAAATTTTAAATAATTATTATTATTTGCGTTATAGTTTGCTCCACAAGACAAATAATCGCAATGGAGAAAGCCTACCTTTATATCGGCGGATATTTTATTTAAGACAAACTCGTTGCAGCCGCCGTAGAAAGACTTCTTACCACCGTTATGCAAAAAGGAGATTGCGCAGTTAAAATTGCCTGCAAGCTTTTTTTGGGATAGAGAAATTATTTTAAGAACTAAGTCCCTGCCAAACACGCGGGCCAGAGCCGCGAGTGCGCCACGAATAAAATAATCCTTTTTACGGGCACACTGCCCTTGCGAAATTCCCAGATACTTGTAAAGGGAGTTGCACTTTATAAGCTTAACATTATTTGGTATGTTATTTATGTAGTCACCTGTAGCGCTGAATAAGAACAGGCTTACATCATAAATATCCGATATTTCTCTGAGAAGGCTTATGAGTGCCTTTTGCACCCCGCCTATTTCCAGATTATTATTGACTATAATAATACTCTTTTTATCTGACATTTTATTTAATATTTTCACCTAAGCTTTCGCACATACTTTTATAATCGCACATTGCTTTATAGCCTTTTTTCCCAAGTTTAAGCCATTTGATTTTTTTGCTTATATTTAAGTTCTTAGAGCGCACTCTAAAGACAAAATAAAGCATCCAAGCAAAAAATGTTCTTTTGTGCACGGCTTCAAGGTAGGCGCCTTTATTGTAGAAAAATTCTTCATTTGCGCCGCAAAACCAGCTCGAGCCGCTCATATCAACGGTGCCTATATTAACATTGCTAACCCATACCTTTAGCCCTTTTTGGCGAAGCCCTGCAAGAAATACCGAATCCTCACCATTTGTGAATTTTGCGCCGCCGCCGAAAAGTGTTGTGAACCAGACATTACTTTTTTGCCAGGCTGTACGGCGGATTGCAATTCGCGGAGCACCGTAAGGCATTCGACTGAAAAGATTGGTTTTTTTAGTTTTGGTATTTAACCTTTGCTTACGCGTTGGGTCATTTGAGGTAATATTAAAAATAATAACATCGGCCTTAGGATGACGTTCGAACTCGTCTATAATATCTTCTTTGTAGGTATCGGTATAGCGCATATCCTCATCCGAAAGAAGCAGTATATCCCCCGTAGCGTAGGATAGGCAAAGATTTCTGTTTATGCCTACTCCCCTTGTGGCAGTCGTAATCATTTTTGCGGTATAACCGTCAAATTCAATTTCTTTATAATCTGTGGTATCTGCCTGATTTGCAAAAACTACATCAGAGCGAATATTCATCTTATTTAGTATAGAGAAATCGCTTTGATGCATAGTTGCGCAAATAACTTCAAGTTTAGACATATAATCTACCTCAGATATTCAGTATAATCTTTTTTTGTATCGAAAATATAGGCGTGTACCGCCGCCTTTTGTGCCGCCTCATCGGGGAGCTTCATATAATCACCGTAGCGATAGGCGAGATAATCCTTTATCCTTCTACTTCCAAGTAGTAGCGTATCCTCAAAGGGGATATCTGTAGGCTCCTCAAAAAAACAAGAATCGAATAAGCCGTTTTTAAATTTTGCAGGTGTAATCCAATAGCAATATTTAAATTCATTTTGCCTGTTATCATAACGGTATATATTGCGGTAGGCAATTTTTGCCATTAGTTTACAAGGCAGGATTTTTAAAAGTTTAAGAACAATTGCCTGTGTCTTGGTTTTGGGCACCCAATTCCTTTGGGAAAGCCCGTAAAGAGTTACAAATTTTGACTGATAATACACCATCTTTTGAATGAATTTATTTTCAGGAACCTTATGTAGTATCATAATATCAACATAAATCCCCTGATGTAAATCGTGCCTATTCAAAAATTGTTTTTCAATAAATGCAGTACCGTTCATACGAACCTTGGCATATTCGAGGTAATTCGGGGTTGTACGCCATTCCTGAATAACAAAATTTTCGCTTTTCTCTTTTTCAAAAGCGACTTTAAATCTTTCATATTCTGTAGGCGTCATAAATATATCAAGGTCATCATCCCAAGGGATAAAACCGCCGTGGCGCACAGCACCAAGGGCAGTACCGCCCATTATGTAATACACTATACCGTTCTTTCGGCAAATCGTATCAATATATTTCATAATCTCAAGGATTTTTTCTTGAACTTCCCTGACGCAGTTATTGTTTTCCACTTTATTCACACGCTTTCTGGTATACATCTATAATTTTTTCTGCCATAACTTTAAGTGTAAAATTATTCAGTGCATAGTTATACGCTTTTTCTACATTGCAGTAATATTTTTTTGCATCACCAGCACACAAATCGGTGAGTATTCTAACAACATCACCTGGGGTTTCGCAGCTTATCCTAAAGCAGTATTTCTGGTCATCAAAGCCACCCGTTTTGCTTCGGGCAACGGGCACCTTCATTAAAAAGGCTTCCACAACATTGAGGGGGAAACCCTCTTTAAAACTTGGAGCAAGCATAAAATCCGCTATACCAAGAATATCGCGGCTATCACACCAACCGACAAAACGGAAATTATATCCTAAATCGTACTCGGCTATTTTGATAATAAGCTTTCTGTAATATGCACTGTTTGTGTCCCCACTGCACACCACAACTATATTTTTCCGTTGTTCTAATGACAGTTTGTTTAACGCCTCGGCAACAAGGATATGGTTTTTTACCGCGGCTATACGGGAATGTATCGCTACGACAATCTTATCCTCGCCTATATTCCATTTTTCTTTTAAGCTCTTTCTCTCGGTATCTGAAAGGGGTAATAATCTGCTTTCATCTACGCCGCTTAATATTTTATAAACCTTTTTTTTGCGCACATGCATTTTATTTACTAAAAATTCCTTCGCCTCGGTTGAAACAGCAATTGCCGCCTTACCCACAAAGGTGAAAATGCGGTGTCTCAAATCACAAGGAATATCAACCGAATGTAGGGTGTAAACAAATTTAGTGCGAACAAAGAAGGAGCAAATTTTCATATAGAGCGCCGTCATTCTATGATGGCAGTGGACAATATCGATTTTATTATCCTTAATACACTTGCAAATTGTTTTAATGTTTTTTAGATGATGAAAAGGATTTTTTGTTTTTTTATTAACAGGAATATGAATGTATTTTATATTGGGGTCGTTAAATTCAAGTTGATTAAAGCCTGATACAATAAATGCCTTATGTCCCATATGGGTGAGTTCAGTGCTAAGCTCTATAACATAATTACCCACACCTGTTTTAGCAAGTACACGGGGAAAAAGCATTATATTCATTCGGGTTATTCTCCTAAATCTTTTTTGCAAGATAGTAGTATTTACTCATTATTTTCTTAGCAACGGGTATTTGCATAAAAACCCTTGCCGCCGCCTTAACGGCTTTAAAGGTTGCGCGCTTTAAGCAATATACAAATGCGGTTTTTTCCCACCTGTGGGGATGCACGCTGACAATGCAATTACCCTTTTCTATATACTCAACAAGAGTATGCATAATATCAATGGGAATGTTTTTATCATCACTTTTTATTATATCGTTATTTATAGGATCAAATATAAG
>JAZRQA010000059.1:0-1518 GCA_045649505.1 Acutalibacteraceae bacterium
AATTATAAAAATAATTTCACCTATTTCATTGCAATGATGTCGGCGTAAATAATCAAGGATTATTTACATAAAACCGCTATGTGTAGCGGTTTTTCGAAAAGCTTTATTTGAAAGCTTTTCGACTACCGATTATCATTATAATTATGAAAAAGTAATACAAAGGATAAAAATCCTCGTTCCGAAGAACGAGGATTTTTTTGGGAGTTTTAAACTTAGTAGCACGAATTACATTCGCCTGAAAGCTGAGGAATTTCCTCATTAAAGTTTAGATATAATTATTTCAACCCAATTTGTGCTTTTGATACAACTTTTCCTCCCTGAAATGTAACATTGGCGTTTGCTCCTATAGAACCATCACCAGTCCACTGATAAATTTCTGTTTTATATTCATCGCCAATCCCCATGTCAACGTTTGAACCAAGGGTTCCCTCTCCGCCGACTATATCACACACTTCTTTATATGTCATACCTGTTTCAATTTTATTAAACTCTTTTAAAGAAATACTTGCCTGTGAGTTTATAATATCTGCATCTGTTCCTTTAATAATATCGTTTGGACTTCCACAACTACACAAAAAAATGTTCAAGACTATTACCAAAAATAAAACTGCTATTTTTTTCATTATAATTACCTCTTAAAATATTATTTATCATCTGAACGGCATAGCAATAAAATACCGCCAATAAGATTAACAAATAATAATGCGCAAACCTTAAGACCGACACCAACAGGCTCATTATTTTTCATTTTGTTGCAAATTGATATTGCAATTGGTAAGCACCAAGCAAGAGGAAGCAAAAGCCAACCTTGTGCAACACAACCTAAAATAAGAAAAATCTTACTTGCTACTGCCAACCCATCGTTGCCTGAGCTTCCCTTTTTTTCTTTAACTATGGAACAACCACAACCTGGGCAAATTACCGCCTCATCCATAATCTCTTTTCCACACTTTTGACAAAATTTCATTATTTGACACTCCTTTTATGTTTTCGTCAATGTTTGACAATACCATTATATCTGTATTACAGATATATGTCAATATCTTTATTACAGATATTGCATAATAATTACGAGGTGATTGTTATGCAATTTAGAAATTTAAGAGGAATTAGAGAAGATAGAGATATAAAACAAAAGGATATCGCAAAACATTTAAATGTTTCACAAAACACTTATTCTCAATACGAAACAGGTGTAATTTCACTTACTGCAGAGGTTTTAATTAAATTATCCGATTACTATAAGGTAAGTATAGATTATTTACTTGATAGAACAAACAACCCTAATTTACAAAAATAAGCCGTGAAATTCACGGCTTATTTTTTTATCATAACAAACTTGATAACATAATATCACACAATCTTATAGAGACACATATATTATAATCAGGTGATAATATGCAATTTAAATATAACAAACCTCAGGCAATAGCCTTTATAAACGGCAAAAACGCAACATCTGATATTAGAGGTATAATAAAATTCTACCAAAAGGCAAAATGTGTTTTAGTTGTTGCC
>JAZRQA010000060.1:0-3687 GCA_045649505.1 Acutalibacteraceae bacterium
CCGCCGTGGCCCGCATCAATTATAACTGTTAAAGGCATGGTTACCGCAGCGGTAGGTTTTATAATTTCCTTTCCTACAGTACCAAAAACAGATAACACACATACTACCAATAATGCAATAAGACGAGGTATAAATTTCTTAAATTGCTCCATATAAAATCCCCTGCTATTCCTGATACGGTTAAGTATATGTTTAAAAGCTTAAATAAATGTTAATTTAAAAACAAACAAAAATATTATTACTCTAAATTTTGTTTATTATTATATGCCTTCGCATATTAGAAAATATAATGCAAATAATAGATAAAATATCATAAGGAGTTTTTTATGATACAATCACATGAAACTTTTGATCAAAAAAATATAAATTGTGTTAGTCTGCCAATTATAAATAAGAACGGTTGTTATGAAATCAGGCTCGAAAGTATTGGAGGACTCGGTGCTAATCTTTGTGGAAAACTGCTTGGCGAACTTGGGGCTATGTATTTAGGACTAAATGCTGTAGCATTTTCAAGCTATGGCTCTGAAAAACGCGGCTCACCCGTTAAATCCTATGTTCGCTGGAGCGGACCGTCACACAATATTTTACACAACAGTCCTATTGAACATCCGCACCTTTTGGTGTTATTTCATCAGGCTCTTTCAAAATCATTGCCTGTTACTGCAGGCATAGATGAAAAGTGCACTTTGGTAGTTAATACAGCCGCACATCCTCAGGAAATTAGAGATGAGCTAAGACTATATGCGGGTACAGTATGTTGTGTAAATGCATTAGAATTAGCACTACAATGCAAAGGTCGAATAAATATGGTAATGTTAGGTGCAATAGCAAAGGCATCTGACTTTATTCCCGTTGAATCGGTTAAAAAATTAATTATCGATACTTTGGGTAAAAAATATCCTACAATGCTTGAAAGCAATCTTAATGGTATTGAGTTAGGTTTTAGTAATGTAATTAAGGAAACTTTTAAGCCAGACGGTAGGTACACAAAGGTAGAATATAAAGACATTCAAAGCAAGTGGGGATATAATAATGCCCCTATCGGCGGGATAAATCCACACATAGGCAGTACAGTCTCTAATGATCTTTCGCCTTCAAGACAAGGATATATCCCCCTCTTTCTGCCCGAAAAATGTATTCACTGCGGACTTTGTGATACAACCTGTCCTGATATGGTGTTTCAGTTTATAAAAGGAGAATACAAAAAAAGACCTACTATGATGAATAGAGGGCTTGACTATCATCACTGTAAAGGATGTTTACGATGTGTTGATGTCTGCCCTACAGGTGCTTTGGTATCGGGCAAAGATAATGAACACACAGATAAAAAATGGTTTGTGCGAAACAAAGACTTAATAACCGATAATATTGATTTTGATAGTGCCGGTGCTAACCCTTGGATTACAAGTGAATCATATTTGGACGAAAAGCGTATAGACGGAGGTCTTATATAATATGGGAACTGCAAAACAAAGAAAATTATTTGAAAGCGGAAATGAGCTTGCAGCCTATGCTGCAAAGCAAATAAATTATCATGTTATGGGTTATTATCCTATAACACCGTCAACACAGATTGCGGAATTTTTAGACCAAATGGGCGCAGACAATGAGCACGGTATCGCAATGATGCCTGCAGAGGGAGAGCATAGTGCTGCAGGCATCTGCTACGGTGCCTCAACAGGTGGTGGTAGAGTTTTTAATGCCACCTCAGCTAACGGACTTTTATATTCTCTTGAACAGTTGCCTGTTCAGTCAGGCACACGGCTTCCTATGGTGCTTAATATTGCATGTAGAACCGTATCAGGTCCTCTTTCAATCAAAGGCGACCATAGTGATATTATGTATGCCCTTAATTCAGGTTGGATTATTCTGTTTGCTGACTCACCTCAGGAGGTTTATGATTATAATATTTGCGCAATTAAAATTGCTGAAAAATTAAGACTTCCTGTTATAGTCGCGTTTGACGGCTTTTTCACAAGTCATCAAAAAAGAAACTGTTATATTTTTGATGACGATAAAACTGTGCAAGAATTTATCGGTCCTGTAAATCATAGAATTACAGCTTTAGACCCTTATAATCCTGTTTCTATTGGCTCTTATATGAATGAGCCTGATTTAATGAATAATAAATATCAGCTTCATTTAGCAATGGAACAGGCGCGAAGCGTAATTCCTAATATATTTTTAGAATATGAGCAATTATCAGGAAGAAAATTAGATGTTCTAAAAGCATACAAAACCTTTGATGCGCAGATAATATTATTTGTATTAGGCTCAGCCTACCTTACTGCTAAATTAGCTGTTGATAAACTCAGAGCACAAGGTAAAAAAGTCGGTGTATTTACTCTTAATGTGCTTAGACCATTTCCAAGCGAACAAATAGCCGAACTTTGCAAAAACTCACAAACAATTATCATAGCCGACCGACAGGACAGCTATGGTGCAAATGGCGGAAATATGTCATTGGAAATAAGAGCTGCCTTACAGCAAAAAGGTTTAACACAACAAGTAATCAGTCGAGTATACGGTCTTGGTGGACGCGATTTTTTCGAGACGGATGCTATAAATTTGTTTGAATCCAGTAATGATAAACAAGTTCCGGCCTTTGATTATTTAGGAATATACCCCGGAAAGGCAGATTTTGAGCCAAAACCATATTTTGAACCTATAACAGAAGAAAATTGTCCTACTTTAATCTCCTGTAGCGAGGAAAACGGCAAAGTTACCGTTAAAGGAGCTACAGTACGCGATACAACTGCAAGGCCTAAGCGCTTAGCACCCGGCCATGGTGCTTGCCCCGGATGCGGTATACCTGTAAATATCAATCTTTTTCTACGCGGAATTGAGGGGAATGTTGTTTTACTGTTTCAGACGGGCTGTGGAATGGTTGTAACAACAAGCTATCCAAAGACTGCGTTTAAAGTTCCCTATGTGCATAACTTGTTTCAAAACGGTGCAGCAACTCTATCAGGTATATCAAAAATGTATCATAAGATGCAAGAACGCGGTGAGTTTGATAAGGGTGACATCACATTTATTATGGTTAGCGGTGACGGCGGTATGGATATCGGTATGGGGTCTGCTCTCGGCACTGCACTTAGAAACGACCCAGTCATCATCTTTGAATATGACAACGGCGGTTATATGAACACAGGCTATCAGTTGTCATATTCTACACCTATGGGAGCTAAAAGCGCAACCTCACATCTTGGCGAAAAGGGGTGGGGAAAAAACTTTTTCAATAAGGATATGCCTCGCATTATGGCGGCAACGGGAATGCCTTATGTTGCTACTGCCGCAGAATCAGAGCCTAATGATTTTATTAAAAAAGCGGCAAAGGCTCAGTACTATGCAAAAAATCACGGAACTGCCTATATAAAGTGTATTTCTGCCTGTCCTCTTAACTGGGGCGATAAACCAAACACCGAGCGAAATGTAATTTCTGCTGCCGTTAATAGTTGTTATTTTCCATTATATGAGGTTGAACAAGGTCGTACATCATTATCTTACGACCCCGAGGCAAAGAATAAAAAAATTCCAGTATCTGATTGGCTTAAAATGATGGGAAGAACAAAACATTTATGCTCGCAAAAATATAGTGATATTTTAAATAGCATCCAAAACGAAATAGATAATCGTTGGGAACGTTTAAAATTGCTGTCTGAGCATCCAAAACTATAATGATTT
>JAZRQA010000061.1:0-72230 GCA_045649505.1 Acutalibacteraceae bacterium
TATGTAAATAATCCTTGATTATTTACGCCGACATCATTGCAATGAAATAGGTGAAATTATTTTTATAATTTCACGGACAAATTAGAAATTTGTCCGTGAAAAAGCGCAAGTGCGCTTTTTCACCAACCTATATTCATTATAAATAGCAAACAAATAAAAAACACTTGATTTTTTTAAAATTATGTGGTAAACTATGCTATGTTAAGAATGAAAGTAAAAGGAGAGTGGGTTTTGGCCCGCTCTTTTGTTTTGATTTGAAAGGAGTGTACTTTGTGGCAGGAATTGCTGATAAGGTATGGACGCTTGTTGAAGAAGCCGTGCTTTCTCAAGGTGTTGAGCTTTGGGATGTGCGCTTTGTTAAAGAGGGTGCTTCCTATTACCTGAGAATTTTTATTGACAGCGAAAAGGGTATCAATATTGATGATTGCACCAATGTTTCCCATGCGGTGGACCCTATTTTAGATGAGGCTGACCCTATTGATAAATCCTATTATCTTGAGGTATGTTCTCCGGGGCTTGAGCGTGAGCTTACCCGCCCAGAGCATTTTGAAAAGATGATGGGTAAAGAGGTGACCGCAAGGCTTTATAAGGCACAAAACGGCACTAAGGAGATAAAGGGTGAGTTGGCTCTTTACGAAAACGGAAATATAACGCTGAATGTTAACGGTGAGGCAGTAAACCTTAAAAAGGGTGATGTATCTTCCGTACATCTTGCGGATTTATAATTAAAAAACAATCATATTTGGAGGTACTAAGGAAAAAATGGATAATAAGGAATTTTTTGCAGCACTTGAAGCAATGGAGGAGGAAAGGGGCATACCCAAGGAGTTTTTGGCAGATAAAATTGCCGATGCAATAGTTGTTGCCGCAAGAAAGGATTTCGGCGGCAGAGAGATAGTTTCCTGTATAATTGACCCCGAAAAGCAGATATTCTCTGTTTGGGCAAGAAAGGAAATTGTTGACGAGGTTGAGGACCGATTTGCGCAGGTAACCAAAGAGGAAGCCATAAAAATTGACCCAAAATCGATTGATCAGGGCTTTGTCGATATTGCCCTTGACCCGATGAAGTTCGGCCGCGTTGTGGCACAGAACTCAAAAAACAACTTCCGTCAGGGTGTACGCGATGTTGAGCGCGGTCAGACCCTTGCTGAGTTCCAGTCCCGCAACCGCGAGCTGGTAACCGCCCTTGTTCAGCGTGTTGACCCCAAAACGGGCAATGCCTCCCTTACAATAGGTAACAGAGAAGCCACCCTGCCTAAGCTTGAGCAGGTTCCCGATGAGGTTATTAAAGAGGGCGACCATATTAAGGTATATATTGTTGATGTTAAGGAGACCGACCGCGGTCCCAAGGTTATGCTTTCTCGCACCCACCCCGGTCTTGTAAAACGCCTGTTTGAGACCGAGGTTCCCGAAATTGCCGACGGTACTATTGAAATAAAGGCGGTTTCGCGTCAGGCAGGCAGCCGCACCAAGCTTGCAGTTTACAGTGCGGATACCGAGATTGATGCCGTAGGCGCCTGTATCGGCCAAAGAGGTGCCCGCGTTAACAAGATAGTTGAAGAGCTTGCAGGAGAGAAGATAGATATAGTTAAGTATTCTGAGGACCCCGTGGCATTTGTTAGTGAAGCGCTTTCTCCGGCAAAGGTACTTTCGGTTGAGATAGAAAGCGAGGAGCCCAAGGTTTGCCACGCCACCGTTCCCGATGCACAGCTTTCCCTCGCCATTGGTAACAAGGGTCAGAATGTGCGCCTTGCCGCCAAGCTTACAGGCTGGAAGATAGATATCCGCCCTGAGAGCGGATTTTACGGTGAGGATGAGCAGTAATGGGTTTAAGAAAAACACCAATGCGTATGTGTACAGGTTGCTACGCCAGAAAGCCTAAGAATGAGCTTATCCGTGTGGTGCGCACCCCCGAAGGAGAAATTGTTTTAGACCTTACGGGAAAAAAGAACGGCCGCGGCACGTATCTTTGCGCAGATGTGCAGTGTTTAAGCAAAGCAATAAAGGCAAAAAGGTTTGAAGCCGCCTTTGGAATGCAGGTTCCGAGTGAGGTTTATGAGCGCCTTAAGGAGGAGCTGGAAGCAGTAAATGGATAAATATCTTACATTGCTGGGATTTGCCTCCAAGGCAGGCAGGCTCAGTTTCGGAATGGATGCAAGCTGTACTGCAATAAAGAAAAAACAGGCACGGCTTATAGTTACCGCCTGCGATGTATCGGAAAAAAGCCGCAAGGAAATTTCCTTTCACGCGAGCAAAGAAAACATTACCGTGCTCACCCTTAAAAACTGTGATATAGAAGCTTTATCCCACGCTGTGGGGAAAAAGAGCGGAATAATTGCCGTAAATGACAGCGGCTTCGCAGAGGTTATATTAAAAGAAATCGGTCTGACAGGAGGAAACGCGAATGACAAATAAGGTTAAGGTCAGTGATATTGCGCGTGATTTCAGTTTGGAATCAAAGGAGATAATTGCTATTTTAAGCAAGCACACAGGAGAGGCAAAGAAATCCGGTGCTGCTTTAAATGAGCAGGAAATAAATATTTTATTCGAGGTTCTAACCTTAAAACACAAGGTTAAGAGCTTTGATGATTATTTTGCCACAGGTGCCGCCGCAAGTGCCGCAGCCGCCGAAAAGCGCAAGGCTGAAAAGGATCAGAAGCTTGCCGAGCAGATGGCAATTTTGGAGCAGCTTAAAGCCGCTGCACAGGCGGCTTCGCAGGCACAGAAAAAGTCTGAAAAGAAGGTTGAAAAGAAGGCTGAGCCTAAAAAAGCCGAACAAAAGAGCGAAAAGAAGGCAACAACCAAGCCTGAGAAAAAGGAAGAGAAGAAGACTGAGGAAATCAAGCAGTTTAAGCCCAGTGATCCTCATCCCTTCAAGGCGAGGGAAAAAGCCGAAAAAACACCGGGTGAGGCACCTAACCGCGGCCCCGCTCAGATTCGCCGCGTAGATACCCGTGTATCAAATGTTAATATTGAAAGATACAACGAAAAGTATGAGAACATTGCGCCCGAAAACAGTATGCGCGACAATTTCCAGCGCAAACAGAAGATAAAGCAGAAATCTCAGGAATACCGCCGTCCTCAGGGCGCAAAGCGCGAGACCGAGGCGGACAAAATGCGCAGACTTCAGCTTGAGCGCATAAAGAAAACCCCCATCACCGTTACCGTTGGTGATGAGATAACCGTAGGCGAGCTTGCCGCGGCCATGAAAAAGACTGCCGCTGAGGTTATCAAGGAACTCTTAAAGCTTGGTATGATGGCAAGCGTTAACCAGACTATAGACTACGATACTGCCGAAATTGTTGTAACCGAAATGGGAGCTAAAATCGAGCGTCAGATTGTCGTTACCATTGAGGACCGTATTATGGACGATACCGAGGATACCGAGGATACTTTAAAACCCAGAGATCCCGTTGTTGTTGTTATGGGTCACGTTGACCATGGTAAAACTTCGCTTCTTGATGCTATTCGCCATTCCGCCGTTACCGATACCGAGGCTGGCGGCATTACCCAGCATATCGGTGCGTACAGGGTAAATTCAAACGGACAGGACATCACCTTCCTTGACACCCCCGGTCACGCTGCATTTACCTCTATGCGTCAGCGTGGCGCAATGGCAACCGATATTGCGGTGCTTGTTGTTGCTGCTGATGACGGTATTATGCCCCAGACCATTGAGGCTATCAACCACGCTAAGGCGGCACAGGTTGAAATCATCGTTGCGATAAACAAAATGGATAAGTCCGAGGCTAATCCTGACCGAATTTTACAACAGCTAACCGAGCACTCCCTTGTTCCTGAGGAATGGGGCGGTGATATTATATGTGTTCCCGTATCAGCCAAAACAGGTATGGGCATTGATAAGCTACTTGAAAACATTTTGCTTGTTGCCGAGGTTATGGAGCTTAAGGCAAATCCCGACCGTCGCGCCAAGGGCGTTGTTATTGAGGCGCGCCTTGATAAGGGTCGCGGCCCCGTTGCTACCGTTCTTGTGCAGGCAGGTACGCTCCACACAGGCGATATAATCGTTGCAGGTACTGCGGTAGGCCGTGTAAGAGTTATGACCAACGAAAACGGTCAGGTGCTCAACACTGCAGGTCCGTCTGTTCCCGTTGAGATAACAGGTCTTGCTGAAACTCCCGCCGCGGGCGATAATTTCGATGCCGTTTCCGATGAGCGTCTTGCCCGTCAGCTTGTTGAACAGAGGAAACAGAAGGCTAAGGATGAATTATTTAGCCAGACCCAAAAGGTTACCCTTGATAATCTGTTCAGCCAGTTAAGCGAGGGCGACCTTAAAGAGTTTAATATTATTGTTAAGGCCGATGTTCAAGGCTCTGTTGAGGCTGTTCGCGAAAGCCTTGAAAAGCTTTCCAATGATGAGGTACGCGTAAAGGTTATCCACGGTGGTGTTGGTGCCGTTAACGAAACCGATATTATGCTGGCTCAGGCATCGGGCGCAATTGTTGTAGGCTTCAACGTAAGACCTGATGCAGTGGCTAAGGCCGCAGCTGAGCGTGACGGTGTTGATGTACGCCTGTACCGTGTAATTTACGATTGCATCGAGGAGATTGAGGCGGCTATGAAGGGTATGCTTGCTCCTAAATTCCGTGAGGTTGAAATGGGCAGCATTGAGGTTCGTAACACCTATAAAATATCCAATGTGGGCACTATTGCAGGCTGTTATGTAACAAGCGGCAAGATTACCCGCGCTTGCTCTATCCGCGTTGTGCGTGACGGTATCGTTATTGCTGAGGATAAGATTGATTCCTTGCGCCGCTTTAAAGATGATGTTAAAGAGGTTGCTCAGGGTTATGAATGCGGCATAGGTCTTGAAAAGTTTGCCGACATTAAAGAAGGCGATGTATTCGAGGCGTTTATAATGGAGGAGTACAGAGACTAATGGCAGGATACAGAATTAACCGCATTACCTCTGACATAAAGTTGGCTCTTTCCTCACTTCTTCGTGAGGTTAAGGACCCCAGAGTAAGCAAGCTTTTAAGCATTGTAAAGGTTGATGTGAGCGGAGACCTTTCCTATGCAACGGTATATGTAAGCGCCATAGAGGGCGCACAGAAAACAGCGGAATCGGTAAAGGCGCTCAAAAACGCCTCAGGCTTTCTGCGCCGTGAGCTGGGTAATGCCTTAAAGCTTCGCAAGGTGCCCGAGCTTCGCTTTGTGGCAGACGACTCGATTGAACAAAGTGCCAATATTTCAAAAATAATAAAATCCTTTGAAGGGGAGAGTGGAAATGGCCTGTAAAAAACTTTCCGTTTTACAGACGGCGCGTTTTCTTAAGAAAAAAGACCACTTTGTTATTCTCACCCACGCCTCACCCGACGGTGATACCATAGGCTCGGCTTGCGCCCTTGCGATGGGACTGCAAAAGCTTGGCAAGCGAGCCTATGTAATTTGTCCTGAGGCTATCCCGAAAAAGTTCAACTACTTTATGGAAAAACTTTATAATCGCGCCTTTAAATATAAGAATGTGATTGCGGTAGATGTCGCCGATGAGGCATTGCTCGGCAGCCTTAGTGAGGAATTTTCGGGAAGAATAGACCTTTGTATAGACCATCATATTTCCAACAAGGAATATGCCGAAAATCTTTATCTTGATGCAGATGCTTCTGCTACTGCTGAGTGCATTTTCTCTATACTAAAGGCAATGCGTGTTCCCCTTGACGATGTTATGGCGGCGGCGCTTTATACTGGAATATCAACCGATACAGGTTGCTTTAAATATTCAAATGTAACGGCAAATACATTCGATATTGCCAAGAAACTTTTTGCCTATAACATAGGCGCGGCTGAGATAAACCGCCTTATGTTTGATACAAAATCTAAAAACCGCCTTATGATGGAGCGTATGGTTCTTGATACCGCCGAGTTCCATTTTGATCAGCGGTGTATGCTGCTTAGCGTTACAACCGAAATTCAAAACAAAACCAAGTGCTCAGGCACAGAGCTTGAGGGAGTTGCGGCTATTTCCCGCTCGGTAGAGGGGGTTCTCGCAGGTGTTACCATAAAGCAGACAGGCGAGGATAGCTATAAAATTTCTTTACGCACCTACGAACCGCTTGATGCTGCAAATATCTGCAAAAGACTTGGCGGCGGCGGACACAAGGCGGCGGCAGGATGTACTGTTACGGGCAGTCTTGAATCCGTTAAGGAACAGATACTAAACAGTGTGAGAACAGAATTGGAGGAGACCGATGCAGGGTCTTATACTGATCAATAAGCCGGAGAATATAACCTCCTTTGGCGTTGTTCATAAAATAAAAAAGCTCGCGGGCGAAAAGCGAGTGGGTCATACAGGCACGCTTGACCCTATGGCAACAGGCGTGCTGCCTGTTCTTGTGGGCAGAGCAACAGTGCTAAGCTCCTATCTGCTCGATGCCGACAAAACCTATCTTGCCTGCATAAAGTTAGGCGTTCAAACCGACACCTACGATGTCACCGGTCAGGTGCTTTCAACAGCATCGGTAAACATAAGCCCAAGAGAGCTTGACCATGCGCTTAACTCCTTTTTAGGCGTACAGTATCAGGTTCCGCCTATGTTCTCTGCACTCAAAAAAGAGGGCAAAAAGCTGTACGAGCTTGCCCGACAGGGCTTGGAGGTTGACCGCGAGCCCAGACAGGTGCAAATTTATTCAATACGGCGTGTTAGCGATGTTGTTTCAAATAGCTTTTATGTGCGCATTAAGTGTTCAAAGGGTACCTACATACGCTCCATTTGCAACGATTTAGGCAAACTTCTCGGTTGCGGTGCGGTGCTTGAAAGCCTATGCCGTGAAAGTACGCACGGCTTTAATCTTGACGCTTGTGTAGATTTAACGGAGCTTACCGCGCAAAATATTGAGGACCATATTTTGTCTGAGGAGATTGCGGTATGCACTCTAAGGGCAATAGAGGTTACGCAAAAGCAAGCAATCCGCTTTTCAAACGGTGGCGAGCTTGATATACTAAGACTGCATATAGATTCCCCTAAGGATGGGGAACAGTTCAGGATAAAATACAATCGTCTGCTTCTCGGCGTGGGCAGATACGATGCAATGAAAAATGCAGTGGTAATATCCTGTATAGTGAATCAGTACACAGGCGAGTAACGCTGAATATTTTATAAAAAAGAGGTGAGTAACGGTGATAGAGCACGCAATAGCACTCGGTACCTTTGACGGTATGCACAAGGGCCATACGGCAGTAATAAAGGCAGCAAGGGAAAGCGGATATCCCTGTATTGCCGTTACTTTTGCAGTGCCGCCTAAATCAATTATATCTGGCGAGCGAGCAAAACTTCTTATGACTCGTTCGGGTAAGCAGAGAAGCTTTGCTGAACTGGGCGTTGAAAAATGCGATTTTCTTGATTTTGATGCCGTGCGGGATATGTCGCCTGTACAGTTTCTTGATTTTATCTGCAACAAATATAATGTTAAAATGATATCCTGCGGCTTTAACTACCGCTTTGGCAAGGACGCTGCGGGAGATGTAGAACTGCTGAAAAACTATTGCGCTAAAAAGGGAATAAAACTTCATATATGTCCACCCGTAACCGAAAACGGGATCTTAATCTCCTCCTCGGTTATAAGAGAGCTTATTGCCAAGGGTGATATTGAAACAGCAAATACCCTTTTATATAAGCCCTTCGGATTTGATGCCCCTGTAATTCACGGTGATTGCCGAGGCAGAACAATAGGCTTCCCAACCGTTAATCAGCTTTATCCCCCTGAGCTTGTGTTGCCCAAATTCGGGGTATATTCGGCGGATGCATATATCGGCGGCAAATACTATCGCGCCGTTACAAATTTAGGGCTTCGCCCCACATACCGTGTTGAAGCACCCTTGAGCGAAAGCTATCTTTTATGCTTTGAGGGCGACCTATACGGCAGTGTGGTAGAAATAAGACTTAAGCGGTTCTTGCGCGGTGAGGAAAAATTTTCAAATATACAGGAACTTAAATCTGCCATAAGCGGAGATGTTTCTAAAGTGAAGTGGGAATAAAATGTTAGAAAACTTTTTAACCGTTGCAGGGCAGGTGCTGGTGCTTTTCGGACTTATTGCAATGGGTTTTATACTTACAAAAAAAGGAATGTTAACAGAAAACGGCGCCAAGGTTTGTACCGATATTGCGCTCTACCTTGCGGTGCCTGCGGTAATAATCCGCTCCTTTGTCAGCATGGAATATAACGCTGCCACACTTAAAACACTTCTATTTAGCTGTGGGGTGTGCTTGCTTATTCATATTGCATATATTATTGTGGGCATGCTTGTTTTTTCAAGTCGAGATGATTCGCGTCAGCGAGTAATGCGCTTTGCCGCAATCTTTTCAAACGCGGGCTTTATGGCGCTGCCTTTACAGGAGGCACTGCTCGGTGAACAGGGTGTTTTCTTCGGCGCGACCTATGTGGTAATTTTTAATATCGTTGCCTGGAGCTACGGAGTAATTCTTATGAGCGGCGAAAAAAAGCAGCTTTCGGTTAAAAAAATGCTTTTCACTCCCGGACTTATCGGCACCGCGATAGGTGTGCTTTTCTTTGCGATAAGTCTGCCTGTACCCGATATCATCAAAACCACTGGAATTTCTTTAATAAACCATACCGCTAATTTAAATACTCCAATACCTATGATAGTTATTGGTTACTACCTTGCTACAAGCGACTTTAAAAAGGCTCTTAAAGATAAGGGTTGTTACTTAAATCTTGCAATGAGGCTGATTTTAATGCCCCTTGCAACGCTCGGCGTGCTTTATGCCTGCGCAATGAGAGGAACAATGCTTGTGTCATTAACCGTTGCCGCAAGCGCACCCACCGCCGCAATGACCACGATGTTTGCTGCAAAATACGGCAGAGATACCGAGCTTTCGGTTAATATTGTTTCTCTGTCAACCCTGCTTTCGATAATAACAATGCCTATTATAGTGGCAATAGCCCAATACATTGCGTAAAAAGACCGAAAATTATTTCGGTCTTTTTTTGTTAAATCCTTGACAATCCAACTAAAGTAGTGTATAATAAAACTGTCCCAAATGGGACAGTTTTGAGGTGAAAAAATGCAGGACCTTTTTCTGACAAGAGGGCTTGACGAAAATCAAATGGCGGACATAAAGAAACTTATGCCGCCGCCAAGGGCTTTTGAAAAGGGCGAACTTATTTACGGCGAGGAGCATTTTTTAAAGGCAATCGGCGTGATAACGAAGGGTAGCGTTACCGTAAAAACGGCTGATAACGGCACCACCATATTGCGTACTCTTTGTGCGGGGGAAACCTTTGGGGCCTCGGCGGTGTATAGCAGTCAGGAGCGGTTTGTAAGCAAAATTACTGCCGCAACGCAGTGCGAAATAGTTTTTTTAGATGAAGATACCTTATCGAAAATATTTTTAAAATTTCCTAGTACGGTTAAAAACTATATTGAACTTTTGTCCGACAAGATCAGGTTTTTAAATCAAAAAATAGGTATTCTTTCGGCTAAATCAACGCCGCAACGGGTTTACGAATACCTGCTTACCGTTTGTAACGATGAAGGAAATGCAGTTTTACCTAATATGACCTGTGTTTGCAAAACCCTCGGTATAGGGCGTTCAAGCCTGTACCGCAGTTTTGACATTTTGAGTGAAAAGGGTCTTATAGAAAAACGAGAAAACAAAGTAAAGGTGATAAGCTATGAAAAAAACAGTTAGTATTTTACTCGTCCTTGTCCTTGTTGTAGGACTTCTTGCGGGCTGCGGCGAAAGGTCAGCCCAGCGTACGGCTATGAATGTTTATGCCATTAAGGGCCCTACGGGTATCGGTTTGGTTTCGCTTATGCAGGCTGATGAAAACGGTACCGCCAAGCACGACTATAACTTTACCGTTGTTGCAGAGCCTAGCGAGGTTATTGGTAAGATATCGAGTAAAGAGGCGGATATTGCCGCTATTCCTACAAATATGGCATCCGCTCTTTATAAAAAGACCTCAGGCGGAATTACCGTGCTCGCCCTTAATACATCGGGTAACCTGTTCATTATGGAAAAGGGCAACGAAATAAACTCTATTTCCGACTTAAAGGGCAAGACCGTCTACTCCACAGGTCAGGGCGCAAACCCTGAATTTATTATCAACTACATTTTAAAGAAAAATAATCTGAATGTCGGTACCGATGTAAAGGTTGAATACCTCGCCCAGAACGATGAGCTGGTTGCTAAGCTTAAAACTAACGATAATGCTATTCTTTTAGCCCCTCAACCTGCCGCCGCTACCGTGCTTTCCAAGGTTGAAGGCTCCCGTCTTGCCATTGATATGACAGATGAGTTTGAAAAGGCATCGGGCGTTAATATGTATATGGGCTGCATTGTTGTAAGAAATGAGTTTCTAAAAGAAAACGAAGCCGCCGTTAAGGAGTTTTTAAATGAGTACGAGGCGTCGGTAAACAAGGTTCTTAACGATACCGACGGTTGCGCAACCCTTTGCGAAAAGTATCAAATAATTCCTGCATTTAAGATTGCTCAAAAGGCTATTCCTGAGAGTGGCGTATGCTATCTTGACGGTGAGGATATGAAAATTGCGTTGTCAAAATACCTTAAAATCTGCCTTGGCGAAATGCCAAAGCTTATAGGAGGAGAAGTGCCGAGTGAAGCCTTCTACTATACAGGCAAGTAAAAAATTTATCATTGCCTTGGCGGTTGGAGCGTTTTGGGTTGGAGTATGGTATTTAGCGGCTGTTTTGGTTAATCAGGAGCTGCTGGTACCTACCCCTGCGCTTACCGTAAAAACTCTTTTTGGTCTTGCCGCCACGGGTAAGTTCTGGCTCAATGTGCTTTTTTCAACTCTTCGTATAATCGAAGGATTTTTAATTGGCGTATTGCTTGGCATTTTAGGTGGATATCTAAGCGCAAAAAGCCGCATAATACACATTCTGTGCTCCCCCGTTTTACATCTTGCCAGAGCTGTGCCCGTAGTGTCCTTTATTCTGCTTGCATTTGTATGGATAAAAACCAACGGCATAGCAGTGTTCATAACCGTGCTTATGGTGACGCCTATTATCTGGGAAACGGTGCGCTCAGCTCTTTGCTCAATCGACCGTAAATTGGTGGAAATGGGTCAGGTTTTCTTGCTTTCTTCAAGGGAAATTCTTTTAAAAATCAAGCTTCCGCAGATAATACCTGCCTTTTTAACCGCCTGCACCTCTGCATTAGGCCTTGCGTGGAAGGCGGGTATAGCGGCGGAATACATTTGTCACCCAAAGCAGTCGGTGGGCGTAATGCTATATAACGCAAAAACCTACCTTGAAACCGCTGAAACCTTTGCGCTCACCCTTGTGGTGGTGATTGTTTCACTTGCTCTTGAGTTGCTTATGAAGCGTGTGACACGGAGGTGGCGGGTATGATAGAGTTTAAAAACGTTAATTTTGCCTACTCTGATAAGGCGGTCATAAAAGACTTTAATTTAAAGATTGCAACTGGTGAGCGTGTTTGCATTTTCGGCGAATCGGGAAAAGGGAAAACCACGCTGCTTCGTCTTATATCAGGGCTTGAAAAGCCCACATCAGGTCAAATAACAGGCATAAACGGCAAAAAAATCTCTGTTGTCTTTCAGGAGGACAGATTGCTTAAGTGGCGCAGCGTCCTCGATAACGCCGCCCTTGCAGGCAACAGGGAAAAGGCGGAAGAAATTCTCGCCGCCCTTGGACTTGGTGATTGTTTAGATATGTACCCTGACGAGCTGAGCGGTGGTATGCGCCGAAGGGTTGCAATTGCTCGCGCCTTGTGTGCCGATTTCGATATACTTTTGCTCGATGAGCCCTTTAACGGCTTAGACGAGGAACTTATAAAAATCACTGCCGCGCTTATTGATAAACACCTTTTTGGGCGTACTCTTGTGCTTGTAACCCACAATGAGGAAAACTTACAGCTTTTGCAGGCAAAGAAAATAGTAATTTAGCATTGCAATTAACAACAAAATATAATAAAATAACAGTATCAATACAGATGCTGTTATTTTTTAATTGGAGTGAGCATAAAGATGAAATATCTGGTAATTTTGTGCGACGGTATGGCGGACCTGCCAAACGCCGCGCTTAACGGGAAAACACCTATGCAGTGCGCAAAAAAGCCGAATATTGATGCTATGTGTAAAATGGGTAAAAGCGGTCTTTGCAAAACCGTAGCTGATGGTATGAAGCCGGGAAGCGATGTCGCAAACCTTAGCGTTTTGGGTTATGACCCTACCGTCTGCTATACAGGACGCTCTCCGTTGGAGGCGGCAAGCATCGGCGTTGGTTTAAAGCCTGACGATGTGGCTTTGCGTTGTAATATCGTTACTTTGTCCGATGAGGAAGATTACGAGGATAAAACTATGGTGGATTACTGCGCGGGTGATATCTCCACCGCCGAGGCCGAGCAAATCATAAAAACTATTGAGCAAAAGCTTGGCAGCGATATTTATACCTTCTATGCAGGCGTTTCCTACCGCCATTGTCTGGTTGTTGCAAATGGAACAACCGAACTTGGAACAATGACTCCACCGCACGATATAAGCGGCAAAGTTGTGGGCGAGTATTTGAGCAAGTCGCAAAATGCCGCACCGCTTGTTGAGCTTATGAAAAAAAGCTATGATATTTTAAAGGAACACCCCGTAAATAAGGCAAGAACTAAGCGGGGTGAACGCCCTGCTAATTCAATATGGCTTTGGGGTGAGGGTAGGAAGCCTGTCCTTGAGAATTTTAAGAATAAATTCGGCGTTAGCGGCGCAATAGTTTCGGCGGTTGACCTGCTTAAGGGTATAGGTATCTGCGCAGGTATGGCTACGCCTGACGTTGCAGGTGCAACGGGATATATTGATACTAATTTTGAAGGCAAGGCGCAAGCCGCAATTAAGGCATTTGAGGACGGCAATGACCTTGTATACATACATATTGAAGCTCCTGACGAATGCGGTCACCGAGGTGAACCGTTTAACAAGGTCAAGGCTATAGAGCTTATTGATGAGAAAATAGCAGCGCCTGTGCTTGAATACCTGAAAAAACAAGGGGATTTTCGTGTTCTTGTTATGCCCGACCACCCTACACCCCTTTCTACAATGACCCACTCGGCCGAGGCTGTGCCCTATATGCTTTACGATAGCCGCAATCCTCAGCGCGGCGAGCCTTCCTTTACCGAGGAAAACGCAAAGAACGGTGAGTATATTGAAAACGGTCCTCAGGTTATGAGCCTGCTGCTTGAAAAATAATATAAAGCGAGGCTCTTTAATGTTAAGCGAATGGCTAAGTATAATAGATTCCTTTGTCTGGGGTGTGCCCCTTATCTCACTCATAGTGTTTGTGGGAATTTATCTAACCGTTCGCCTTAAATTTCTTCAGATTTTCTCTTTGAAAAGAGCGATGAAGAGTATATTTGAAAAAGAACAGGGCGCCGACGGAGATGTTTCCGGTTTCGGCGCCCTTTGCATTTCCCTTTCTGCAACGCTCGGAACGGGTAACATCGTAGGTGTCGCCACAGCCGTAATCTTAGGCGGTCCTGGCGCGCTGTTTTGGATGTTGGTTGCCGCCTTTTTCGGTATGGCGACAAAATATGCCGAAGGCGTTCTCGCGGTTAAATACCGCGTAAAAAGCGGCAGTGGGCATATCGGCGGCCCGTTTTATTATATAGAGCGGGGAATGGGCGAAAAATACAAATGGCTTGCTAAGGCCTTTGCCTTTTTTGGTGCCGTTGCGGGGGCGCTGGGTATAGGTACCGTCGCCCAGATAAGCGGCATAACCGCTGCCGCAAGGGATTTTTTTGACCCTAACCGTCAAAATTGCGCATTCACCCTTTTCGGCAATTCCTATACCGTAGCCGAAGTAATAACGGGTGTTATAGTCACCCTGCTCGCAGGTGCGGTGCTTATAGGCGGCGTAAAGCGTATAGCAAAGGTGTCACAGTTCTTTATTCCCGTTATGTCCTTCATATATATTTTTATATGCCTTACAATATTACTGACCAACGCAACGGCGCTTCCCCAAGCGGTGTGGGTGATAATAAAGGGCGCATTTGACCCTAAAGCCGTTACAGGCGGTACGGTGGGCAGTATGTTTGCCGCGCTTCAGGTGGGAGTTGCAAGGGGCGTATTCACAAATGAATCGGGCCTTGGCTCGGCCCCCATAGCCGCCGCCGCCGCGAAAAGCAACTCCTGTGTAAAACAAGGTCTTGTGTCTATGACGGGTACCTTCATAGATACGATGATTATGTGTACCATAACAGGACTTTGTATTGTGGTAACGGGTGCGTGGCGGCAAAGCGGGCTGGAGGGCGTTCAGGTTACTGCCTATACCTTTAGTCAGGGAATAAATTTTCTGTCGGATAGAGCCTGTGAGGGGATATTAAGTCTTTGTCTTGTGTTTTTTGCTTTTTCCACAATTATCGGTTGGTATTACTATGCTCGTTGCTGTGCCGAATATTTTTTTAACTGTAATCCGTTTGCAATTAAAGCCTACCGCATTTTTTATATTGCCGCAGTCGGGGTGGGCGCCTATATCCCCATTTCTGCCGTGTGGAGCCTCGCCGATATTTTTAATGCTCTTATGGCTTTGCCAAATCTTTGGGCGCTTCTCGCCCTTAGCGGCGAGGTGATAAAGGAAACAAGACAAGATTCTTTGAGGCAACTGTGAAAATTGTATTTTTGTGTATATGAACAAACCAACCGTATGGAGAAAACACCATACGGTTGGTTTATAATTTATAAATTTCTTTTAATTTCATCAAGTTCTTTTTTTATATTATCTATTTTTCTTCTCAGGTCTTCCTTGGATAATACGGAACTGCTCGTTCTTCCTACAAGATAGTCTATACTTACCTTAAAATAATCCGAGAGCTTGATAAGTGCATAACTATCAGGATTGGTTCTTTCGGTTTCATAATTGGAGATGGTCTTTTGATCAATGCCCGTGGCATTTGCAATATCTATTTGTCTTAAATTTTTCTCCTCGCGCAGTTGACGGATCCTATTCATAGTTAATCAGCCTTTCGCATATATAATTTCCTAAATTATACTAAAAAATTACTAATAAGACTTGATTTACTAAGAAAATACGGTTATAATAATGTCTAATAGGAATATATTCCTACAAGGTGAAAATATAAAAGGAGAAAAATAAATGAAAAAGTTAGTTGCATTGGTACTGTCAGTTGTATTAATGATTTCAGTTTTACCGCTTAATGCTTTTGCAATGGATTGGGACTCTATTGTTAGTATTTCTTTTGCAGATACATATGTTTATGATGGAATGCAAGAGGACGGCGGCAAGTTTGAACAATTTTATGTAAAAATTATAACGACCTTTGAAGATGGTAGTACATCTGAGGAAGACCGTATTGCTTATAGAAACGGTGGGGTTGAGGTTAATTGGGGAACATTATATTTATCTGATAATCAAGACACAGAAACTTGGGAAGTTGGCAATACTTATCAAGTTACAGGCACTGTGGGAAGTTTTACAAATACATTTAACGTTGAAGTACGTGAAAACCCAATTCAAGAAATATCTATCGACGATTTTTGCATTATAAAATCTGATGAGTATTTTTCAGAAGGAAATGGCGAAGTCTATAACATCTACAACTTAATGGGATATTATCGCCCTTATTATGTTACATATAAAGACGGAAGTAGTACACCGGTTTATGGACCTTTTTCAACTGGTGAATACACTTCGGTTGATTTAATTACGACCTGTGTAGTTCCTTATGAGGACTGGGAAAGCGGAAACACCTATGAAGTAATGGGAACATTATTAGGAGTAAGCACTACATTTAATGTAACTGTACTCGAAATTGAAAGTATCGAAATCGAAGATGTGGAATGCATCGAAAATTTCAATGGTTATATGGCAGGGTATTGGGATGAAAATGATAACTATATCGAGAATGCTTGGTTTGAGTATTATATCTCACCGGAAAAAATCACTATAGAGTTTACTAACACCTCAATTACCGGTGATTTGTATGAAATAAGTGAATTTATAGGGTTATATCCTAACTGCTACTCTGATCAGGCCTACGAAAATCAATGGGGTCTTGGCAATCACACCGCTACAATAAACATTTGTGGTTATGAGCAAAATTATAATGTTAAGGTAGTCGAAACACCTATTAAAGATATAATAATTGATGATATAACCTATATTGAAGGCACAAATCGATGGAATGATGGTCCGAATTATTATGAGTACTATATCAATCCCGAAACTCTGATGGTAATTTTAAAAGACGATACCGTTATAACAGGTACATATAACGATGTTTGTGAACAATTAGGATATTATGGTGATTGCAGTTCGGATCAATCTTATGAGAATCTGTGGGGTGTTGGTGAACATAAGGCTACTATTAATCTAATGGGTTATGTGAAAGAATATTCTATCAATATTATAAAATCACCAATTAGCAGTATTGAAATTGAAGATATTGAAATACTTGAGTGTACACATGGCTATTATAATGATAAAGAAAATTATATGTATACTTCTTTCTCACCGACATTTAGTGTTACCTTTTCTGATGGCAGTGTGAAATCGGGATTAACTGAAGGAATAACTATAGATGAAGAATACTATAGCTTAGAAATTAGAGACTATACAGATCAATATGTTTCGCCTTGGGTTGTAGGTAATACATACGAAATTATAGGTTCTGTTTTAGGTGTTAGTGATACATTTAATGTAACTATAACTGAAAGTCCCGTGGTTAGCATAGAAGTTGAAGACGTTACCTGTATTGAGGGTACAAGAGGCTACTATATTATTGATGACGCCGGAAATTACTATGAGTACACCGATATTTATATGTATCCGAATTATTCGGTTATACTGAAAGATGGCACTGAATTGGAAGCAGCATTTCATTCACCTTACGAAGGCTATATGGGTATGGGTGAATATGGAGTATTAATAGACGGTCAAATTTATGATATTAGTAATATAACCGATAACCAAAATGAACAACACTGGAGTGTTGGAACGCATACGGCAACAGCAGAGTTTTTAGGTGCTACAGATGAATTTAATGTTATAATAACCGAAAGCCCTGTTGAAAGTGTTAGGGTTGAAGATATAACGGTAATTAATGGTATAGACTCCTATTATAATGGTGATTTTGATTATTACAATCTGTATCCCACATATACCGTTACTTTCAAAGACGGAACCGAAAAGACATTCACGAATGGAACAGGAACAGCTTTAGACGGAAATTATTTTAGTTATTTAGATGTTCATTATAATCAATGGGAAGCGCCATTTGAAACCGGAGAAACTTATCAAATCGTCGGAAATTTTGGTTTAGCAACAGACACTTTTGAGGTTTCGGTAGTGGAAAATCCGGTTGAGAGTATCGAAGTTATAAGTGAGCCTAACAAGACTGAATATTTAGTTGGCGAATATTATGATTTAAAGGGTATGACCATACGGATTCATTATGATGATAGCACTTATGAGGATATAAATATCGAAAGTACTTGTAATGCGAATGCAGTCGGATTTGGTGTCTTGGCCTATTATTCTAACAAACTGCAAAAATTTGGTTATTTATCTTTGCCTGACGGTTCTTTTGATACTGTCGGCCAACAAGCAATAGAAATTGAATTATTTGGAAAAACCTGTGAACTGAATGTTACAGTTGAAGAAAACCCGATTGAAAGCATTTCTATTAGAGAAGATGCTGATAAATCTATCATAATTACCGTAAACAATATGGGCGGCACGAGTTATGATATGAAAATATTAGATATAACTTATCTTTGGTTTGAAGACAATGTCGCGTATACTCCAATTTTTACAGATAAAGGAATTTTTGATGCAGCAATATTTGATGATGAGGGAAGCATTGCTATAGGACTGGGAGATGTCTATTCAGAAGATATAATTAAAAGCAATACTCTTACCGGAAGTGAGTGGTACGAAGTTGTAAAGCTTATTAGCAATAATTTGGAAATGCCGCTCATAATGTTGAATTCTGATATAGGGTCTTTTGCAGGCAAAATTACCGCTGACAATATTGATGAAATTATTAAAGCTGCAGGCTATATGGATAATAATTTATGGGCAAATGCCGATCAAATTATTGATATGAAATATGCTGTGTTCGAAGGAGAGATTGTAAGAAAAGCAGTCTTAAAATTCTTTGCTCTTGACAACATTGATTTATCGCTGTCTGAAAATTATAATCCTGATACCGATACATATAAATTTCCTATAGAAGACTCTGGGGGATACGGAGTTAACAAGCCTTATCAACTGGAGTACAGCAATGGAATTTGGACTGCAAAATTAACTATGTTTGTAGATGAACCGGGCGCGGAGCAGTCAGTTATATACGTTAAGCTTAACGATGAACACAAGATAGTAAGTTTTAATTTTAATGCTAATGCTAATGTTAATGTAGGCGACCTTGACGGTGATGAAGAAAAAACCGACTGGGACGGTGTTTTGCTTGCCCGTTACCTCGCAGGATGGAATGTAGAGATTTCAGCCGAAGAAGTATTAGATATCGATGGTGATGGCGAGATTACCGACTGGGACGGCGTTGTTTTGGATCGCTATCTCGCAGGTTGGAATGTTTCAATAGGTTAAGAGGAGAATTTCAATGAAAAAAGTAATATCTATTTTAATAGCTTTAGTTTTAACATTTGCTTTGTTTTGCGTTCCTGCTTCCGCAGCAGGAACGGGCACATTAGCACTTTCAAACGCTGAAGGAAAACAAGGAGATACTGTTACGGTAAATGTAAACCTTAACTCTAACCCGGGACTTATAACAATGAAATTTACAGTTTCTTGGGGAGATGGTTTAGAGTTAACTGGTGTTTCTAACTCTGGATTGCTTGCTGGCTGGACAACACCTGCACCGACAATCAGTTCACCCTATACTTTGCGTTGGGCCGATTCTCTTTCAACGACTAATAGTACAAAAACAGGCAAAATTGCAACGCTTACTTTTAAAATTAAGGATAATGCAACCGTAGGCAATAAGACCGTTACTTTAACATTTAGTGAATCTCGTGATGCAAACGGCGGCAGAAATACTTTCGGTAATGCCACCGCAACTGTTAAAGTTAACTGTAAGACCCACACCTACGGTACATATACCAAAAAGGATAATACAAACCACACCCGTACCTGCTCTGCCTGCGGAAACGTTGAGACCAAGGCGCACACCTGGAATGGCGGTAGTGTAACCAAACCCGCTGACTGTAAAGAAGCGGGCAATACACACTATACCTGTACTGCTACAGGTTGCGGAGCTACTAAGGATGGCCCTATTTCAAAAACAAATAATCATACATATGGTTCTTGGAGTCAGACAAAGGCACCAAAATGCACCGAAAAAGGCCAACAATCAAGAACATGTTCAACCTGTCAAAAAGTAGAAACAAAGGATGTTGCGGCAACCGGACATAAAATGGGTTCTTGGTCGCGAACCAAGGCACCGAGTTGTACTACAAAAGGCGCAGAGACAAGAAAGTGTTCAAAGTGTAATTATACCGAAAGCAGAGATATTCCCGCCACAGGTCACTCTTTAGGTAATTGGAAAACCACAAGGGAAGCAAACTGTGAAGCAAAGGGTGAGCAAACAAGAAGTTGCTCTAAATGCTCACACAAAGAAACAAAGGCAGTTAATGCACTGGGTCATAAGTTCTCTAATCCCACCGTTACAAAGGAGCCTGCCTGCACCGAGACGGGAATTGAAACGGGCAAGTGTACTGTTTGCAAAAAGGAAACGACAAACACTATTCCCGCTGCAGGTCACAAAATGGGTGAAAGTGTTGTAACACTTGAGCCAACTTGTACAGCCGAAGGTAAAAAAGAAGGCACTTGCACTATTTGTGGAACAAAGGCAGAAGAAACAATTGCACCAGAGGGACATAGCTTTAGCGAGGCGGTTGTAACAAAAGAAGCCACCGAAACCGAAACGGGAATAAAGACTAAAACCTGCACCGCTTGCGGTACTACGGAGGAAGAAATAATTCCCGTTATAAGTAAGGTCGGCGGAGCTTCTGCGACAATGCTTCTTATCATTGGCGGCGCGGGAGTATTACTGATTGCGGCGGTAGTTATAATTATTGTAGCCACCAAAAAGAAAAAGGCAAAAGAACAGGAATAATCTAATTGTTAATTTTCTGTAAAACGGCTTGACTTTTCCATAAAAAGGTTATACAATATTAGCACTCAGGTTTTTCGAGTGCTAATATTTTTTTGCAAGGTGAAGAAAATGGCTAAAAAACAGTTTAAAACAGAGTCTAAGAAACTTCTGGATATGATGATAAACTCTATCTATACACATAAGGAAATTTTCTTGCGTGAGCTTATTTCAAACGCGAGTGACGCTATTGATAAGCTTTATTTTCGCTCCTTAACCGATAACAGCGTGGGACTTTCCCGCGATGAGTTTGCGGTGTGGCTGAGCGCCGATAAGGATAATCGCATTTTAAAAATTACCGATAACGGTATCGGCATGACCAAGGAGGAGCTTGAAAACAACCTTGGTACCATAGCTAAGAGCGGCTCCTTTGATTTTAAAAATAATAACACCGAAAAAACCGATATTGATATAATAGGTCAGTTTGGCGTTGGCTTTTATTCGGCTTTTATGGTAAGTGACGATATCACCGTTATTTCCCGCGCCTTCGGCAGTGATGAGGCTTATAAGTGGCATTCTGCAGGGGTGGACGGCTATTCGGTTGAGCCTTGCGAAAGGGAAGATTTCGGTACCGAGATAACCCTTCACATTAAGGAAAATACCGAAAATGAGCAGTATGACGAGTTCCTTGATGCATACCGTTTAAGAGCACTTGTCAAAAAGTATTCCGATTATATCCGCTACCCTATAAAAATGAATATGGAAAACCGTGTGCTTAAAGAGGGTAGTGAAAATGAGTACGAAACCGTAATTGAGGAGCAAACACTTAACAGTATGGTACCTTTGTGGCGCAAAAACGCTAAAGAGGTAACCGAGGATGAGTATAATAACTTCTATAGGGACAAGTTCTACGATTTTGAGGCACCTGCAAAGGTGATACATTCCCACACAGAGGGCAGTGCCACCTATGATGCGCTTATGTTTATTCCTGCCCACGCGCCCTTTGACTATTATTCAAAGGATTTTGAAAAGGGTTTACAGCTCTATTCAAGCGGTGTTCTTATAATGGACAAATGCGGTGATTTACTTCCCGATTATTTCTCCTTTGTAAGGGGCCTTGTTGACAGTGCCGATTTATCTCTTAATATTTCGCGTGAGCTGTTACAGCACGACCATCAGCTTAAGATAATCGCTAAGACAATAGAAAAGAAAATAAAAAGCGAGCTTACAAAAATGCTGGATACCGACCGCGAGGGTTATGAAAAATTCTTTAAAGCCTTTGGAATTCAGTTGAAATTCGGTCTTTATAGCGACTACGGCACCCATAAGGATGTACTCAAAGACCTTGTCATCTTCTGCTCAAGCTTTGAGAATAAAATGACAACTTTAAAGGAGTATATCACCCGTGCGGGCGAAGATGCAAAGACCATTTACTACGCTTGCGGTGAAACCTATGATAAAATTTTAATGCTACCTCAGGTTGAGGCCGCTAAGGAACGCAAAATTGAGGTGTTACTGCTTACCGATGATGTAGACGAGTTTGCTCTTAAAATGTTGAACGAGTATGAAGGCAAGCAGTTTGTAAATATTTGTAGTGAAAATGCCGATATCCTGAGTGAGGATGAAAAGGAAGCCTTAAAGAAGGAAAACGAGGAAAACGCCGAGCTGTTAAAGCTTATGAAGGAAAGCATTGGCGACGCCGTTAGCGCGGTCAAGTTTACAAACACACTTAAAAATCACCCTGTTTGTCTATCCAGCGAGGGCGGCATCTCGACCGAAATGGAGAAGGTGTTAAATTCTATGCCCGGCGCAGGGGAAAACAAGGTCAAGGCGCAGATAGTGTTGGAAATAAGCCTTGAGCACCCCATTGCTACCAAGCTTAAGGAACTTTATACATCCGATAAGGAAAAGGTTGCCGATTATGCAAAGATTCTCTATGCTCAGGCGCGGCTTATCGGCGGAATGTCTATAGAAAATCCAACCGAGCTATCAGGTCTGGTATGCGCACTTATGATATAGGAGCCAATGAAGATTTACGGCAAACCACTGATATTTAAAAAGAGAGTAAAAAAGCCGAGATGCAAAGCACCTCTTCTTTTTTATTAAAGTTGATTTAAATATATCCTTTATCGAAAAGGACCTAGTTACTTTGTTATCTTATCGCAGCCCATATAAGGTCTTAGTGCTTCGGGAATGGTCACGCTGCCGTCCTCGTTCTGGTAGTTTTCAAGTATTGCGGCAACGGTTCTTCCAACTGCAACACCCGAACCGTTAAGGGTGTGCACAAGCTGCGCCTTATCCTTAATATCCTTCTTGAAGCGGATGGAGCCGCGGCGCGCCTGATAATCCTCAAAGTTGGAGCAGCTTGAAATCTCAACATATCTGCCGTAGCTGGGCATCCACACCTCAATATCATAGGTCTTCGCGGAGGAGAAGCCAAGGTCACCCGAACAAAGGCATACAACACGGTAGGGAAGTCCCAGTCCTGCCAGCACACGCTCAGCATCTTTTGTAAGGCTTTCAAGCTCTTCATATGAATTTTCAGGGTCAGCAAATTTAACAAGCTCAACCTTGTTAAACTGGTGCTGACGGATAAGACCGCGGGTATCTCTGCCCGCGCTTCCTGCCTCAGCACGGAAGCAAGCGGAATATGCGGCATATTTAATAGGCAGCTTCTTTCCGTCAACAATCTCGTCCCTGTGCATATTGGTAACGGGTACCTCAGCGGTGGGAATAAGGAAGTAATCATTGGTGAGCTTAAAGGCATCCTCCTCAAATTTGGGGAGCTGTCCTGTTGCGGTCATAGATGCGCGGTTTGCCATAAAGGGAGGCAACACCTCGGTATAACCGTGTTCGGTGTGGGTGTTAAGGAAGTAGTTTATAATGCTGCGTTCAAGGCGCGCGCCAAGTCCTTTATAGAAGTGGAAACGGGTTCCTGTTACCTTAGCGGCAGTTTCGGGGTCAAGAATTCCAAGATTTGCTCCGATATCCCAGTGCGCTTTAGGCTCATAGGGGAAATTTGTCGGCTCACCGTTACGGCGAATTTCAACATTATCCGAATCATCGTGACCAACGGGCACGCTTGCATGAGGGATGTTGGGTATCTGTAGCAGCAGCTCGCGCTGTTTTGCCTCAAGTTCAGACTGTACCTTGCCATCCTCCTTAATTTTATCGGAGATTTCCTTCATTTTAGTCATAAGCTCATCGGTGCTAACACCCTGCTTTTTGAGCATAGGAATCTGCTTCGATGCAGCGTTCTGTTCTGCGCGAAGAGCCTCTACCTGTGTGGTAAGCTCAAGACGCTTTGCATCAATGGCGAGCAGCTCATCAATAACCGCATCAAGGTTACCGTTGCGGTTTTTTACCGCCTGTTTTACCATATCGGGATTACTTCTTACAAGTTTAATATCTAACATAACTATTTTTCTCCAATTTTTATTTTTTTCCTGCAAGCTTATTGGCAAATTCAGCAAGCTCCTGCCTACTGTAAAATTCAAGCGTTATGGTGCCCTTTTCTCCCTTTCCTGGTTTTACGCTAACCCGTCTGCCGAGTTCATTCTTAAGGGATAGCTCAACCTCGCGGAAGAAGGTGGGTTTAACGGGTGACGGGGTTCGTTTGTTCGAAGCACCCTTGCTCAGCGCCTTTGCAGCGGCTTCAAGCTCACGCACATTTGACCCATCAAGTGCCATTTTGAAAAGAATATTACGGTGAGCATCGGTCTCGGCGACTAAAATTGCTCTTGCATGCCCCGCCGAAATGCTGCCCTGTTGTAGCGCGGCAAGAATATTTTCGGGAAGATTAAGAAGTCGTAAAGCGTTTGCCACAGCGCTTCTTGATTTACCCATCCTTGTTGCTACCGTTTCCTGTGTAAGATTGTATTTATCCATAAGACTGCGATAGCCTAACGCCTCTTCAACGGGATTTAGGTCTTCGCGCTGTAAATTTTCTATCATAGCAATTTCGCCAGCGCTTTGCGCATCAAGCGATTTGACTATTACGGGAATTTCCTCAAGCTCGGCAAGGCGGCAGGCGCGCCAGCGGCGTTCACCCGCTATTATCTCATACCTTCCGCTGAGCAGCGGGCGTACCAAAATTGGCTGTAAAAGGCCGTGAAGCTTAATACTCTCACTTAACTCACTGAGTGACTCCTCGTCAAAAGCACGGCGGGGCTGTTCTTTGTTTGGTTCTATCTCGTTTATTTTTAAGATTATAACCTGCTCGCTGTCGGTAGCGTTTTCGTCCAGCAGGGAATTAAAACCGCGGCCTAGACCGCCTTTTTTTACTGCCATTATTTCCACCCCTTATTTCTCTTTAAAAATTCTTTTGCAAGGGCGTTGTACGCGTCAGTGCCCTTGGCGTGCTTATCATAATATTGTATCGGCATACCGTAGCTTGGTGCCTCAGATAGGCGCACACCTCGCGGAATTACCGTAGAGTAAAGCTTGTCCGCAAAGTAGCGTTTAATCTCGCTGACTACCTGCTGCGTCAGATTGAGGCGTCCGTCATACATCGTAAGCAGAACACCCTCAAGCTCCAGCGCGCTGTTATAAAGCCGCTTTACCTGACGGATGGAGGATATAAGCTGACTCAGCCCTTCCATTGCATAATATTCGCATTGAATAGGCACCAAAACGGTGTCACTTGCGTTGAGCGCGTTTATGGTTATAAGCCCAAGTGACGGAGGGCAGTCAATAAGAATAAAGTCATAGCTTTCCCTTACAACAAGTAATGCGCTTTTAAGCTTTTCGTGGCGGTTTTCTATATCAATAAGCTCTACCTCTGCACCTGCAAGGTCCATATTTGAGGGAACGACACTTACATTTTTGAACTTAGTTTCAATAACGGTGTCCTTAATAGATGCTGAATTTATAAGCAGGTCGTAGGAGGATTTTTTGACATCTCTTTTATTTATCCCGTAACCGCTGGTGGAGTTTCCCTGAGGGTCAATGTCAACAAGCAGAACCTTTTTCCCTGCAAGACCGAGTCCCGCTGCAAGATTAACGGCAGAGGTGGTTTTGCCCACGCCGCCCTTCTGATTGACTATGGAAACTATCTTACCCAACTCGGATAACCCCCTTAACATATACTATTAAATTATAGTACCATATAATAAGAAAAAAATCAACGAATAAAGCCATAAAATTTATAAATTTTAAGTTTTTAACCGTGTAGTATTTTCTCCTTTGCCACAACCAAAAGAAAAAGCCGTCACATTCTTTAATGTGCGGCTTTTTTTGTTTATTCGTCGGCATTGAGTATTAAATCCTGTACCGAAAGCCCTGCGCCATCGTGACGCGGTGTGTAGAAGAATTTTGAAGGTGGTATATCCTTTATCCTGAAAACTGAGGTGCAAAGAATGAAAATTCCCATAAATAAGCAGGAGGGAATATACAGACTGCTTGAATGTATAAGCGCATCGTTTTCTGAAAGCATTGCTATGATTATGGGTATTACCTGTGTAAAAATTATAAGGCAGGCGGCAAGTGCGGTAGGGAGCACCTTTGCATTTATTTTCTCGGAATTCACCGAGTTTTGAATCTTGGCATACTGCATCATAAATATAAGGCTTGCACAAAGTGAGGCAAGCTCAAATACGTTATCTGCAATAGTAGATACGCCCGAATAGGTGATAAACACAACTATAATACGGAAAAGAAAGAATACTGCCGGTATAATAAGGAAAATACCTGGTGCAGGCACAAGGCCTGAGAAGTAAATACCAAGCCACATAAACACAACGCAGCTTAGCACGCCGAATATAGTCTGTAGCAGGTTTTGCCAAGGCATTGCAGAGCCGGAATAATCAACAAAAAGAGCCTCGGTTCCAATCGAAAGGCCAAGCAACACCGAAATGAAGGTGTTTACCGTGTTCAAAAAGGCGGGAGCCTTTGGGCGTGAACATTTAGCGGCAAAAACTATACAAAGAAGTATTGCGGATATAATTATTACCATCATACCGTAGGAAAAAACTTCATATCCCTTTTTAAAAAAGCCGCTGGAGGCTTCGGTGGTAAAGAAAATCATAAGTGTTCTCAGTGTTACTGAAACTGCCAGAGCAAGCGAGAAAAAAATCATTGTTTTTCTAAAATTCATAACAAGTCCTTTCGTAACATAAATATTATTGAGCACAAAAATATTTTATCCCCAAACAAAGGAAAAGTCAATAGATATACGCTGTTCTTTACAAATCAAAGGAGTAATTATGAAAAATGTATACCTTGCGGTGCTTGCCGCGCTTTTAGCTTCAATTCTGCTTATACCTCTTATAGCGGTTGCTTCGCCCGTTAATAGTAACATACAAAATTCGCCGCAGCTATCACAAACGGCACAGGTGTGCCTTAAGATAACCGAAACGTCAGAAATAAAAAAAATAGATTTAGCCGATTATATTTTCGGTGCGGTTGCCGCCGAAATGCCCGCAAATTACAGCGAGGAAGCCTTAAAAAGTCAGGCGGTTGCCGCCTATACATTTTATCTTTTCAGAAAAGGCGAAAACTCAGCTAAAGGTTATGACATAACCGATTCGCATATTACCGATCAAGCATATTTAAACAGCGATCAGTTAAAGAAAAAATGGGGAGATGCCTACGCGGCAAACTCTGAGAAAATAAAGTCGGCGGTTGCGTCGGTCTCAGGTATGGCGGTGACCTATCAGGGCAAGCCTATTTTAGCGGCTTACCACGCCATTTCCCCAGGGAAAACCCAGTCAGCCGCCGATGTGTGGGGCGGGGAATACCCCTACCTTACAGTGGTAGACAGTATAGGCGACCTACTATGCCCTGAGTATCTTAGTAGTGTTACCGTAAACGTGGATGAACTAAAAAAAGCGCTTAATGGCAAGGTTGAGTTTTCGGGCGAGGCAAAGAACTGGATAGGAAAAGCGGTTTCTAACTCAGGTGGCGGCGTAAAAACCATAAAAATATGCGGTACTGCCCTTGAGGGCAGTACCGTGCGTGATTTATTAAAATTAAGAAGCACATCCTTTGATGTTGCCTACAGTGCTGACAAAGGCTTTACCTTTACGGTACGCGGTTACGGTCACGGAGTGGGAATGAGCCAATACGGAGCCAACTATATGGCGCTGCAGGGTAGCACGTATATGGAAATACTAAGCTGGTACTATCCGGGCTGTCAGCTTCAAAAGATTTAAGCCGTAAAATTTAAATATTGTCACTGCTAAGCAGTGAGCTGGCAATTATATTATAACCAAAGGGGCTGTTACCGTTTTGAGTAAACACCGTAACGCAGGTAACTTTATTGCCCGAATCAGCATCAATGGCGCAGGAGGTAACGGTTAAAACACCCGCCTCCTCTTTTATATTGGTAATGGTATGCCTAAAACTGATAAAGCCGCGGGGAACAATATAAACAGCCCCCTCTTTTCTCTCAAACTGCGCATTTAATGTATCGTCACAGTAAACGGGTATACCATACATAGCATCAATAAAGGGGAAAAGCACATCGACTGAAATATAATCCCCATCTCTGCTTTCAAGTAACGCAAGGCAGGAGTTGTTTATAACTGTGTGCATATCATCAAAATCATTGCCGTATAAATAGTTATGGTCAAGCATATTTGTAAGACGCGCGGTAAGGGCGTCTTGTTGAGTATTTAAAGCATCGCCAGAAGCCGCAAGACAGGTAAAACTGCTCAGCACAATAAGCAACGCCATAAGTAATGTCGTGTAAAAACCTCGCTTCATTTATCCCGCCTGCCCTTCGTTTTGATTTTAATTTATTATATATAATTTTTGCTAAAAAAAACACTTCATTTCAGTTACAATACGGTGTCAATGAGGTTACAATTTTTGCTTAAAAGATTACAGGCTTGAAACCTTTGTTTTGTTATATACATTATACAAAAGCAAAACAATTTGTGCAAAATTATTAGTTGAAATCACAATATAGGTGTGATATAATATGATACATACAAGGCTTAAAGCCTGCGGAATAGGAGTGGTTACATATGAAACCTGAAAAAATATTAAATATTGCATTGCTGGGTCACGCCGGTTCCGGTAAGACCACCTTGGCGGATGCGATTTTATGCTATGCAAAGGCTACCGACCGTATCGGCAAGATAGATGACAGTACAACTGTTATGGATTTTGATGCGGAGGAAAAGAAGCGTAAGGTTTCGGTTTCTACCTCGGTCTATTCATTCGATACTGCAGATAGGCATATAAACCTTATAGATGCCCCCGGTATGTTTGATTTTGCGGGCGGAGTTACCGAGGCGCTTGCCGCGGCAGATAGTGCGCTTATAGCAATTTCGGGCAAATCGGGTCTTACCGTTGGTGCCGAGTTGGCTTATGAAAAGGCGAGCGCGGCAAAAAAAGCAATAGCGTTTTTTGTTGGTAAGCTTAATTCTACCCATGCTCACTTTAACCGCGTTATTTCCTCCCTTACGGCGCGCTACGGTGCCGTTATCTGCCCCGTTGTTGTCCCCGTTATGGAGAGCGAATCGGTTGCCTGTTATGTAAACCTTATCGAAAACAAGGCATACGCGGTTGACGGACTTAACTTCCGTGAGTGCCCCTATACCGAGACACAGGATATTGCAAATATGCGCGGAATTATGCTCGAAGCCGTTGCCTCGGTAAATGATGAGCTTATGGAAAAATATTTCGGCGGCGAGGAATTTACAACCGAAGAGATAATCGGCGGTCTTGCCGCAGGTATAAAGGCAGGGGATATCTGTCCCGTGTTCTCGGGCGTTCAGCAAACGGGCGATGCCGTTGGCATTATGTGTGATATATTAGCCAAAATAATGCCTGGAGCAGATAACCTTTATGTGCTTGACGGCGAGGAGGAAAAGAGTGTTACCGTCAGCGAGGATGATGCACCCTCCCTTTTTGTATTCAAAACCGTTGCCGACCCCTTTGTAGGAAAGCTTTCCTATTTTAAGGTGCTGGGCGGAAAGATAACTGCCGATACAAGGCTTAAAAATGTGCGTACAGGCGAGGAAATGCGCCTTGCAAAGCTGCTCGTTCTTAAGGGCGGCAAGCAGTCAGATGTTCGTGAGCTTACTGCAGGTGATATCGGCGCCGCGCAGAAACTCGGTGATGTTCTAACAGGGGATACATTGCGTGCCGCGGGCGGTGCGGTAGCTGCAGCTATGCAGTTTGACCGTCCTTGCCTGTCTGTTGCTGTATATCCGCAAAACAAGGGCGATGAGGAAAAAATTGCTCAGGGAATTGCCCGCCTCGCCGAGGAGGACAGAACAATTTCCTTTGCAACCGACCGCGAAACAAGGGAACCAATACTCAGTGCTCTTGGTGAGCAGCATATAGATGTTATCCTGTCTAAGCTTAAAAGTAAATATGGCGTAACTGCCGTTACAAAGGAGCCTAAGGTTGCCTACCGCGAGAAGATAAGAAAGCCTGTTAAGGTACAGGGCAGATATAAAAAACAGTCGGGCGGTCACGGTCAGTTCGGTGATGTATGGATTGAGTTTGAGCCTTGTGAGAGTGACGATATGATATTTGAGGAGAAGGTGTTCGGCGGTGCTGTACCCAAGAATTTCTTCCCCGCAGTTGAAAAAGGTTTAAGAGATAGTGCGCAAAAGGGCGTTTTAGCGGGATTCCCCGTTGTAGGCCTTAAGGCAACCCTTGTTGACGGTTCTTATCACCCCGTTGACTCATCGGAAATGTCCTTTAAGATGGCGGCATCTGTTGCTTATAAGGAAGGTATTCCTCAGGCAAATCCCGTATTACTTGAGCCTATCGGTACGCTAAAGGTGCTGATTTGTGATGACAACCTCGGTGATGTTATAGGTGATATAAACAAACGTCGCGGCAAGATAATCGGAATGAATCCTGCACAGAACAAAATGCAGGAGGTTGTCGGCGAGGTTCCCATTGCCGAAATGGCAGATTTTGCAACAGCAATGCGCTCCATAACAGGCGGCAGAGCCACCTTTACGCTTGATTTTGAGCGATATGAGGAGGCACCTGCTCATATATCTAAAAAGATAATTGAGGAAAACGCTCAATAGGTGAGCACTAAAGAAAAAAACAAAAGCGTCGAGTACAATTAACTGTTTGTGCTCGACGCTTTTTCTTTTTTTTTACACTTTGTCCGTTCTAAAATCGGAAAATGGGACATACCTTTTCTTAAGAGAAGAAAAGGAGGATAAAAATGATAGAGATGAAAAATACTGTAGGTTTTGACGGTGCGCTTTACGCTCTGCCTCCGAGGCTGTCAGGCGTGCTTATAAACCTCCCCGACGATGTAAAAAACAATGTTCAGGAGATTCGCTTAAGGCGCTCTTGTCCACTGACATTAACCCTTGCGGGTAGGTCTGTATGGATAAGAACTGACGGTACGATTTCGGTAAACTTAGATGATAAACTTTTAATAGTTTATGACGAGGAGGTGGAAAGCTGCTTTCGCCTTTTGTGCCGCGGCTCGGTTTACTCGCACGAGGAGGAAATAAAAAACGGGTTTATACGAATGTATTCAGGTCACCGCGCGGGTATATGCGGTAGAGTTGTAGGTTCAAATTTAAGTGATATTACCTCGGTGAACATACGTATCGCAAGACAGATTTTCGGTGCGGCGGACAGCATTATAAAAAGGTATGCGGGAGAGGGTTTGCTGATAGCAGGTGCGCCCGGTAGCGGTAAAACAACCGTACTTCGCGACCTTATCCGCCAGCTTTCCTGCGGTGTAACGGGCAAATTTTATAAAATAGCCGTAATAGATACAAGGGGTGAGCTTTCGGGAGCGGGAGCGCAGGGCACCGTAAATGATTTAGGCCCCGGTTGCGATATACTGCTTGATTGTGAAAAGGGTGAGGGACTTCAAATGGCGGTGCGAACCCTCGGCCCCGACCTTGTTGCATTTGATGAGATAGGTACTTCCGCCGAGCTTGAGGGTGTAAAGCAGGGAATACATACAGGCGTGGGGGTTATAACCACCGCCCATGCAGGAAGCATACAGGAGCTTATGTCGCGAGAGATTACAAGGGACTTGATATTAAGCGGTGCGGTGTCCACTGTTGTGTTCTTAAAGGGCGTTGGCGAGCCGCCCCTTATATACTCTGCCGCAACAAATCAGGCATCATGAAAATGGTAGGACTTATTCTTATAGCTGTGAGTGCTGTGGCGGTAGGCTTCAAGGCGGCGGCAAGGCTTACCGCACGGCGCAGGGCACTGAGCACGTTACTGCTTGCCTTTAGCGAGATAGCAAGCCGTATACAGCTCAGGGAGGAGCGCAACATAATTCTCTCAAAGGTCTTTTCCGAGCCATTTACCGTTATACAGGGTGATGATACAACAATAAGTGTGACCTGCTCGGCTCTTGATAAGGGTGATAACGACCTACTTTGCGAGTTTACCCAAAAGCTCGGCCTCGGGGATGTTAACAGTCAGCTTGAACTGTGCAACGCTTACGGCGAGCTTATAAAAAAATGTATGGCCGATGCCGAGCATAAGGAGCGGCAAAAGGCGGGAATGTACCGCACCTGCGGTGTGCTTGCCGCGGCGGCGTTGGTGGTATTACTTATATAGGTGAAAAAATGGATGTAGATTTTATTTTCAGGGTCGCGGCAATAGGCATTATAGTAACGGTGCTTAACTTACTGCTTGTGCGCAGCGGCCGCGAGGAGCAGGCAATGCTCACTACCCTTGCAGGGCTTGTGGTAGTGCTTTTAATGATAATAAACGTAATAGCACAGCTTTTTGATACCGTAAAAAGCGTGTTCGGTCTTTAGCTATGGAGCTTTTTAAAATTTTATTCGTTTGCTTTATTGCCGCGGCACTGGCAGTATTGCTCAAACAGTACAAGGGCGAATATGCCTTTGCAATTTCGGTAGGTGCCGGGGTAACGGTGCTTATAACGGTGATAGAAAGACTTGTAGATGCATTTACAAAGACATATTCGGCGTTTGCCGCGGCAGGTATAGATACATATTATTTCACCGTGGTGCTTAAGGCTGTTGGTATAGGCTGGCTTACGCGCTTTATCGCCGATACCTGTAGGGATTCGGGACTTGCATCTATTGCCTCAGGTGCCGAGCTGGCAGGCAGATGCGCAATATTTTTGCTGAGTCTGCCGTTGCTTTTAAAATTGATGGAAATTGCAAAACAAATACTTATATGAAAAAGATAATAGTTACTGCTATTCTTATTTTGGTCTTTGCGCTCCCTGTTTGCGCACAAGAAAATTTATATCAAAATCAGCTTGGAAACAGCGGTGCAAAGGAACTGGAGAAAATTTTGCCCGAGGGTGCGAAAGATATATTTGATGACCTTGAAATAGATATTAAAAACCCAAATATAGCGGACAAAATAACGGTGCAAAGTATTTTTAAAATCATTTCAAATTTTATAAAAAACGGCGGTAAGATACCCGCGCGCACAGGACTTTGCGTACTTGCGCTTATAATAATTGCCGCCGCCTTCTCCTCACTCGGAGCAGGCGGTGAAATAAGCGAAACGGCAGAGCTTGCCTGCACCGCCGCGGTGGCAGTTTGCCTTCTTATTCCTGTATATAATTTTGTAGGAAGCACTGCCTCGGCTATGAAGGGCGCAGGCGTGTTTATGACGGGATTTGTTCCCATTTTTGCAGGAATAGTCACTATGAGCGGTGCTGTGGGCACATCAACAGTATCCAGCGTTACACTGCTTGCGGCGGCGCAGGGGCTCACTTGGTTTTCCGCCTTCGGTGTAGTGCCCGTAATGTGTGCATATCTGGCGGTATCGGGCTGTTGCGCCGTGTCGCCGCTTATGGGTAAAACCGGTATAAGCGAGTCGGTAAAAAAGCTTGCAATGTGGGTGCTTTCACTTATACTAACCGTGTTTTCGGGGGTAATGAGTCTGCAAACGATGTTAAGCGGTGCCGCCGACAGTATGGCTCTTAGGACGGGCAAGTTTTTAATAGGCTCGGCTTTACCGCTGGGTGGCTCAGCCATAGGCGAGGCGGTGAGTACTCTTGTAGGCTCTATGGGCGTACTTAAAAACACCGTTGGAATATATGCTATTATGGCTGTGGCGGTTTGTGTTATTCCGCTTTGTATAGAGCTGCTGCTATACCGCTTTTGGCTTTTTGTATCGGGCAGTGCGGCTGCCCTTTTCGGACAGACACGAATCACCTCGGTTATAAAGGCTGCGGATAGCGTTTTATCGGTTTTGGTAAGCCTTATACTTTTTACCGCGGCATTGTTTATTATATGTATAATCATAGTTGTAAAGGCAGGTGTCGCGGCGTGAATAACCTAACGGGAGCCGCGCTGGGTATATGCACCGCCTTTGTGTTTATGGGTGCTGTTCAAATGATAGCTCCGGGCGGCGCAATGAAGAAAAGCATAAGCTACCTTTTGGGGCTTGCTTTTTTGGTTATAATTCTTATTAGTGCGCTTGCTATAGGCAAATTTGATATAAGCGTAAATGGCACATCACAGGTAGAAACCGAAAATATCCCCGCAATGGCAGGCGGCGCGGCAAAATATCTCTGCGAAAGTGCGCTTAAAAGTCACAATATAAGTTTTAAGAATATAACCGTAAATGCGGATATTTGTGAAGATGGGAGCATATCTATTATTAGAGTAAGGGTAGTATCCGCGCACTCTAAGGCTGAAATAGCCGCTGCGCTGGAAGGATTGGTGCCCGAATCTGAGCTGGAGGTTATAAATGAATGAGCGGCTAAAAGAAATTTTTTCAAAATTTAAAAAGGGTAAGGCGTTGCTTTTAATAGGCATTGTCGGAATTGTGCTCATAGGTGCCTCATCCTTTCTACCATCAAACAATACCTGTGCAAAAAATGAGAGTACGTCACTAGGTGCACAGGAATACTGTAGAGCTCTTGAGAAGAAAGTAAAAAACACCGTGAGCGCCATTACAGGCAGCGATGATGTAAACGTAGCAATAACCCTTGAAAGCGGCGTAAAATATTCCTATGCCGATGAGGTCGAGAACAACTCCACCGAAAAGGTTCAAAGCTCCGCTACCGACAAAACCGACGAACTGAGAAGCAGTTACATAACCGTAAAGCTTGCCGACGGAAGCGAATCAGCATTGCTTATAACCGAGTTTATGCCTGAAATCCGCGGTGTTACGGTGGTATGTGGGGGCAGTGATAGGGACGAGGAGATAGAAAATGCCGTTATAGCAATGCTGGGCATAACCTCCAGGCGTTTGTGCGTGGTAACTAAATAATTTATTCAGGAGGAAAACAAATTGAAAAAGGGTAAGGTTTTTACTAAAAGTCAGATAGCACTTTGCGTAATGGTATTGGCTCTTGGCGCCGCGGTCTGGCTTAATATGAAATATTCATCAAGTCTTGAAACAACAAAGGATACGACATCGAAATATCTTGGTGATACTCAGTATGTGGGCAGCGTAAGTGACTCCTCTGCGGTGCAAACAGCGGGGAGCGCGCAGCAATCGGATTATTTCACTACGGCTAAGGCGCAAAGGCAACAGGCTTTAAAGGCGGCTCAGGAGCAGATTGACGAAACGCTTAAAAGTGACTCGGCTACAGCCGAGGATAAAAAGGCAATGCAGGCGTTAAGTGCCGCACTTGCAAAGAGAATTGAGGCTCAAACAAACATTGAAAATCTTCTAAAGGCGAAGGGCTTTGATGAGGCACTTGCGGTTATTAGCGATGATTCGGTCGATATAGTGGTTCGAAGCGACGGGCTTTTGGCGAGCGAAACCCTGCAAATACAGGAAATTGCCGTAGCACAGAGCGGTGCAAAGCTTAGTGATATAAAAATTATTCCCGTAAAATAGTTGTGTTCTTGAAAGTTTTGTGTTATACTAAATTAAAACAGAGCAAAAACCTTTTGAAAGGATGTATATTATGAATAACACAAGTGGTCTTGCAATAAACACTGCTGTTGTTGAAAAAATGGCGGGTATTGCCGCTACAGAGGTTGAGGGAGTTAAAGGCCTTGCCGCTAAAACTGCCGATATTAAGCAGATAATCAGCCGAAATACCGTTTTCAAGCCTGTAAAGGTAGAAACCAAAAACGGCACCATTGAAATTGATATTTATATCTGTGTAACCGAAAATGCACAGGTAAAGCAGGTTGCTGAGAATGTTCAGGCAAGCGTTAAGGAAAAACTTCAGAATATGACGGGAAATGCCGTTACCCACGTTAATGTTTACGTTGCCGATGTAGCATTTGAGGAAGAAAAATAACAATACGATTTGTTTTTAGGAACGCTATGTTAAGAAGCGTTCCTTTTTTTAAAAAGTAATCCCCCGTCCTTTGAAAGGACGGGGGATTTTTACTATTTATTCTGATTTATAATTGCAATAGAAAGGTCGTTAAGCTGAGTAGCGTCTACACAGCTCGGCGCGCCGCTCATAAGCTCACCCGAGTTTGAAACCTTGGGGAACGCAATAACATCGCGCAGTGTTTCACAGCCGCACATAAGCATAGCAATTCGGTCAAGACCTATGCCCATACCGCCGTGGGGCGGTGCACCGAAACGAAATGCATCAGTAAGGAATCCGAACTTCTCGTGCGCCTGCTCGTCGGTAAGACCGAGTGCCCTGAACATCTTGCTCTGAAGCTCGGGGTCGGTAATACGAATGGAGCCTGAGGAAAGCTCAACACCGTTAAGCACAAGGTCATACGCCTTGGCGAACACCTTTGCAGGGTCGGTGTCAAGGTACTGGATGCTTTCATCCAGCGGTGAGGTAAAGGGATGATGCATTGCATCCCAGTTGCCCGTTTCCTCATTGTACTCAAAGAACGGGAATTCGGTTATCCAAAGGAAATTAAAGGTATTGGGAATAATGTCAAGCTTCTTTGCAACGGTTAAACGTAAAGCGCCCAGTACAGGCAGAGTTATCTTAGCCTTGTCGGCAATAATAAGAATAACGTCGCCCTGCTTTGCGCCCATACGGGAAAGAATACCGTTCATTTCATCTTCGCTCATAAACTTGGCAAAGGAGCAATTTGGTACTTCCTCGGCCCAACGGATAAAGGCAAGGCCCTTTGCGCCGATTCCTCTCACCTGCTCGGTGAGCTTGTCTATCTCTTTTCTCGTGAGCACCCCTGCGGCGTTCTCGGCATTTATTGCCCTGACTGTGCCGCCGTTTTTAACAGTATCGGAAAATACTGAAAATCCGCAGTTTTCCACAATATCCGAAATATCGGTTATCTTAAGGCCAAAACGGGTATCGGGCTTATCGGAGCCGTAGCTGTTCATAGCCTCGGTATAGGTCATACGGGGAAGGGGTGTGGGAATATCAATATCCAGAACATCCTTGAACAGGCGCTTAACATAGCCTTCGCCAATGGATAAAACATCCTCAATATCAACAAAGGACATCTCAAGGTCTATCTGTGTAAACTCCGGCTGGCGGTCTGCGCGAAGGTCCTCATCACGGTAGCAACGCGCAATCTGCATATAGCGATCAAAACCCGAGAGCATTAAAAGCTGCTTATACATCTGAGGGGACTGCGGCAGCGCAAAGAAGCTTCCAGGATGTACGCGTGAGGGAACAAGATAATCTCTTGCGCCTTCGGGTGTAGATTTTATAAGGGTGGGTGTTTCTATCTCAATAAATCCGTTTTCATCAAAATAGTCACGGGTCACCTTAGCAATGCGGTGACGGGTGAGAATGTTGTTTTGAAGATTTGCGCGGCGCAGGTCAAGATAGCGGTACTTAAGGCGCAATTCTTCGTTTGCGTTGGTATCGGTCAAAATTTCAAAGGGCGGTGTTGCGCTTATACCAAGAACATTTAAGGTATCAACGGCAATCTCAATTTCGCCTGTGGGTATCTCCTTGTTTATTGAAGAGCGGATTCTAACAGTACCCTTTGCCATAACCACATATTCACTGCGTATTTCAAACGCTTTATTGAATACATCTCTGTCGGTAGCATCGTCAAAAGCAAGCTGAACAATACCTGTACGGTCTCTCAAATCAATGAAAATAAGGGAGCCAAGATCGCGCTGACGCTGTACCCAGCCTGCAACAGTAACGGTTTTTCCCTCATCCTCGCGGCGCAACGCTGCGCAATATACACTTCGGCGAAGCTCGCCCATTTTATCAAGTTTCATTTTATAAACCTCCTACTGCGCGATAGCATTTGTAAGATTATCTATAGCCATGGTCTGTTTTGCCGCATAAAGCTCATCAACTATATTTTCAAGGTCAATTTCTCGGCTTTCGCCGTTTTCCATATTCTTTATGTTGGCCTTTTTGTTTTTAAGCTCATCATCACCGAGCACCATCGTAAATGCGGCACCAAGCTTGTTGGCGTAGCGCATCTGCGCCTTAACGCCCCTACCGCTTATCTCGCATTGGGCAGCAAATCCCTCGGCGCGTAGCTTGGCGCAAAGACCGCTTGCCTTAACTGCAGCATCGGCGCCCATTGCGGCAATAAATAAGTCGCATTTTTCAGGTTTTGGAAGATCAATACCTTGATTTTCAAGCACAAGCATAAGGCGCTCGATACCCATTCCAAAGCCTAAAGCAGGGAGCGCGGGACCGCCCATCTGGGAAACAAGCCCGTCATATCTGCCGCCGCCGCAAACGGTACCCTGAGCACCAATATCGTTTGAAACAAACTCGAAAACAGTCCTTGTGTAGTAGTCAAGCCCTCTTACAATATGAGGGTCGACAGTATACTCAATACCCATTGCGCTAAGATGGCTTTTAACGCCCTCAAAATGCTCGGCACATTCATCGCAAAGGTAGTCTATCATAACAGGGGCTTGCTTTGCTATTTTAGAGCATATGGGTGACTTGCAATCTAAAATTCGCATAGGATTACGCTCAAGCCTGTCCTTACAGGTTTCGCACAGCTCATCAGTGTGTGCGGCAAAATAGGCTTTAAGAGCCTCGTGATATTTTGCTCTGCAGGTAGGACAGCCTATGGAATTTATCTGCAAGGAAAGATTTTTAATACCAAGTCCACTCAGCACACTGCGGCCAAGGGCTATGACCTCGGCATCGGCACCGGGCTCACCGGCACCAAAGCACTCAATGCCAAATTGGTGAAACTCCCTGAGTCTGCCTGCCTGAGGCTTTTCGTAGCGGTAACAACCGCCTATATAACAGACCTTAAGAGGCAACGCGCCATTTACAAGGCCGTTTTCTATAGCGCTGCGCACAACACCGGCAGTAAGTTCGGGGCGAAGCGTGATGCTCCTTCCGCCCTTATCGTCAAAGGTATACATTTCCTTTTGAACAACATCGGTAGTATCACCAACGCTGCGCTTGAACACCTCGGTATGCTCAAATACGGGTACACGTATCTCCTTAAATCCGTAAAGCCTTGCGGTGTCAAGCATATATTCTTCGACAAATTGCCATTTATAGCTGTCCTCAGGTAACAGGTCACAGGTTCCCTTAATAGCACGGTTTATTTCAGCCATCTAATATCCTCTCCAATACCGAAAAACGGCATAATGTATGGGAGGATGCTATCCTCCCGTAAAGTTCACAGGGCGGCATTTGCGCCGCCCGATAGTTTTGTTATCAGCCCTTGCGCACAATATCACGCCAGTCAAGATCACCGCGCTCAAGTCCATGAATAAGCATTTCAGCCGTTGCAATATTGGTGGCAACGGGAATATTATGAACATCGCAAAGGCGCAGCATTACCTGATCGTCATTTTCACCCTTAGGATTGAGCGGGTCGCGGAAGTAAAGCACAAGGTCAATTTCATCGCAACCTATTCTCGCGGCAATCTGCTGAGAGCCGCCCTGAGAGCCGCCTAAAAAGCGTATTATATTAAGCCCTGTAGCTTCGGCAACGGTTTTTCCCGTCGTACCTGTAGCAAGCAAAGTATGTCTGCTTAAAATGCCGCAGTAGGCAATACAAAACTGTACCATAAGCTCTTTTTTTGCGTCATCTGCAATCAAAGCAATGTTCATTTAAATCATCCTCGCTGTATCTAATTTAACAAGACCATAAATTTAGTCTATATTTTTTTTGGTTTCGGCAATCGCACATTCTCTCCCTGAAGGCGTTTTGAAATTCGGAAAAAAGCCCTGGCCGCGCGTCCTTTTTTTAAAGGCTTGCCCTTTGCGGCGGCAACCATAAGTTCCTGTGCGTAAGGAACAATTCCGATAAGCTGAATCCCTGTGTGGTCAATAGTGTCGTCAATGTTTTTATAAATTCCGCTTTTAATAAGCCGAATATCAAATCTGTTTAGAACCATGCGCACATTGTCAGAGAAAGCACAAATTCTTTCGCATATACCCGCCGCATCTCTTATACACACGACATCGGGGGTCACTACCACAAGATGTGTTGTACCGCTCGGCATTGCTGCGCAAAGCTTAAAATCAACGCCTGCGGGGAAATCAAAAATAACAATATCGTAAAGGCCTGCAACCTCTGCGGCAAAGCTCGCAAAGGAAAAGGTATCTATCATACCTTCATCGGCAGGTGCGGCAAGAAGATCTAATTTTTTAAATCCCTCAACCGCGCAAACAGCATCCTCAAGAGGCTTTCCAAGCAGTACATCGCTTATATCAAATACAAGACGGGCGCTTACTCCAAGCATTAAATCAAGGCATCTTAGCCCCGCATCCATATCAACAAGCAGTACGCTTTTACCCGCCGCGGCAAAGGCACAGGAAAGTCCTGCGCTGAAGGTGGATTTTCCAACCCCACCTTTGCCGGAGGTCACGGTATAAATTTCACTCATAAAACCGTTACTCCTATATCATATATATCTAAAGCAGATTTTAACATAAAGTTGCTATCTCGTCAAGATTTATTCTAATACAACATAAGGCTTTTGATATGTTGTATCGGTTTCGTCGGCAAAGAAATATGCGTCCATAATAGTCTTGGCAACGGTGGCGGCGTAGGAGCTTACCTCGCCGTGCTCCAACACAACGGCTATAGCTATTTCGGGGTTATCAAAGGGGGCGAAGGCTATAAAGACGCAGTGGTCGGGACCTGAGGTTGTCTGTGAGGTACCCGTTTTACCGCCTACCTTAAGCGGATAACTGCCGAATACTCCGCTACCTGTACCGTCGGTAGTAACCGAAAGCATTCCTTCCTTAACGTCCTCAAGATTTTTTTCCGATATTTTAATTTTATTAAGTTGTTTGCCCTTATTCTCGTAATAGGTCTCACTCAGGTCGTAGGAAACAGTCTTGGATATAAGCGATGCTTGATGGCGTGTTCCGCCGTTGGCAAGTGTTGCAGTATAGCTTGCAAGCTGTAGCGGAGTGAAGGCGTTCATTTGTCCAATAGCCGCCTGCAGTGTGTCACCGCCCATACTATCGGTAGTGGGCTCAACAAGCAGACCTGCCGAGGCAGAAACCTCGGTTTTCGGGGCAACGCCAAGACCGAATTGCTTAAAGTAATCGGTAAGCTTCATAATACCTATGCGCTTGCCGAGTTCGAAGAAATAGTAGTTACAAGAGCGAGACAGAGCTTTTGTGAGAGCTGTGCTTCCGTGCCAACCCATACAGTTTGGTCTATAGTCTGAAAAGAAGGTGTATGTGTGCTGGCAGTAAATACTTTCATCGCTGGTGACAAGACCGTTTTCAAGAGCCGCAATCGCAACGGCAGGCTTTATAGTGGAACCTATAGGATATATACCGTTAAAGGCGCGGTCGGTCAGCGGTTTTGCAGGGTCGTTTGCAAGGGATGAATATATCTCATGGTAGGTAGACATATCGAAGGAGGGATAGTTAGCCGAAACAATTACCTCGTTGGTATCTACTTTAACTGCAACTGCGGCACCGCCTACAACTCTGCCGCCTTTTTGATTTCTGTTTGACTGCGCTTTTTTAATAACGCCCGCCAGAGAGTCCTGCGCTGTGCGCTGAATTGTTTTATCAAGGGTCAGCATAATCGTTTTACCCGAAACAGGTTCTTTGGTAACGGTGGTTTCAAGTATAGTACCCTTTGAATCTATTTTATAGGTTATCTCACCGTCAGTACCGCGAAGGTCGCTTTCGGCATAGGCTTCAATACCGCTTTTTCCCACCTTATCGTTATAGGAGTAGCCTTTTTCCTTAAGCTCGGCCCACTCCTCAGCATAAATGGGACCAAGCTCCCCGATAATGTTAGGGGCAAGGGTGGTATCAACATATTCTCTGAACGGAGTTATGTCAACCGTAACACCGTTAAGAATAAAATTATATTCACTTATAACGCGCATAAGCTCGGCTGAGATATCCTCGGCAAAAATGTAGGGGTTAGTAACCGAGAAATCTGTAATTTCCATTGAATAGCGAACACCCATAATAAGGCGTTGCTGTGCGCGGGAGTAGTTTTCAAGGGAATAGCGTTTAACCATCTGCACAAAGCAGTTTTCAGCCGTTGCGTAATCGGCAAGGTTAAGTGTCGCAATAAGCTGATTTTTTGCCGTTTCTTCACCCTTGTAGGTAAAGGGTTCGCCCTGTGATAGGGGCAGTTTGTCCTCCCACTGCGCATTTTTATCTTTAAAAATGCCTATAAGGCGTAAAATGGTATCATTAAGCTGAGCGCGGCGGATGTTGGCGCTGTTAAAAACAACATTATATCCGTCACGGTTAACGGCTATTTGCCGCCCGTAGCAGTCAAGTATCTCACCGCGCGGAGCCTTTATTTTTGAAACAATGGTGGAAATTCCCGCGCCCTGCGCTGTGTAGGTATCGGCATTAACTATCTGGAGTGAGCAAATGCGCACAACGTAAAGCAGCACGATAACCACTGCGATTATTGACAACACGGTTATTCGCGTCTGCTTTTTTCTTGTAAATGCCATTTGTCTCACCTCCTGTGTAGTGATTATAATGAATATAGGTTGGTGAAAAAGCGCACTTGCGCTTTTTCACGGACAAATTTTTAATTTGTCCGTGAAATTATAAAAATAATTTCACCTATTTCATTGCAATGATGTCGGCGTAAATAATCAAGGATTATTTACATAAAACCGCTATGTGTAGCGGTTTTTCGAAAAACCTTTATTTGAAAGCTTTTCGACTACCGATTATCATTATAAAAACGTATATTGATTTTTCGGAGGAAAAAACTATGGATAAAGCGTTAATTGGTACAAAATGTGTACAAGGCGGTTACCGTCCTTCAAACGGTGAACCAAGACAGGTACCCATTATTCAGAGTACCACTTTTAAATATGCTACAAGCGAGGAAATGGGCAAGCTGTTTGACCTTGAGGCAAGCGGTTATTTCTATTCCCGTCTTCAAAACCCCACCTGTGACACGGTTGCTGCAAAGATATGCGAGCTTGAGGGCGGAACTGCCGCAATGCTTACCTCATCGGGTATGGCGGCAAGCTTTCTCGCTGTGTTTAATATTTGTTCTTGCGGAGACCATTTCATTTCAAGTTCAGCAATTTACGGCGGAACATTTAACCTTTTTGCGGTTACACTAAAGAGAATGGGTATTGAATGTACCTTTATCTCCCCCGACTGCACCGATGAAGAGTTTCACGCCGCCTTTAAGGATAACACCAAGCTTGTATTTGGTGAGACCATTGCCAACCCTGCTTTAAGGGTTTTGGATATTGAGCGTTTTGCCAATATTGCGCACGCCCACGGCGTTCCCCTTATTATTGATAACACCTTCCCCACACCCGTTCACTGCAGACCTTTTGAGTGGGGTGCTGATATTGTTACCCACGCTACCACAAAGTATATGGACGGTCACGGAAGTGCTGTAGGCGGTGCTATAGTTGATTCGGGTAAATTTGACTGGACTAAATATCCCGATAAATTCCCCGGACTTTGCACACCCGATGAAAGCTATCACGGTATTACCTACACCGAACGTTTTGGTATTGAGGGCGCATATATAACCAAGGCCACCGCTCAGCTTATGCGCGACCTTGGCGTTACCGCCGCACCTATGAGCGCATATCTTTTAAACCTTGGTCTTGAGAGCCTGCACGTAAGGATGAAGCGACACTCCGATAACGGTCTTGCAGTTGCTAAATTCCTTGAGAATCACGAAAAAATCGGTTGGGTTAATTTCCCTGGGCTTGAGGGCAACGAGGATTATGAATTAACACAAAAATATCTTCCCGACGGCACCTGCGGTGTAATCAGCTTCGGTGTTAAAGGCGGAAGAGAGGCAGCCTCTAAGTTTATGAAGGCGCTAAACCTTATTGCTATTGAAACTCATGTTGCCGATGCTCGTTCGTGTTGTCTGCACCCTGCTACCGCAACACACAGACAGTTAAGCGATGAAGAACTTGTCTTAGCGGGAGTTGGTCCCGACCTTATCCGTCTTTCTTGCGGTCTTGAGGATGCCGCCGACCTTATTGCCGATATTGAACAGGCACTGAGCAATGTATAAAAATAATTTTTAACGAGGTAATATAATGCCTATTAAAATACCGAACGACCTCCCTGCAGTACAAACGCTGTTGGACGAAAATATTTTTGCCATAACCGAAACAAGGGCAATTACTCAGGATATTCGTCCCCTTAAAATTCTGCTTCTCAATCTTATGCCTAAGAAGATAGAAACCGAGACCCAGATTTGCAGAATTTTGGGTAACACCCCCTTACAGATAGAGTTAACCCTTATCCGCACAAGCACCCACGAGGGTAAAAACACCTCAAAGGAACATCTTCTTGCGTTTTATAAGACCTTCGAGGATGTAAAACACGAAAACTTTGACGGTATGATAATCACGGGCGCGCCCGTTGAGCAGCTTGAATTTGAACAGGTCGATTACTGGGATGAGCTTTGCACTATTATGGATTGGAGCACCACTCATGTGCACAGTACAATGCACATTTGTTGGGGTGCACAGGCAGGTCTTTACCACCATTTTGGAATAAAAAAGCATCCCCTTGACAAAAAACTTTTCGGGGTATTTGCGCACAAATGCGAACACCCGAAATCTATGCTCCTTCGTGGCTTTGACAGCGTTTTTTACGTGCCCCACTCCCGTTATACCGAGGTAAGGCGCGAGGATATTCTTTCGTGTAAGGATTTAAAAATACTTGTTTCCTCACCTGAAGCAGGTGTGCATATTGTTGCCCAGAACGGCGGAAGAAGATTTTTTGTTATGGGTCACGCGGAATATGACCCCCTCACCCTTGATGCAGAATATAAGCGTGATGCCGCCGCGGGACTTGACACCGCAATCCCCAAAAATTACTATCCCGACAACGACCCCGATAAATTCCCCATTGTAAACTGGCGCGCACACGGAAGTCTTATTTTTATAAATTGGCTCAACTATTTTGTGTACCAGTCTACCCCCTATGACCTAAAGGAAATAAAATAAGAAATTTTTAAAAAGGTCTTGACAAACAAAAAGCACTGTGTTACAATACGAAAAAATATAAAGGCAATGACGAAGACGGTTTAGTTTTTCGGTTTTCAGAGAATCGGCGGTTGGTGCAAGCCGATAACCTACAAACTTTGTAACCCATCCCTTCCGAGCCGGAGGTAAAAAAGGCGTTTCGCTTAGTAGATATCTCCCGTGATTGCTGCGTAAAGGCATAGGAATTGTAAGATTCCGAGAGTGGCAGTTTTTACTGCAATTTGAGTGGTACCGCGGATGTGAATTATCACACTCGTCTCAAAGAAATTGAGACGGGTGTTTTTTATTTTTTAACCTGTCGAAAGGTGTGAGAAAAATGTCAACAGTAGAAAATAAAAAATTATTAGAGGTGGCGGCGCGTATTCGCGAAATGCGCGAAATCTGCTCGCTTAGTACCGAAGAAATGGCCGAAAAGACCGAGGTCAGCGTAGCCGAATACGAGGCTTATGAGGCAGGAAAACAGGATTTCCCCTTTACCTTTATTCATAAATGCGCCCTTGCCTTTAACCTTGGAATTTCCGACCTGCTTGAGGGCCACAGCGCCAACCTTTCCTCTTATACCGTTACCCGCAAAGGGCAAGGACAGGAGACAGCCAAGGAGGAAGGAATAAGTATTCAGAACTTGGCTCCCCTTTTCAGAAAGAAAATTGCCGAGCCTTATTGGGTACGCTATGACTATGACGAAAGTCTTCAAAACAAGCCTATTCATCTGACCAAGCATTCAGGTCAGGAGTTTGACTTTGTTATGAGCGGTCGACTTAAAATTCAAATCGGTGATAATATTGAATATTTAAGCGAGGGTGACAGCATTTATTATAACTCCTCCACCCCTCACGGTATGATAGCCGTTGACGGCAAAGAGTGTCTTTTTGTTGCCGTTGTTCTTCCCGGTGAGGATGAAAGCGAGCCCGCCGCAAGAAATACCATTATGTCGATGCACACCTCCACCAAAAGGCTTGTGAGCGATGAATTTATCACCACGGCGGAGAACGAAAAGGGTTATCTTGAAAAGATTGACTTTAAAAATGAAGACCGCTTTAACTTTGCCTTTGATGTGGTTGATGCCATTGCAAAGAAGGACCCCGAAAAGCTTGCTATGCTTCATCTTGATAAAAACAAGGTGGAACGCCGCTTTACCTTTAATGATATGAAGCGCGCCTCTAACCAGTGCGCCAACTACTTTAAATCCCTCGGTATCAAAAAGGGTGACAAGGTTATGCTTGTACTCAAGCGTCATTATCAGTTCTGGTATGCAATTCTTGCTCTGCACAAGCTTGGCGCAATAGCTATTCCTGCAACAAATCAGCTTGTTGCTCACGATTTTGAGTACCGCTTTAACAGCGCCGATGTTAGCGCCATTGTTTGTACTGCTGACGGCGATGTTGCAAATCAGGTAGATTTAGCCCAGAGCACAAGCGCGACCTTAAAGACCAAGATCCTTGTGGGTGGCGAAAAAGAGGGCTGGCATAATTTTGATGAGGAATATCCTCTGTATTCAGCCCACTACTATCGTGATGAAAATACCGCCTGTGGTGATGACCTTATGCTGATGTTCTTTACATCAGGCACCACAGGCTATCCAAAAATTGCCGCGCACAGCTATAAATATGCTTTAGGGCATTACATAACTGCAAAATACTGGCACGGCGTGAGTGAAGGCGGACTTCATTTTACAATCTCAGAAACAGGTTGGGGCAAAGCCCTTTGGGGCAAGCTTTACGGACAATGGCTGTGCGAGGGAGCGGTGTTTACCTATGACTTTGACCGCTTCGCCGCAAGTGATATTTTGCCTATGTTCGCAAAATATAATATAACCACATTCTGCGCGCCCCCAACAATGCTTAGAATGATGATAAAAGAGGATATCTCAAGGTATGACCTTTCCTCCATAAAGCATATGACCACTGCAGGTGAGGCTTTAAACCCTGAGGTTTACCGTCAGTTCGAAAAGGCAACGGGGCTTCAGATAATGGAAGGCTTCGGTCAGACCGAGCTTACCCTTGTTATTGCAAACCTTATGGGCGGCTCTCACAAGCTTGGCTCAATGGGAAAACCTACTCCCCTTTATGATGTTGATATTCTTGATCCTGACGGTAATCCAGTTGAGGACGGTGAAACAGGCGAAATTGTTGTTAAGACAAGTGATAAGGTGCCCTGTGGACTGTTCAGCGGATATTACAAAAATCAAGAAAAAACCGACGAGGTATGGCACGACGGCTATTACCACACAGGAGATACCGCCTGGCGTGATGAGGACGGATTCATCTGGTATGTGGGCAGAGTTGATGATGTTATCAAATCTTCGGGTTACCGTATAGGACCCTTTGAGATTGAAAGCGTTATAATGGAATTGCCTTATGTCCTTGAATGCGGCGTTTGCGCGGCACCTGATGAGGTGCGTGGTCAGGTAGTTAAGGCAAGCATTGTTCTGGTTAAGGGCACGAAAGAGTCCGATGAACTTAAAAAAGAGATACAGGATTATGTTAAGAATCACACTGCGCCCTATAAGTATCCGCGTATTGTTGAGTTCAGGGAGTCTTTGCCTAAGACGATAAGCGGTAAAATTCAGCGAAACAAGCTTTAATTTTAATAAAAAAGTATTGACACAAAGCCCACACTTATGATAAAATACTATAAAAATTGATAAAGGCTTTGACGAAGAGGGCATAATTTACCCCCTTGCCTTACAGAGAGATGGCGTTTGGTGCAAGCCATTGGCAAGAAATTATGTTTGTAGCTTCCGAGTCGGGAGAAAGAAAGGGGCGGCTTGCTCTGAGTAGAATCTTCCCGTGATTGCTGCGTAAAGGCATAGGAATTGTCAGATTCCGAGAGGGGCAGTTTTAAACTGCAATTTGAGTGGTACCGCGGGTCAACTGAAACTTTTCAGCGCTCGTCTCAAAGTCATAACTTTGGGACGGGTGTTTTTTTCGTCCCGGGAAATGGAGAAAATGTATGGAACAAATTACAGGGCTTGATTTTAAAATCAAGGAAATGGCGTCCCGTATCAGGGAGCTTCGAGAGCTTGAGGGCTTAACCACCGCCCAGATGGCTTTGAAAACCGATATTAGCGAAGGTGAATATATAGAGTGTGAGTCGGGCAAAAAGGATTTGAACTTTGCCTTTATTTATCGTTGTGCAATGGCGTTGAGCGTTAATGTTACCGATATTATCGAAGGTCACTCTCCTACACTTAAATCCTATACCGTTACCCGCTTCGGCGCAGGTCAGAAGGTTTCACAGGCTCACGGTATGACCTATTATAACCTTGCTTATGCTTTCCGCGACAGAATAGCCGAGCCTCTTTATGTTCGCAGTGTTTACGACGAGAATGCCGAAAACACAAAGGATATTGAGCTTACCACCCACGCAGGTCAGGAGTGCGACCTGATTATCGAGGGTAATCTTATGGTTCAGATTGGTGAGCACAGGGAGATTTTGGGCCCAGGTGACAGCATCTATTTTGATTCTGACACACCTCACGGTATGATAGCCGTTGGCGGTAAAGACTGTATTTTTTATGCCATTGTTCTTAATCCCACAGGTGAGCCTATACCCGAGCTTACCACAAGGCAGGCGGTGAGAGAAAATCACAACGCCAAAAGAGATACCAAGAACCGTATATATAAAAAGTATATTGATGTAGTTGAGAATGAAAACGGAACGCCTACCTCTATCACCTTTAAGAATACCGAGAAGTTCAACTTTGCTTTTGACCTTGTTGATGCTTTAAGCGAGCGCGAGCCTGAAAAAATGGCAATGTTGCACATTTCCCGAGATGGTGATGAGCGCCGTTTTACCTTTAAGGATATGAAAAAAGCAAGTGCCCAATGCGCTAACTACTTTAAATCCCTCGGCATTAAAAAGGGCGACAGAGTTATGCTTATTTTAAAGCGTCACTATCAATTTTGGTTTGCAATGCTGGGTCTTAATAAGCTTGGCGCAATAGCTATTCCCGCACCTAATCAGCTTTTGGACCATGACCTTGAATACCGATTTAATGCGGCAGGGATTGACACAGTTATCTGCACCGCTGACGGTGATGTTGCAAGACAGGTAGATATTGCCGCCGCTAAATGCGATACAATACGTAATAAACTTATTGTAAACGGAAGCAGAGAGGGCTGGCGCAGTTTTGACGATGAGTACACCCTTTTCAGTTCCCATTTTGAGCGTAATGAGGACTCACCCTGCGGTGATGACCCGATGCTTATGTTCTTTACCTCGGGTACTACGGGATATCCCAAGATTGCAACCCATAACCACAAATATCCGCTGGGACACTTCCACACCGCCAAATACTGGCACGACGTTGACCCTGACGGACTGCACTTTACCATCTCGGATACGGGCTGGGCTAAGGCAATGTGGGGCAAGCTTTACGGACAGTGGCTGTGCGAGGCGGCAACCTTTGTTTATGACTTTGACCGCTTTGATGCGGCAGAAATTCTGCCCATGTTTGCAAAGCATAAGATAACCACCTTCTGCGCGCCGCCCACAATGCTTCGTATGATGATAAAGCAGGATATTTCAAAATATGATTTCTCCTCTGTTAAGCATATGACCACTGCAGGTGAGGCTTTAAATCCTGAGGTATACCGTCAGTTTGAAAAGGCAACGGGACTGCAGATTATTGAAGGCTTCGGTCAGACCGAAAGCACTATGATTATAGGTAATATGGTTGGTGCTTCCCATAAAATCGGTTCAATGGGCAAACCTGCCCCTATTTATAATGTTAAGATTGTTGACCCCGAAGGTAATGAGGTTGCCGTAGGCGAAACTGGTGAAATTGTTGTTGATATTTCAAACGGCGCGCCCTGTGGACTCTTTACAGGCTACTACCGTGACGAGGCCAAAACAAAAGAGGTTTGGCATGACGGCTTCTATCATACGGGAGATACCGCCTGGAAGGATGAGGACGGCTTCTTCTGGTATGTTGGCCGTGTAGATGACGTTATCAAGTCCTCAGGCTACCGCATTGGTCCCTTTGAAATTGAAAGCGTTATTATGGAATTACCTTATGTTCTTGAATGCGGCGTTTGCGCCGCACCCGATGAAGTGCGCGGTCAGGTAGTTAAGGCAAGCATTGTTCTTGTTGATGGCACCGAGGGTACTGATGAACTTAAAAAAGAGATACAAGAGTATGTTAAAAAGCATACTGCGCCCTACAAATATCCGCGAATCGTTGTATTTAAGGATTCTCTGCCCAAGACGGTAAGCGGAAAGATACAAAGGAACAAGCTTTAATGAAGGAATTTAAACGTTTAACTTTACTTTGCGGGCATTACGGCAGCGGCAAAACAAATGTTGCGGTTAATGTTGCATTTGAGCTTAAAAAAGTGTATAATAATGTAGCCGTTGCGGATTTGGATATAGTTAACCCCTATTTTCGCGCAAAGGATTCCCGTAAGGATTTTGAGCACAAGGGCATTCGCCTTATCTGCTCGGAATATGCCAACACAAATGTTGACATTCCTGCCTTACCCGCGGATATCTACACCATTACGGTAGACAAAAGCATGTACACCGTACTTGATATCGGCGGCGATGACCGCGGCGCCTACGCCCTTGGAAGAATTGCTGATGATATTAAGGCGGAAGACAACTACGAGATGCTTATGGTAATAAACCGCTACCGTCCGCTTACCCCCGACGCGCAAAGCACTCTCGAGGTTATGCGGGAAATTGAGGCGGCGTGCAAAATCCCCTTTACGGGACTTGTTAATAATTCAAACCTCGGTGAGCTTACCGCGGCAAGCGATGTGCTTGAAAGCATACTCTATGCAAATGAGGTGTCAAGGCTTTCGGGGCTACCCGTGGTTATGACAACGGTAAATGAAAAACTGTATTGTGAGCTTGAGGACAGGGTGGAGAATTTATTTCCCCTTACTCTGCAATCCAAGTTGATATAATTTAAGGAGCGATGAATATGGCAAAGCTTACATTTAAAACAGACCTTTGTAAGGGCTGCGGGCTGTGTGTTGATGCCTGCCCGAAAAATCTGCTGTGTCTGGCACCCGATAAGATAAATAAAAAGGGTCACCACCCAGTGGAAATAACCGATCAGAATGCCTGTATTGGCTGCGCTTTTTGCGCTACTATGTGCCCTGATTGCATTATTAAGGTAGAAAGGTAGGGAAAAAGGATATGTCTGATAAGGTACTTATGAAGGGCAATGAAGCCATTGCGGAAGCCGCTATTATTGCAGGCTGCCGACACTATTTCGGCTATCCCATTACTCCCCAAACCGAAATCGCCGCATATATGGCAAAAAAAATGCCTAAAATAGGCGGAACATTTTTACAGGCAGAAAGTGAAATTGCCGCAATAAATATGGTCTACGGCGTTTCCTCTACGGGTAAACGCGTTATGACATCATCCTCAAGTCCGGGTATTGCGCTTAAGAGCGAGGGACTTTCCTATCTCGCAGGCGCAGACCTTCCCGCACTTGTTGTAAATGTTCAGCGCGGCGGCCCCGGTCTTGGCGGTATTCAGCCCAGTCAGTCTGATTATTTTCAGGCTACCCGTGCAGGCGGTCACGGTGATTTCCGTATGATTGTTCTTGCCCCCGCATCCGTTCAGGAGATGGCAGAGCTTACCGTTAAGGGCTTTGAGCTTGCGGATACATACAGAATGACTTCTATGATACTTGCTGACGGTACAATGGGTCAGATGATGGAGCCCGTTTCCCTTGACCTTGAGGTTGCTCCCGCTCCCGAAAAGCCTTGGGCTACTACAGGCACCAAGGGGATACGCCCCCACAATATTGTAAATTCACTTTTCCTTGCTCCCGAAGAGCTTGAGAAGTTTAATTTTGACCGTTTTGAGCGTTATAAATACATTGAAGAAAACGAAGCAATGTATGAGGAATATATGATGGAGGATGCCGAAATTTGCATAGCTGCCTTCGGTATTGCCGCCCGTGTTTCTAAAAACGCTATAAACGAGGCAAGAAAGCAGGGTATTAAGGTTGGTATGATTAGACCTATTACCCTTTGGCCCTTCCCTAACGCCCCATTTGAAAAAGCTGCAGATAAGGTAAATTCGATTATATGCGTTGAGCTTTCAATGGGTCAGATGATCGAGGATGTACGCCTTGCCACACACTGCAAGGTTGACGTAACCCTTTGCAACCGTGTAGGCGGTATGATACCCTCTCCCGAACAGGTGCTTGAGGCTATAAAAGTGGCGGCTAAAAACGGAGGTGCAAAATAATGGTAGTTTTTGATAAACCTAAGGCTTTAACAGATGTGCCTATGCACTACTGCCCCGGTTGCACACACGGTATTGTTCACCGCCTTGTTGCCGAGGTTATTGATGAGCTCCAAATTGAGGGCAAGACCATTGGTATTGCGCCTGTTGGTTGCTCTGTTATGGCTTATAACTATTTTAACTGTGATATGATTGAAGCAGCTCACGGACGCGCTCCTGCAGTTGCTACGGGCGTTAAGCGTTCCGACCCTGACAACCACATCGTGTTTACATATCAGGGTGACGGTGACCTTGCTTCAATCGGTATGGCTGAAACCGTGCATAGCGCGGCAAGAAACGAGAACATCACCGTTATATTCATTAACAACGCAATTTACGGTATGACAGGCGGTCAGATGGCACCTACCTCTCTGCCCGGTCAGGTTACTCAAACCTCACCCTATGGCCGTGATGTAAAGCAATGCGGTTACCCCGTTAAGGTTTGCGAAATGCTTAGCGAGCTTGAGGGTCCCGAATATCTTGAGCGCGTTACCGTAAACAATGTTAAGAATATTAAAAACGCCAAGAAGGCTATAAAGAAGGCCTTCCAGAATCAGATAGACGGCAAGGGCTTCTCCCTTGTAGAGGTAGTTTCGACCTGTCCCACCAACTGGGGTATGACTCCGCAGAAGGCACTCAAATGGATAGATGACAATATGCTGCCCTACTATCCTTTGGGCGTTTATAAAGACCGTTCTGCCCAAAAGGAGGAGAAATAATGAGTACCAAAAATTTTCTGTTTTCCGGTTTCGGTGGTCAGGGTATTCTCTTTGCAGGTAAGTTCCTTGCCTACAAGGGTCTGTATGAAGGTAAAAATGTAAGCTGGCTGCCCTCCTACGGCCCCGAAATGCGCGGCGGTACCGCAAGCTGCTCGGTTATTGTAAGCGAAGAAGCAGTTGGCTCGCCGATAGTATCAAACCCCGATATTCTGGTTGCAATGAATCTGCCCAGCCTTGATAAATTTGAAAATGATATTGTATCAGGCGGTCTTGTGTTTGCCGATTCCGCTCTTATTGAGCGCAAGGTAAACCGTGACGATATTACCGCTTATTACATTCCTGCAACCCGTCTTGCAGGTGAAAACGGTATGCCCACGCTTGCTAATATGATTATTATGGGCAAGATTTTAAAGGTGCTCGGCGAGTATGATGAGGAAAGCCTTAAAGCTACAATGGCAAAGGTTATCCCCCCGAAGCACGCAGATATGCTTGAAGTAAACCTTAAGGCACTTAAAATCGGTGCCAATTATGAGGAGTAATTAAAATGGAAATTTCTATTACAAAAACAACTGCGCCCAAGGTTAAGCCCGAGGCTTCAACCCTTGGTTTTGGTAAATTCTTTACCGACCATATGTTTATGATGGACTTCTCCCGCGAGGAAGGTTGGCACGATGCAAGAATTATCCCCTTTGCCAACATCTCTTTGCACCCTGCCTCCACCGTACTACACTACGGCTCCGAAATATTTGAGGGCTTAAAAGCCTACCGTCGCGCAGACGGCAAGGTTCAATTGTTCAGACCTATGGAAAACATCCGCAGAATGAACAACTCTGCTGACAGACTTTGTCTGCCTCAGATTCCTGAGGATATGGCCCTTGAGGTATTAACTAAATTTGTAGAGCTTGAGCAGGATTGGACGCCCAGCGCAGAGGGTACCTCCCTCTATCTTCGTCCCTTTATGTTCGGCAATGACGAATCCCTCGGTGTTCACGCCGTTCATAACGCAACCTTTGTTATAATAGCTTCCCCTGTTGGCAGCTATTATAAAGAGGGTATAAACCCTGTCAAGATTATGATTGAGGATGAGGATGTCCGTGCGGTACGCGGCGGTACAGGTTATGCCAAATGCGGCGGTAACTATGCCGCATCCAACCGTGCAGGTGAGCGTGCCGAGCAAAAGGGTTATTCTCAGGTGCTCTGGCTTGACGGTGTTGAGCGTAAATATATTGAGGAGGTTGGCGCCATGAACGTTATGTTCAAAATCGGCGGCGAGGTTATCACTCCTATGCTTTCAGGCTCCATTCTCCCCGGTATTACAAGAAAGTCCTGTATTGAGGTTCTTAAAAAGGCGGGCTACACCGTAAGCGAGCGACTGCTCAGCATTGATGAGCTTGCCGCCGCTATGGAAAACGGTACCCTTGAGGAGGCATGGGGTTGCGGTACTGCCGCAGTTGTTTCCCCCATTGGCGAGCTTTGCTACAAGGATAAGAAATACACCGTTAATAACGGTGAGATAGGCAAGGTTACCCAGATGCTTTACGATACCTTGACAGGTATTCAGTGGGGTAAAATTGAGGACACATTTAATTGGACCTACGAGATATAATCTTAAAACCCTTTTGTTTGCGCAAAAGGGTTTTTCTTTTAAAAAGATGTTGACAAATAATTTCACTTATGATATAATACATAAAAATTTTTGAAATGCTATGAAGGAATTATTTTTGATTCTCCCCTTCCTTTCAGAGAGCTGCTGTTTGGTGCAAGGCGGTAGGAAGCGAACCGAAAAGTCTCATTCCGGAGCAGAGCGGCTGAAAATTAAGTTAAGCTGCTACGGTTTGCCCCGTTATCTTGGCAGAAGGCTTGTTAGAGCCTTAGTGAGTGACCGTGTTATACGGTAATCAGGGTGGTACCGCGAATTATTATTCGTCCCTGAGGTTGGATGTCCCGGCCTCAGGGACTTTTTATGTGGTAAAAAAATTAGCGCGAAAGGTCGAAGAAAGAAATGCAAAAAATCAAAATTATTGACAACACTCTTGCAAGAGAAAACGGCACTTTTTCTTTTAAGGAAAAAATTGAGATTGCCCGTCAGCTTGAAAAATTAAATGTCGACACCATTGAACTTAGCGAAATTGAGAATGAGCACACCGATATTCTTCTTGTGCGCACCCTTTCTTCATTTGTTAAAAACAGTACCGTTTCGGTTGGAGCAGGCTCCGATGCAAAGAGTATTGAAAACGCCGCAGCTGCTCTTAGCGGCACTAATAATCCTTGTATCCGAATTGAGCTTCCCCTCTCCACTGTCGGTATGGAATATATCAGTCGCAAAAAGGCGCCTAAGATGCTCGAATGGATTAGCGAGTGCGTTACCGCCGCTAAGAAGAAGTGCAGCGAGGTTGAATTTTGCGCGGTAGACGCTACACGCGCCGATAAGGATTTTTTAATTACAGCCATTGACACTGCCGCCAAGGCGGGTGCAACAAGAATTTGTATTTGTGACAGCACAGGAAATATGATGCCTGATGATTTTGCCGCCTTTGCCAGCGAGGTTAAGGCAACTACAAATCTACCTGTAGGTGTAAAATGTAACAACAAAAACGGTCTTGCCGTTGCTCAGGCAATTCTCAGCGCAAGGCAGGGTATTGAATATGTTAAGGCGCAGGTAGGCTGTGAGGGTGTTGATCTTGAAATCTTTTCCGATATGGTTAAAAACTGCGGAAATGACTACGGCTTTTACTGCGATATAAAAACCACCGAGCTTCACAGGATAATTAATCAGATTAAGTGGATTAGTGAAAATGCAAAAAGTGATAATTCGGCAATGCGCGTAGGCACAATTGAAGAATGGGGTATTCATCTTGATGCAAAGGATGATATTGCCGCCGTTACCGCCGCCTCTAAAAAGCTTGGTTATGACCTTTCGGAGGAGGACTGTGCCAAGGTTTACGAAGAATTTTGCCGTGTTGCCGATAAAAAAGATGTAGGCGCTAAAGAGCTTGAAGCCATTATAGCAAGCGTTGCTTTGCAGGTGCCCGCCACCTATAAGCTTATAAACTATGTTGTAAACAGCGGTAATATTATTTCTACAAGCGCACAGCTTACCTTAGAAAAGGACGGCAAGGAAATTCAGGGTGTACAGATGGGTGACGGTCCTATTGATGCCGCATTTAAAGCTATTGAGGGCATTATTGGCTGTCATTTTGAGCTTGATGATTTCCAAATTCAGTCGGTTACCGAGGGTAAGCAGGCACTTGGCAGTGCCATTGTTAAACTGCGTTCAAGCGGAAAGCTTTACTGCGGCAACGGTATCTCTACTGATATTATAGGAGCAAGTATTCGCGCATATATAAGCGCCGTTAATAAGATTGTTTACGAGGAGGCGTAAAAATGAAATTTTCCTTTTCAACAAAGGGTTGGCACGAAAGCACATTTGATGATTTCTGCCGTGTAGCACAGGAGCTGAAATTTGAAGGCATTGAGCTGCACAACATTTATAACCGCCTCTTTACCGATAGGGACGGTGCTTTCCACGACTATACCGCCGCGGCTACTGTCCGCCGTCTTTATGAACGCAAGCTGACTCTTCCCTGTATTGACACCGTATGTAATATTGCCCGCGACGATATTGATTCCTGTTTAAAAGAAATCGGTGCCTGTGCTCAAATTGCAAAAAATCTTCACATCCCCTGCATTCGTTTAAAGGCAACCGCTAATATCGGCGACCAAGATGCTACGCAACACCTTTGCGCAATTATAGAGAAGGCTCTACCCGAGGCAACCGATTTAGGTATTACCCTTTTACTTGAAACATCGGGTCTTTTTGCCGATACCAAGGCACTGCGTGTTATACTTGACAGCTTTGCAAGTGATAATTTAGCCGCTCTGTGGAATTTATCTGCCGCGTATTTTGAATTTGGAGAGGACGCCGACACCGTTATTAAGAACCTTGGTGCCTATGTACGCCATGTTCATTTCAGCGATGCGATAAAATCAGATGATGAGATAACCTACTGTCTTGCAGGCGAGGGCACGCTTCCCATAAAGGAAATGATGCTTGCTCTACGCTCGGTGAACTATGATGGCTTTATCTCCCTTGTTTGGGACCCTACATGGTGCAGTGAACTCGACGATATGGAGATAATTTTCTCACAGTTTGTTAACTTTATGAAACAGTTTGCCGATACCTCCAGGAATGAGTCCACCCTTTATTACAACAGGGCGCATACGGGTAAGTATGTATGGAAAAAGGACCTGCTGATTGACGCCACCTTTTCACAGGTGCTTGACCGTATGGTTGAGGAATTCCCCGACCAATATTGCTTTAAATACACAACCCTTGACTATACCCGTACCTATAGCGAGTTCAGAGATGACGTTGACACCTTCGCCCGCGCTCTTATCAGTATGGGTGTTAAGGCGGGTAGCAAGGTTGCAGTTTGGGCGAGCAACGTACCGCAGTGGTATATTGCTTTTTGGGCAACCACAAAAATAGGCGCGATACTGGTTACCGTAAACACCGCCTATAAAATCCACGAGGCTGAATATCTGTTAAAGCAGTCTGATACACACACTCTGATTATGACGCAGGGTGCTAAGGACACCGATTACGGTAAAATAATAGCACGACTGTGCCCCGAACTTGAAAATTTAAAGGCGGGACAGTCACTGCACAGCAAAAAACTGCCCTTCCTGCGCAATGTTATAACAGTTGGATTTAGGCAAAGAGGCTGTATGACCTGGAGCGAAGCTGTTGCCCGTTCTTCGCAGGTGCCTGCCTCCGAGGTCTACCGTATGGCGGCCACCGTGGATAAGGACGATGTATGCAATATGCAGTACACATCGGGAACCACGGGATTCCCAAAGGGTGTTATGCTCACCCATTATAATGTTGTTAATAACGGCAAATATATCGGCGACCATATGGACCTTTCCACAGCCGACCGTATGATGATACAGGTGCCAATGTTCCACTGCTTCGGTATGGTACTTTCTATGACCGCAAGTATGACCCACGGTACAACAATGTATCCCCTGCCCTATTTCTCACCAGGGCCCGCGCTTTCCTGTGTGCACAATGAGCATATCACCGCCTTTAACGGTGTTCCCACTATGTTTATTGCAATGATGCAGCACGCCGATTTTGCAAAAACCGATTTTTCGCATATGCGTGTTGGTATTATGGCAGGCTCAAACTGCCCTGCAGACCTTATGAAAAAGGCCACGCAGGTTATGAATATGACCGAAATCGTATCGGTTTACGGTCAGACCGAGGCTAGTCCGGGTTGCACTATGAGTAGCTACTACGATTCTCTTGAGGTGCGTACCGAAACTGTCGGAAGCGCTTTTGCCAATGTTGAGTGTAAGATAGTCGACCCCGAAACGGGCGAGGACTGCGATGTTGGTGTAACGGGTGAATTTGTCGCCAGGGGCTACAATATCATGAAGGGATATTACAAAATGCCCACCGCTACTGCCGAGGCTATTGATAAGGACGGTTGGCTCCATACAGGTGACCTTGCCTGTAAAACGGCTGAGGGAAACTATCTTATTACAGGCAGACTTAAGGATATGATAATCCGCGGCGGCGAAAATATTTATCCTAAGGAGATAGAGGAGTTTATCTACACCAATAATAAGGTAAGCGACGTTCAGGTTATAGGCGTTCCCGACGAGCAGTACGGCGAGGAGATAATGGCGTGTATTATCCTTAAAAAGGGCGAAAGTATGACCGAGCAAGAGATGAGGGCATATATCTCCGCCAATATGGCAAGGCACAAGGTGCCACGATATATTCAATTTATGGATAGTTTTCCGATGAATGCCGCAGGAAAGATTTTAAAATACAAAATGCGCGAGGATGCCGCACAGCGTTTAGGATTGAAGGCAGATAAATAATGGTACAGGACAAATATTTTGTTATAGATGCTCACTGCCATATTTATCCCCAAAAGATAGTGGAAAAGGCAGTAGCAGGTACCGATAACTTTTATGGTGTTAAGTCGGAATGCTACGGTACCTATACCGATTTAATAAACTGCGGCGCCGCGTGCGGGATTGACCTCTTTATAGTTCAGTCGGTTGCCACAACGCCGAAGCAGGTGCAAAGCATAAACGACTTCATTGCCGAGAGTGTTGCACAACATCCCCACAGGCTCACCGGTCTTGGTACCCTTCACCCCGATAGCGAGGATATTGCGGGGGATGCGAAGCATATTCTTTCCCTTGGTCTTCACGGGGTAAAGATTCACCCAGACATTCAGCGTTTTGCTTTGGATGATGAAAAATGTCTTGAAATGTATAGAGTTTGTGAGGAGTACGCTCTGCCTATGCTTATTCACACAGGGGATAACCGCTATGATTTTTCTAATCCCAACCGTCTTATCCCCGTACTTCGCGCCTTCCCCCGTTTAACGGTGGTGGGCGCCCACTTTGGCGGATTTTCGGTGTGGCAGGAAGCGGCAGAAAAGCTTTACAAGATAGATAACTTTTTTGTTGATTGCTCCTCTACCTTTCCCTTTATCGGTGTGGATGCCGCAAGGCCTCTTGTAAGCAAATTTACCCCTGATAAAATTCTTTTCGGCACCGATTATCCTATGTGGGCACCCGATAAGGAGATTAAACGCTTTTTATCCCTTAATTTAAGTGAAAAAGACAACCAAAAAATATTCAGTGAAAATGCTAAAAAGGTGTATAGGCTCGATTTTTAAAGAAAAAGCAGTGCATTATGAACGATTTCATAATGCACTGTTTTTTTATTAGCTATTAAACGAACTGACCGTTATGCCTCTTTCCTCACCGTTAAGAATAGCTTCAATATCTCTTTCCTCACCGGGATACAGCAGGAAAAAGTTGTCACTTAAAACAATTCGTGTTCTGACATCCTTAGTATCTATTACAACAGGATATGCAGGAACACTTCCTTCATTTTTTACCTTCACACGCAAATTAACAAAGTTGTCATCGGCAAGTTCGCTGATAACCTTAAAGGAAAGCTTTGCCTTCGGAGCATTCGTGAGTTGGGGCTTAAGCCAGGGACCGTCTTTGAATAAAATATTCTCCTGTGCGTCTGCTCGTTGATTGGCAAGAATTTCTTCATCCTCAAGTATGCTCAGCACTTTTGGGAAGTATATGCTTTCTCCGCAAAGTTCTCCGTTTGTTATAAATCGAACACAAATTAAGAAATATTTATCTGCCCAATCTTTAGGAACCTCAAAGTTATAGGTAGATATATCATTACAGCCGTGCTTTAATTTTTCTACCGTTACCTCTTCACGCCTTACTATATTGAGATTTGGGTCAATTATTGCTATATCTAATGTGTTACGAGAAGATTCTTCCCTTTCGCTCATAATTTTAAGCGGTAGGTCTATTATCTCGCTTGGCACCAGATTATTATGCTCAAAAGCAATAAATGGATGGATACTCTCATATGCGCGTTTAACAGCATAATACTGTGCTTCCGGATTACCGTAACCGTCAACAAGCTGAATTGCCGCGGTAGGCCACGGACGGTTAAATACCCAAGGCATTATTCCTGCTGTTATGGGATAATTTTCCATTATGCTCTCAATCATTATAAGATAAAATTCATAAGCCGAAAGCTGTGTTGCATCGGTTAGATCCTTAACACTTATGTCTTCTATATCACATATATGAGATGCACGCGAAAGCATTCTGGGCACTCTTGTGGGATCAAATTCATTGAAATGATTTCTAAATGCAGGGAATTGGTTAGAAAAGTCTTCGCTGAAAATATTTCTTAATCCCTTACTAATTTCCTCCTCAGGAATAACTTGCTTGAGAGTTTTATAGGTAGGGAAATTATGTATTCCGCTTTCTGATATAAAGGGAAGCTGTTTATAAATATGTCTATACCACGTAGGCTCCATATCCCTATAAGGATGAATATCTCCGCCGTCTTGACATGAGGCATAGAAAATTCTGTCAGGAGCAAACAAATCTTTGACATTTTGTATGGTAAACATCGAGGCGGCATTGTATTTTGAAAGGGGATTAAATTCGTTTCCGCCGCACCATACCGTAAACGAAGGATGATTTCTTATTCTGCAAATATTATAAGTAAGCTGTGTTCTTAATATATCAGGATCCCAATACCGTGTGACTTGGTTAGCTATAGGACAATCCTGAAACACCATTATTCCGTACTTATCGCAAAGCTCGTAGAATTTATCAGATTCGGGAACTCCGCCTCCGCTCCATACTCGCATCATTTGTATCCCCGCATTTGCGGCAAGCTTTATAAACCACTCATAATCCTTATTTTTTCCTTTGAGCATTTGATCAATAGGCGCCATATTCATTCCTTTTAAGAACATTTTCTCGCCATTGACCACAAACTGAAATTTGCTCCAGCGCGGCAAAAACTTCTCGCCCTCATTATCGGTTACTTCTACCGTGCGGATACCTGTTTTAAAGGACTGAGTATCGCATAAAATATCTTCGTTATAAAGTTTTAAGGAAATTTCGTATAAAGGTTGCTTTCCCCTTCCTATAGGATACCATAAAAACGGATTTTCGATTTCTATTGTTTTTCTTACAAAGCGGTAGCTGAGATACTCAGGCTTTAATTTTGTCATACTAAGGTCAAACATTTTTACATTTTCTCTTAAATGGTAAACCACCGCTTTGTTTGGTGCCGTCAAGGTAATTTCAATACTTATGTTTTCGTCGGAGAAACTGTCTGTAAGCTTATCTAAGGTGGATTCCATAGGACTCCATAAGCGACGGGCGTTATATGTCGAAAGGTATCCCTTTTTTTCATCCATATACTTATTTGTTATCGGTATTTCCAGTTTTAAAATTGCCTTGTTATCCTTTATTGAATCGGCAAAAATATAAGGATTTGTAATATGATACTTGTTTAAAAACTCAATACGTACCCCACGCCAAATTCCTATAACGCAAAAATGGCCGTTTGAAGTGAGCTTGTCATTTGAAAGATACCACGGCACAATAGCATCTGTTTCCACAAGATTACTCGGTTGCCCATATACTATATCTTCGGGTTTAAACTCTTTGTGTGTAAAGCCATAGTTAAATGCTGTACATTCTACAACAAGTGTATTTTCACCTGTATTTATATGCTCTGATACCTCAATAACGGGACCACCCAACATTCCTTCGTGGTTACCGAGTAAAACGCCGTTAAGCCAAATTCGGCTGTAATAAGCAAGACCGTCAAAGCACAAATATGCAATGTCCTCTTTATTTTCCTCTTTAACAGTAAATTCCTTTTTGAAATACCATACCTTACTGTTCATAAACTCATACAAAGCACTGTTTGTATCTTCGTAAGGATGAGGTAAAATACCGGCCTCGTAGAGGCACCAGCCTGCCGCTTGCGGAATTGTTGCCGAATACTTATAATCAAGCTCTTGCACATCTTCAGTTCGTGCATCTACACATGTGAAATCCCATACCGAATCAAGCGGCAAATGCTTTTCACCTTCACGCGGTTCAATATATAAATTCTTATTCAGTTCCATAATATTACCTCCTTAATTATAATAGTACAAATTTAATAAAGACGAGTCAACATTTTTCATATTACGAAAAACCATTGACTTGACAAGGTATGTGTTGTATACTGAAAAAGAGGTGAAAAATAATGTCTAATTGCGTTGAAAAGACAATGCTTATTTTAAGAGCAATATCAGACTGCCACGGTTCACCTATGTCACTTAACTGTATCTGTGAAAAAACGCAAATAAACAAAAGCACCGCCTCTCATATAATTAAAACCTTGTGTGACAGCGGTTATATGCAAAGAATTTCTAAAAATATAGGTTACTTACCAGGTCCTGAGCTATTCTTCCTCACAAGATACGGAAGCTACTCACAGGATGTTCTGCAAATAAGTCATCCTTTACTCGAGTGGTTACACGAAAAAACGCATGACACCGTTATTTTTGCCATAATGAAAAACGAAAGAAAATATATTATAGATCGAGTTATAGGCAATCTAGATTATTTGGATAAAAAAGCGGATATTCTAAACGATAATCTATTTAAAACTGTGACAGGAAGAATCCTTCTTGCACATCTTCCTGAATATGAAGCCGCAACCATTTACCGAAATAATAAACATAAAATCATTATAGATTGGCCTGAAGCTAATACAGAGTCTAAATATATGCGCCAATTAAGTATAATAAAATCTCTTCCTGTATATTTTGTGAGAATAAAATCTGAGAATAAAACGCTTGAATCCTTCGCAACTGCAGTTATGCATAACGGGAAATGCATAGGCTCTTTAGGCGGTGTAATCACTATAGATGAGGGGAGCCCCTCCACTAATGATAAAGTTCTTCAAGAAATTTTCTGTTCTTTACTCAAATGTGCAAAGGAAATAGCAAGAAGAATAACATTTTGATAATATCAAAGGAAGCTACGGCGATATAAGAATGTCCGAAGCTTTCTTTTTTTATGTATTTGTTCACCTATTGTCAATGGACAATAGGTCGTCCTACCAACCTTTGCAATAAAAAGTTTGAAAAGAAATTCAAAATTTACTAACCTTTTAAGTTTGACATATAAAAAAACTGTCTTTGAAACGACTAAGCGTTCCTACAAGACAGTTTTCTTCTGCTTTTGTGCGCTGATTTTAAAGTTTTGAGAAATATTTTGCTTTGGTAAGAGGCTTATTTGCCTCCTCGGGATTATCGAAAAGGCGGTTAAGCCAACTGATTGAAAGAGGCATCCACTGGGCAAAGGATTTATCGCCGCCGCTGTTGTTGGTTATCGCGGTGCCGTCTGCAAGACCGTGACCGCCGTTAGGAAAGATATGCAGCTCACAGGGGACACCCTTTTCAATAAGTGCGTATGCGAATTTAATGCTGTCCTCAACGGGTACAGAACCATCTCGAACAGTATGCGCAAGGAAGGCTTGAGGTGTGCTTTCACTTACGCAGGTGTGAAGATTAAGGTCCTTATAGCGTTTATCAAAGTCAGCATTTTCGCCAATTATCCGTTTTAAATTGTTTGAATTTTCAATCCAAGAGGTGGATAAAACGGGATAGCCTAAAATAAGTGCATTCGGCTTATTTTCGCCGTTAAAGCAACCCGATTTTTCCATAATTTCGGGGTTATTCCAATGAACGCCAAGACTTGCGGCAAGGTGACCGCCTGCCGAAAAACCGCAAAGTGCGATATTATCCTCTTTAATAAAAAATCTATCGGCATTTTCGCGAATAAATTTTAAAGCGGCGCAAAGGTCTAAAAGGCTTCTGGGGAACACGGCCTTTTCCTTAAGGCTATAATAAAGTACAAAGGTGTTATAGCCTGCCGCGCTGTAGCGCATTGCGATGGGGTCCGCCTCACGGGGTGAACAAATATTATATCCGCCGCCGGGACAAACAACCACTGCAGGGAAACGGGGTTTGCTCGGCATTTCATTATTTGGCTCGTGACAATAACTTACAAGCACTACCTCACTGTCATCGGTTATATAATGTTTTTCGCAAATCATATTTTGTTCCTCCTAAAATTTATTGTTTTCTTTTAATACTTTAAGCTTTAGAATTGCCGCTTGGGTTTTTGCGTCCTTAATCTCACCTGAAAGAACCATTTCTACCGCCTGTTCAAAGGGCATTTTTATTACATCAAGGAATTCGTCCTCATCGGTGCACTGCTGACCAAAGGTTAAATCCTTTGCTGCAAACATATAAATTACTTCGTTGCAGTAACCGGGAGTAGGATAAAGTTCGCCAAGGGAAATGTACTCCTTTGCCGTCGCGCCCGTTTCCTCTTTAAGCTCCCTTTTTCCGCAGGTGAGCGGGTCGCCGTCCCCTTCTTTATCCCTTTTTCCAGCAGGAATTTCCAATATAACCTCTTTGTATGGGTATCGAAACTGCTTTACAAGAAGGATATTATCCTCACTATCAATCGCAGCAACACAAACGCCGCCCGGATGCTCTACGACCTCTCTGCTTGCAGTATTACCGTCAGGCAAAACAGCGGTATCACATCTAAGGTTTATGACTTTACCCGAAAATATCAGGTTGCTTTCAACGGTTTTTTCCTTTAGATTCATTATATTGCCTTCCCTTTCATAAACATTTAAAAAGGAGTGAAAATAAATGTCTAAGATTATAAATAGTATAGACTATGATTACATCAATGTCAAACAAAATATAAGATTACTTCTTGAAAAATACCCCGCTTTGCAATACGGTATTATAGGGCGCAGCTGTGTGGGGAGAGATATACCTATGCTAAAAATCGGCAGGGCAAGAGACTACGCCCTTTTTGCCGCCGCCTTTCACGGGAGTGAACGCATTACCTGCAATTTACTGCTTAGGTTTACCGAGGAGTTGTGCGAGGCGCTGGAAACCGACGGCGAATTTTCGGGTCTTAATGCAAGGAGGGCACTTAACGGACGCGGGCTTATAATTGTGCCGCTTGTTAATCCCGATGGGTGTGAAATTGCTCTACACGGACCATCGGGCAGCGGTTATCTTGAAAATGCGGTACGAGATATTGGCGGCACAAACTTTGAAAAATGGAATGCAAACGCCCGAGGCGTTGATATAAATCATAATTTTTCGGCGGGCTGGAATGAGCTGAAAAAAGCCGAGCTTGAAAACGGCATAACAGGTCCCGCAATGACACGATTTGGCGGATATGCTCCCGAAAGTGAACCCGAAACAAAGGCTCTTACCGAGCTTTGTCGCGCCAATCGCATACGCCATGTTCTTGCATTTCACTCACAGGGTGAGGTGATATACTGGTCTTACGGTGATAAGGAGCCGCCGAAGGCTAAAAAAATGGCACAGATAATGGCGACCTCCTCGGGCTACGCGCTGGACGCGCCCATGGGTCTCGCGGTAGGCGGTGGATTTAAAGACTGGTTTATCAGCGAATTCAACCGACCGGGTTTCACCGTTGAGGTAGGGTACGGACGCAATCCCCTGCCGCCAAGTGACCTTGATAAAATTTATCCCCGCCTTAAGGAAATGATGATTCTTTCTGCCATAATGTAAATTAAAAGGTGTATTGTCAGAGATTTTTCTTTGGTTTTACACTTTTTTTATTGCTTTTAAATTTTAAAATTACAGCATATTAAGCAGGTTTATTAGGGAATTGTTATTTTGCATAAAAATGATTTTTCGCATAGTTATGTTTTTTACAAAGAAAATAATAAAAAATGCAGAAAAAATCTTGAAAAATACAGAAAAATTAGGTATAATAATTGTTTGTTAAGGGATATATATTCATCCCTAAGAAAGGATAATGAAATATGGAGAACAAAGAACGCAGAGTCGGCACGGTATCCAGAGGTATCCGTTGCCCTATCATCCGTCAGGGTGATGACCTTGCCCAAATCGTAAGCAACAGCGTGCTTGAAGCCGCCGAGATTGAGGGATTTGAGCTTCGCGACCGTGATGTTATTGCTATGACCGAGTCTATCGTGGCAAGAGCTCAGGGCAACTACGCATCAGTTGACGATATTGCAACCGATGTTAAAGCCAAGCTTGGCGGAGAAACCATTGGTGTTATTTTCCCGATTCTTTCGCGTAACCGTTTTGCAATTTGCCTTCGCGGTATTGCTAAGGGTGCTAAAAAAATTGTTCTTATGCTCAGCTACCCCTCTGATGAGGTAGGTAACTCTCTTGCAACCTATGACCTTATTGACGCTGCGGGTATCAACCCCTATACCGATGTGCTCTCTCTTGAGCGTTACCGCGAGGTTTTCGGAGTTCAGAAACTTGCCTTTACAGGTGTTGACTATGTTCAGTACTATGCCGACCTTATTAAGGAAATGGGTGCCGAGGTTGAGATTATATTTGCTAATCAGCCCAAGGCCATTTTAGATTATGCTGACCATATCCTTACGTGTGATATCCACACCCGCGTTCGCACAAAACGTCTTTTAAAGGAAGCAGGCGCAAAGGTTGTTTGTGGTCTTGACGATATTATGACTGCCCCCGTTAACGGCAGCGGATATAACGAGAAGTACGGTCTGCTCGGCTCTAATAAATCTACCGAGGATCAGATAAAACTCTTCCCCAAGGAGTGCAAGGACCTTGTTCTTGACGTTCAAAAGCGCATAAAGGCAGCCACAGGTAAAACCGTTGAGGTTATGGTTTACGGCGACGGCGCGTTTAAGGATCCTCAGGGTAAAATTTGGGAGCTTGCCGACCCCGTTGTTTCCCCCGCGTTTACCGACGGTCTTATAGGTACACCCAATGAGCTTAAGCTCAAGTACCTTGCAGATAACGATTATAAAAACCTTTCGGGCGAGGAGCTTAAAAAGGCTATTTCGGAATCTATTAAAAATAAGGACGGAAGCAGTCTTGTTGGTAATATGGCAGCTCAGGGTACCACACCCCGTCAGCTTACCGACCTTATTGGCTCACTTTGCGATTTAACCAGCGGCTCAGGTGACAAGGGTACACCCGTTGTTCTTGTTCAGGGCTATTTTGATAACTACACTAATTAATTTTCGGGAGGAAAAAATTATGTATCTTGATACCAATGTTCGTCCTGAAAATATGGAACGAATCACAACAAAAGAATTAGCAAATGCTTTCATTGAACAGGCTGTGAAGGAGGTCCGCGCCCAGGTTGGGGATAAAAAGGTTCTCCTTGCCCTTTCCGGCGGTGTTGACTCCTCGGTTGTTGCCGCATTGCTTATAAAGGCAGTTGGCAAGCAGCTTACCTGTGTTCATGTAAATCACGGCCTTATGCGCAAGGGTGAAAGCGAGCAGGTTATTGAAGTTTTTAAAGACGGTCTTGACGCAAACCTTATTTACATTGACGCAACCGACCGTTTCCTTTCCCTTTTAGAGGGAGTATCTGACCCCGAAAAGAAAAGAAAAATTATCGGCGGCGAATTCATTAAGGTTTTTGATGAAGAATCCGCAAAACTTGAGGGTATTTCCTTCCTTGCTCAAGGAACAATTTATCCTGACATTTTAGAATCTGACGGTGTTAAGGCTCACCATAATGTTGGCGGCCTCCCTGAGGATATGGAAATGGAGCTTTGCGAGCCCGTTAAGCTTCTTTTCAAGGATGAGGTTCGCATTGTTGGTGAGGCTTTAGGTCTGCCCCACGGTATGGTTTACCGTCAGCCCTTCCCAGGCCCCGGTCTTGGTGTTAGATGCCTTGGCGCAATTACAAGAGACCGTCTTCACGCTCTGCGTGAGGCCGATGCAATTCTGCGTGAGGAGTTTGACAAGAGCGGTCTTGCTGAAAAGGTATGGCAATATTTCATTGCAGTTCCCGATATGACCGCCGTAGGCGTTATCGACGGCAAGCGTCTTGACGGTTGGTGCGCAATTATCCGCGCGGTTAACACGACCGACGCTATGACCGCCACCATTGAGGAGATACCCTATGCACTGCTACACCACATAACCGCACGAATCACAAGCGAGGTTAAGGGAATAAGCCGCGTGCTTATGGATATCACTCCCAAGCCCGTTGGTACTATAGAATTTGAATAATATAGTAAAACCCCGAAACACTTATAAACAAAGGGTTTCGGGGGGCTTTTTGTTTTTTTGGCTCTATTTTGGCTCTAAAATTGGTTTACCAAAATCTTATTTGCAGTCTAACTGCTGAGAGTCGTATAATTTGGGATATAATAATTTATGAAAATAAAAATTTAGTTTTGAGAGATATTATATGCTGATTGATTTTCACACACACGCTTTTCCCGATAAAATAGCCGCTATGGCGATAGATAAACTTTCCTTTGTTTCAGGCGGGCTTAAACCCCATACCGACGGTACCCTTGACAGCCTTAAAGAGTCTATGAAAAAGGGAGAGGTTGATATTTCGGTAGTGATGAGCATTGCCACCAATGCGCATCAGCAAAAAAATGTAAACGATTTTGCCGCACGGATAAATATGGAAGAAAACATCTTTGCGTTTGGGTCGGTTTTCCCTGATGCCGAGGATGCGCTTTATGAGCTTGAACGAATTAAGGCTTTGGGGCTTAAAGGCGTTAAGCTTCACCCCGATTATCAGGGCTTTATGGCCGATGATGAGAAGATGATACCCATTTATAAAAAAATCTCAAAGCTTGGTCTTATAACCCTTTTTCACGCAGGGTTAGATTACGGCTTTGCGCCGCCCTACGGCGCCACACCCGAACGGCTTTTAAAGGCACTGTCTTTTTTCGACACTCCCGTCATTGCCGCGCACTGGGGCGGTGTAGGTTGCGGAGAAAAGGTAATTGAACTGCTTTGCGGTAGGGATATTTACTTTGATACCTCCTTTGGATACTCAACGATGCCCAAATATTTTGCGCAAAAAATCATTGAAAAGCATGGGTGTGAAAAGATGCTTTTCGGCACCGACACACCTTGGCACACCGCGCAAATGGAAATGCGCTTACTTGACAGCCTTAAATTGACTGATACCGAAATGGCTGACATTACCCACAAAAATGCGCAAAAGCTTTTAGGAATATAACTAAAAAACACCTTCTCTTAAAATAAGAAGGTGTTTTTTGTTGCAATAAGCGAAAAAATCTATTAAAATAAATATATAAATTTTTTCGGAGATGATTTAAATGAAAATTACAGGTATTCAGCACATTTGCCTTGAGGCTCAGGGCGTTGAGGCTTACGAAAAGACAGTTGATTTTTACCACCGTATACTTGGGCTGCCCGTTGCTCTTAAATGGGGCGAGGGCGAAAAGGCAGGCATCATGCTTGACACAGGTGCGGGCTGGCTTGAAATATTTGCTAAGGGCAAGGATAAACCAACGCAGGGACCGCTTCGCCATATGGCACTCAGCACGGATGACCCCGATGCCTTCATTGAGGCTGTGCGTGCCGAGGGTTATGAGGTTACAATGGAGCCTAAGGACATTGAATTTGCAACCACTCCTCCTACCCCTGCAAGAATTGCTTTTTGCATAGGTCCCGTGGGTGAAGAGGTTGAGTTTTTTAAGCTGAAATAATTTTTTACTCTTGCCTTCGCTTTTACGAGTTTAGCCAACACCTCATCAAAAGCGTTTTAAGAATATCTAAGGAGTAGTTATGGTAAAACTGGGTAATGACTGGGACGGCATATTAGCCGATGAATTTGAAAAGCCCTACTATAAAAAACTTCGCGCCTTTTTAAAAAGCGAATATTCAAAACAACGCGTATATCCCGATATGCACGATATTTTTACTGCCCTTAAAATGACATCCTATATGGATACTAAGGCGGTAATTATCGGGCAGGACCCGTATCACGGCGCGGGACAGGCGCACGGGCTTTGTTTCTCGGTTAAAAGGGGCGTTGCCGCGCCGCCATCTTTGCAGAATATTTTTAAGGAAATGCAAGCGGATGTAGGAATAACTATACCTTGCCACGGTGAGCTTACCTCGCTCGCAAAGCAGGGTGTGCTACTGCTTAACACGGTTCTGACCGTAAGAGAAGGCTCTCCAAACTCCCACAAGGGAATGGGCTGGGAGACCTTTACAGACCGCGTGATTTCGGAGCTTAATAAAAAGGATACCCCCGTTGTGTTTCTGCTCTGGGGTGCCAACGCCGCTAAAAAGGCGGCGGTTATTGACAACCCAAAGCATATAAAATTACAAACCGTTCATCCCAGCCCCCTTTCGGCTTATGGCGGATTTTTTGGCTGCAAGCATTTTTCTAAAACCAATGAAATACTTAAAAGCAACGGCATTAGTCCGATAAACTGGCAGGTTTAATATGAAACGCTACACACATTTTTTGTTCCCACCCTTTTTTGTTATGGCTGTTTTCGCAATTGTTTTTGCGACAAACGGCCTTTTTCCCTTTGGTGTGAACAGTCTTTCCTGGTGTGATATGAACCAGCAGGTCATTCCTCTGCTTTGCGATTTTAAGGATATTTTAAACGGGGAGGAAGGCTTTTTCCTGAGTATGCAAAATGCGGGAGCAATGAACTTTTACGGCGTATTTTTTTTCTTCTTAGCCTCGCCCTTTTCGTTCCTTGTTGCCTTTGTAAGCAAGGCGAATATTCCCCTTTTAATGAATATTCTTGTAGTATTAAAGCTGTGCCTGTGCGCAGGAAGCGCACAGATATATTTTGAAAAGCGTTTTTCCTCGCTTAGCCGAGTTTTCAAGACGGTACTGAGTGTATCCTACGCGTTTTGCGGCTACGGAATGCTTTTTTACCAAAACATTATCTGGCTTGATGTAATGTATCTTTTCCCGATTTTAATGCTTTCAATAGAACTGTTAGCCGAAAACGGCTCCCCCGTTCTTTTTACTGTGAGCCTTGCGGGAATTATTATAGTTAACTATTATTTAAGCTATATGGTCATACTCTTTGTCATATTGTTTTTCACTCTTTATGCCCTTATTGTGCGCAAGGTCGACATTGAGGTTTTTATAAAGCTTGGATTTGGTACGGTATGCGCGCTGCTGTTAACGGCGGTTGTGTGGCTTCCAAGCCTTATTCAGTACACCTCCTCAGGCAGAACAAGCAATATTATCGCGGGTCTGCAAGGTTGCGGCTTTTTCACCCATACGCACACAAGTGTGCCTGTGCTTCTTTGTACGGGGATAATTCCTTGCTGTTTAATTCTTATGCTGAGCACACTTCATAAGCAAAGCATCAAAACAAAACTTTTTGCTGTAGTATTTTTTATGATGTGCGTGCCCATATTCATTGAGCCGATAAACCGAATGTGGCACACGGGAAATTATATGTCCTTCCCTGTGAGATACGGCTTTATGACGGTGTTTTCTGGACTTATTATCTGTGCGCACTATTTAAGCGCAAGCAAACTTGCAAAAAAAGGCAACGCCTCCGTTTCGGTTATAGCTCTCGCTGTGAGCATCGGTACCGGCACCTTTATGCTTGGATACACTAAAAGGAATACCGATACCCTTTCAAGATATGTTCAGACCCTTTGGGGGGACAACGCCTCTTTTAAAGGACTTATATTGCTTTTCCTTTGCGCGGGTGTTCTTTATCTTATGGTTCTCGTCCTCTCGAAAAAGGGAAAAATAGGAAAAAAGGCGCTTGCTTTATGCCTTGGCATATTGCTTTTGAGTGAATGCTTGTGCAGTACAACAATTTATGTGGGCAGTGCCAACGATAAGCTTGATATGAAAGACTTTACCGCCTTTGCCGAGCTTGAGGGCTCGGTAGAGGACAACGGCTTTTACAGAGTAAATATGTCCTCAAAGATAGCCGATGCAAATATGACGGGGGCTATGGGCTTTAACAGCCTTGGGCATTACACATCCCTGACCGACAGCAATTATATGAAGGCGGCAAAGCAGTTTGGACTGAGCGGCTACTGGATGGAGATAGGAAACTGGGGCGGCAGTATTTTAAGTGATGCGCTGCTTGGCGTTAAATATAAAATATCAAAAAACGGCACAGATTATGTTATAAATCAAACAAGCGGTGCTCTTGACCTTGGTATAAAAAGCGAGGCAAAGCTACCCGTGCAGTTGCCCGACGGCAACAGGCTTATTGTGCTTGGGAAATATTTTTGCGATATGTTTGCCCTTGAAGGCAACCCCGTAACACAGTATCAACAAGAATATATTAAAGGGTGTGAGTACTCCAAGATAGGCAAGTATCATAACCTATTAGTTTCAAAAAGCGATAACTGCATTATTTATAATATCGCCGTAAAGGGTGAGCAGGCTTTGTATTTTGACTGCTATAACGGCGCCTCTAACGCCCTTACCGAGCCTGTCAATAATTCCTTTGATGTTTATGTTAACGGCGAATGCGTTGCCTTTTCCTATCCCGCGCAAAACAATAACGGTCTTCTTGAACTTGGTACCTATAATAACGAAAATGTAACGGTTGAGTTAAAGCTTCTAAAAGATGTAAGTTGCTTTTCGTTTGGAGTTTTCGGCGTTGATACCGAGCAGGTTTTAGCGGTTACCCAAAACGCCGACGATGCTCGATTTACGGTTAAACGAAATATGATTACCGCGAATTTAAATAGCTCACATATAGGCGAAATGTTTTTATCCCTACCCTATAATGACGG
>JAZRQA010000062.1:0-41553 GCA_045649505.1 Acutalibacteraceae bacterium
AAAAATATTATCGGGGATTACTGAAAATTTTTTAATTACACAAGCAGAGCGCAAATTTTATACTCTTGATTTTTATAATTCCATTCCGGAGGATTAAATGCAATATAACATAAACAAATATTCTAAAATTTTAGAGCTTGATAAGGTACTTAATATATTGGCAAACGAGGCAACGCTTAGTGATGCAGCCAATATATGCCGTAATATTGTTCCTTGCTTTGATTTTTACGAAGTTGAGCGTTTACAAAACTGTACTGCTGCAGCATACGAGCTAATGGGCAATTTTTGCGCACCCTCTTTTGGCGGTGCAGTAAATATTAAACAATTACTAAAAAAAGCTGATGTTGGCTCAACGCTTACTATAAAAGAACTTTTGCAAATCGCTACAACTTTAAAAGTAATCCGCAGTGTAAAACAGTGGCGCAAGGACATTAACGCAGACATAAGCACCTGCATTGACGAATATTTTGAGGTGCTTTATCCTAATAAATATTTTGAAGATAAAATTTTTTCTGCTGTAAAAAATGAAACCCAGCTTAATGACAGCGCATCAGACAAGCTGTTTTCTTTGCGCAGAAAAATAAATAACGCTTCAATGAACATCAGAGATAGACTCGATAAAATTGTAAGAAGTACTGAAAAATCAAAATTTCTGCAGGATGCAATAATTACTCAGCGTGACGGACGATTTGTTGTGCCCGTTAAGGCTGAATATCGACACGAAATACCCGGTATTGTTCACGATACATCAGGCTCGGGCTCTACAATCTTTGTTGAGCCGATGGGTGTGGTTGAGGTAAACAATGAGCTTCGCGTATTAGAGGCGCAAGAAAGGGAAGAGGTTCACCGTATTTTGTGTGAATTCTCAAGTGAAGCCGCATCCTTTTACGATAGTGCCGCTCTTTCATATGATGCATTGGTCGAGCTTTGCGTTATTTTTTCAAAGGCTTCGCTTGCATATAAAATGCATGCGAGTGTTGCCGTTTTAAATCGAGAGGGTCGGATTGATTTAAAATGCGCTCGCCATCCTCTTATTGATCCTAAAATTGTCGTACCCATCAATGTTTCACTTGGGAAAAACTTCAATACCCTTGTTATAACAGGACCAAATACGGGTGGTAAAACAGTAACCCTTAAAACATTAGGTTTACTAAGCCTAATGGCTATGTGCGGTCTTATGATTCCCGCCGAGCAGGGAAGTGAGATTGCTGTTTTTGATAGGATACTTGCTGATATTGGCGATGAGCAAAGTATTGAGCAATCTTTATCAACGTTTTCTGCGCATATGGTTAATATTGTTTCGATACTAAAGCTTGCTACGCGAAATTCACTTATTTTGCTCGATGAGCTTGGCGCAGGTACTGATCCGATAGAGGGCGCTGCTCTTGCCAAGGCTGTTCTTATTGAGCTTGGCGGTCGCGGCACTAAAATTGCCGCTACCACACACTATTCCGAACTTAAAACATATGCGCTTGATACCGATAATGTAGAGAACGCGTCCTGTGAATTTTCGGTTGCAAATTTAAAACCTACCTATAAGCTTCTCATAGGCGTTCCAGGACGTTCAAATGCATTTGCAATATCTCGTCGTTTAGGTCTTGATAATAATATTATTGAAAACGCAAAAACTCACATTTCTGAAGATAACAGAAGGCTTGAGGAGGTAATAGCCTCTCTTGAAAAAGCACGTCAGAATGTTGATAGGGAAAGGCAGCGGACTACTCGCTTAAAACATGAATTGCAACAGGAAAAACAACGCTCTGCTGATGCTTTGTTAGAGCTTGAAAATCAACGCGAAAAGCTAATGGAGCAGACAAGAGTTCAGGCAGAAAGAATTTTGGAGCAGGCGCGGTATAAAGCAAATTTATTACTTAACGATCTTGAGCAGACCAAGAAAAAAATGACTGCTGATTCCGCCGCAAAGCAGTTAGCCCGTGCTAAAAGCAGTATTGATAAGACGGTCAGTGATATTGAAAAAATATCTGACCCTGTTTTAAAGAAACGCGATGAAAATTATACCTTACCGCGTGAGCTTAAAGAGGGTGATGATGTTCTTATTTTTGATTTGGGAAAAAAATCAACGGTTTTACAACTTGATTCTTCTAAAAATAAGGCTTATGTTGCCGCAGGTAATATGAATATTTGGGTTGATATTAAAAATTTGCGGCTTATAGAAAAACAAACCGAGACCAAGAACAATAAAAAGAGCGGTAGCGTATCGGGTATAACCTCAAGAGCTCAGCGTAGCGCAACAAGCGAAATAGATATGCGAGGCATGACTGTAGATGAGGGAATTTTAGAGCTTGACCGTTACATTGACAATGCCGTAATGGCAGGTGTCGGCTCGATTACAATTATACACGGAAAGGGTACTGGTGCTCTAAGAAAAGCCGTACACGACCATTTAAAGCATCACAGAAATATTAAAAGCTACAGGCTTGGTGTTTTCGGTGAAGGAGAAGCAGGCGTTACCATTGCCGAAATAAACAACTAAACAAAAAAATACTCTTCGCTATGAAGAGTGTTTTTTATGCTCTGCTTTTAAATTTTTTATAATCAATCCTTTTTAACTACATAAGCAAAATCGGTAATTCCTGCTTTTAATGAAATGTTTATTTGAGTAAGATTAGATGTATATGCAAAGCAAGTATTTTGCGCAGCAACAGGAATTATTTTATAAGATTCTATAAGCGTGTTCTGTGTTTTTTGCAAATCAGACTTAGGCACACCAAAATACTTAAAATAATTTTCTGTATCGCCGTCATATGAAATCAGCGGTACAAGACACATATCATAAGTAGGAGTTTTGATTTGCGACTGAAGAACACTTAAATCTTTCGATGGCACAAGATTGACTGTTACACCAAATTGTTTTTGCCAGTTACCTACAATATCAATAAGTGCTTTATACATTACTTCATCATTATAATATACAATTTCAATTATTCCGGGATTTTGATTTTTAAGACCTGCCACGGCGTTTTTATAAAGCGTTTCTGGCGAAACTGTAATTTTAGTAGCAGGGGAGAGCGCCTCTCCTTTTTTTACTTCTTCAGGGAAAATGTCTCTTGATATATTATAGCCTTCTATAAGAGAAGAAGAATATTTATCAGTATTAAACGATGCAGCAAAGGCCTGTCTTAATGCTGATGAATATTTTTTATCATTCATCACAAGTAACCAGGTTATATTTTCAAATTGCGCTATATTAAGACCAAGTTCTTGTGCCTTTAAAATATCGGCGGTTTGAATTTGAGCAATATCAACGTTTTCATCTTCCAGTCTTGAAATTGCAGCCTTATCTGTATCATAGGTAAAAATTACAGCAGAATTTTTTGCAATATGCTCACCATTATAATACGGATTAGTCCATATACGCAACTTATTGTTATCGGTATCCCAAAGGCGTAGCCTGTATGAACCGTTTGAAAGTGTAGTATCAGACGACATACCGTACCTTCCGTTGCATTCATTAAAAAAATCTTCACGGCAGGGCATTGAAATTGGCAATGTAAGAGATTTTAGAATTTCATCCGAGTTTTCACCTTTATTAACCTCAATTTTTAGCGTATAATCATTTAAAGCCGATACGCCAAGACTTGATAATGCAGCAGAGGCGGATCTAATATTTTTTGCATTCTTTATAAAATATAATTTTTCAGCATAAGGCGTATTATTTATCGGGTCAACACCTCTTCTAAGGCCAAAAACAAAGTCGTAAGCAGTAAGCGGCTTACCATCACTCCATTTTATATCATCGCGCAAAATAAATGTATATATATTTTCTGAAACCGAGTATTCCTTTGCGGCTCCTTTTACTATTTTTCCGTCAACATCCTCACGCATTAGTCCCTCATAAATATTTCGTGAAATAATAAGTTCTGAATTGCTGTGTGCAAGCTGTGGATCGACGGTTTGCGGCATTTCACTAAGCTCATAATATATAATTGCATTATCACTGTTATTTTCGCAGCCCGTAAAAACAGAAAAAAGTATACATAAAAGCAGTATTATTGCTATAAATTTTTTCATTTTATCTACCTCTTAACTTTATAATTCTATTGTAATACACACTACACCTATTTTCAAGTATTTGTTTTAGCTGTAAAGAAAAATACTTGACACACGAATATTTGTATGTTATAATCCTACATGTAAAGTTTTTTACTTTACAAGATAAGGAGTATAAAATGTCTGATAAAATTACTATTTCGGTTCTCCTTGACTATTACGGTGTATTACTGAGCGATAAGCAGCGAAATATTATGGAATGTTATTATTTCGACGATTTATCGCTTTCTGAAATTGCCGAAAATGAAGGCATAACCCGACAGGGAGTGCGTGATGTTTTAAAGCGTTGCGAAGCTGCGCTTATTGAATATGACGGCAAACTTAATCTGATTAAAAAAATCGATCAACTTAAAATTTCTTCCTCCTCTATTGATAAAAATTTGATTGATAGCAATATTCAGTTAAGACATTTGACCGAGCTTATTGATAATCTTTAAAGGAGAAAAAACGTGGCTTTTGATAATTTAAGCGATAAACTTAACAGCGTGTTTAAAAGGCTGCGTTCGCGCGGAAAGCTTACTGAGTCTGATGTGAAACAGGCTATGCGTGAAGTGCGACTTGCTCTTTTAGAGGCTGATGTTAACTATAAGGTTGCGAAGGATTTTACCAATAGTGTTTCTGAAAAATGCATTGGCGCAAATGTAATGGAAAGCCTTACTGCCGCGCAAATGGTTGTAAAAATTGTCCGTGATGAACTGACCGCACTTATGGGTAGTGAGCACACAAGGCTTAAAACCGCATCTAAAATACCAACGGTTATTATGATGTGCGGTCTTCAAGGCTCAGGTAAAACAACCCATTGTGCAAAGCTTGCCCGCTTTCTTAAAGGGCAGGGTCATAGACCTATGCTTGTTGCTTGTGATATTTACCGTCCTGCGGCTATTGAGCAATTAAAGGTTGTAGGCGAGGCAGTAGGTGTTCATGTTTTCGAAAAGGGAACAACCGCTCCTGAAAAAACTGCTGTTGAGGCAATTAAATATGCCAGAGACTATGGAAATGATTTTGTAATTCTCGATACCGCTGGTAGGCTTCATATTGATACCGAGCTTATGGATGAGCTTAAAAGAATTACCCAAGCGGTTGAAGTGAATAATATCCTGCTTGTTGTTGACTCAATGGTAGGTCAGGATGCAGTTAATATTGCTAAATCCTTTAACGATATACTTGAGATTGACGGAATAATTCTAACAAAGCTTGACGGTGATACTCGCGGCGGTGCCGCTTTGTCTATTCGTGCAGTTACAGGTAAGCCTATAATGTTTGCGGGTGTCGGCGAAAAGCTTGATGAGCTTGACGAATTTCATCCCGACCGAATGGCATCGAGAATACTTGGCATGGGAGATATGCTTTCCCTTATTGAACGCGTTGAAAGCGAAATTGATGAGAGAAAAGCCGAAGAAACTGCAAAAAGACTACAACAAAACAAATTTGATATGAACGATCTTCTTGACCAGTTTCAGCAGATTAAAAAAATGGGCAGTGTTAAGAGTATTCTTTCAATGCTTCCGGGAATGGATAGACAACTAAGAGATGTAGATATTGACGACCGTCAGTTACTTAGAGTTGAGGCTATTATTCATTCTATGACTAAGGCTGAACGCTCAAAGCCCGACATTATAAACGCCTCGCGTAAACGTAGAATTGCGGCAGGCAGCGGCATGAGTGTTGAGGAAGTAAACAAACTACTGCGTCAGTATGAACAAATGAAAAAAATGTTTAAGCAATTTTCGGGCAAAAACGGAAAACGAAGAATGCCGCCAATGATGAAAATGCCCGGTGGGTTTAATTTTTAAAGAGAGCATAATAAATCTCTTTTTATAAATAAATATGCTATTTTGGAGGTGTAAGTAAATGGCAGTTAAAATCAGACTTCGTCGTATGGGTGCTAAAAAAGCTCCTTTTTACCGTGTAGTTGTTGCTGATTCCCGTTTCCCCCGTGACGGTCGTTTCATCGAGGAAATCGGTTATTTTAACCCCAATACCGATCCGGCTGAGGTTAAGATTGACGGTGACAAGGCAAAGAGCTGGATTGCAAACGGCGCACAGCCGACTGATACCGTTAAGGCTCTGCTTAAAAAGAACGGTATTCTTTAATCGGAGGGTACAATTATGAAAGAACTTTTAATAGCTATTGCTTCCGGTCTTGTTGAAAATCCGGAGGAGGTAACCGCTACTGTTGATGAGCCCAACGAGGAGGGTGTAATTGTTTACCACCTTCACGTTGCCGCTGATGATATGGGACGTGTTATCGGCAAGCAGGGAAGAATTGCTAAGGCAATCCGTACCGTTATGCGTGCTGCTGCCAACCGTAACAATCAGAAAATCGCGGTTGAGATTGACTAATTTAAGTTTAATGGGGTTGTCCTGTGCGGCAGCCCCATTATTACTAAAAAAGATATTAAAGGTGAGTTATGAAAAAACAGTTTTTAGAGGCAGGGAAAATTACCGGAACGCACGGAGTACGCGGAATGCTTCGCGTGCAGTCTTGGTGTGATTCCAATGAAATTTTTTGTCATTTCAAAAAGCTTTTTACAGATAAAAATGGCGAAGACGAGTTGCTAGTAAGCAGTGCTTCACCACACGGCAATGTTGTAATTTTAAAAATTAAAGGTATTGATACAATTGAAGATGCAGAAAAGCTACGTAATAAAACAGTTTATATAAATCGAGATCAGTTAGATCTTGAAGAGGGAAGTTATATTATTCAGGATTTGCTTGGCAGTAGTGTTCTACACGTGGATACAAATGAATTATTAGGAACAATAATTGATGTTTCAAAGACAGGCTCAAATGATGTGTGGCATATTAAAAAAGATGATAAGGAATACCTTATTCCTGTTATAGATGATGTTGTAATTAATGTAGATATTGACAGCAACTTGGTTATTATTCGACCGTTAAAGGGGATTTTTGACGATGAAGATTGATATTATGACCCTTTTTCCAGAAATGTGTGAAAGAGTAGTTAATGAGAGTATAATCGGAAGGGCAATAAAGGCAGGTAAGGTTGAAATTTGTTGCACAAACATACGCGATTACGCAGGCAATAAACATAACAAGGTCGATGATACACCTTACGGCGGCGGTATGGGTATGATAATGAGTGCTCAACCTGTTTTTGATTGCTTTAACTCTCTTTTTAATGCCGAAAGGGAAGGAAAACCTTATCTCATTTATATGTCACCTAAAGGAAAAAGCTTTAATCAAAATAAGGCAGTTGAGCTTTCAAAAAAAGACCATATAGTTCTTCTTTGCGGACACTATGAAGGAATTGACCAGCGAGTTATAGACAAAATTGTTGATGAAGAAATTTCTATCGGTGATTATGTTCTTACAGGCGGAGAACTTCCGGCTCTTGTAGTCGCTGATGCGGTATGCAGAATGTTGCCCGGCGTACTATCAAACGATATATGTTTTGAAGAGGAAAGTCATTTTGCAGGAACACTTGAATTCCCACAGTATACGCGCCCCGCAATATGGCAGGATATGCCCGTACCCGATGTACTGCTTTCTGGTAATCACGCGCAGATAAATAAATGGCGCAATGAAAAAAGTATTGAGGAAACTTTTTATAAACGTCCGGATATAATAGACAGGGAGCGTTTATCAAAAGAACAGTTAAAACTCTTGAACAAGTTTGAAAATAAAAGCGAGGATTGAATTTGCTCTAATTTTTACCAAATATCTATTGCGAAATAGACAAAACGCGACATTTCATAAACGATTTGTTTGGCAAAATACGAAAACTTAAGTTTTTTCAATTGACGAAAACAAGTTATGTGATATAATATATATGGTAAATAGATTTTCATAATTTATCAGTAAATCTCAACTTGTATATCCAATATTTGATAAGGAGTTATTATCATGTGCGTTAAAGATGTTGTAATCCAGAATCAGGTAGGTCTTCATGCTCGTCCCGCAACCTTCTTTATTCAGAAGGCCAATGAGTTTAAATCTTCTATTTGGGTTGAAAAGAATGAGCGTCGCGTAAACGCTAAGAGTCTTTTAGGTGTTCTTTCTCTTGGTATTATCGGTGGTTCCGCTATAAAAATTATAGCTGACGGTTCCGATGAAAAAGATGCTGTAGACGGTTTAATTCAGCTTGTAGAATCCGGCTTTAACGATTAGTTACAAGGAATTTAAAGCCGTCCGTAAAGGACGGCTTTAAATTATTTTTACTTTTTAAAAAATTTCTCTTGATTTTTGAGGGTAATAGTGGTAAAATACCATTGTTGCCGAAAAAGGTACATAAAAATTAATATCCGGGTGTGGCTCAGTTTGGTAGAGCGCTTGAATGGGGTTCAAGAGGCCGCTGGTTCGACTCCAGTCACTCGGACCAACAAAAGCAAGTCTTGCGACTTGCTTTTGTTTTTTATTATTTACCACAGTTCTTATCAAAACTTGGATTGCATATATAAAAGTTCTTTGAATTAAGCTTATCAGTGGCTATTCTAAGACCTTCACCAAATCTTTGATAGTGTACTATCTCTCGCTCTCTTAAGAATTTCAGAACATCACAAACATCTGCATCATCTATAAGACGAAGCAGATTATCATAGGTTGTTCGCGCTTTTTGTTCGGCAGCAAGATCTTCGTGAAGATCGGTAAGAACATCGCCCTTAACTCCAATATACGCTGCAGTCCAAGGAACACCGGCCGCAGAATTAGGATATACACCTGCAGTGTGGTCAACAAAATAAGCATCAAAGCCTGAAGCCAATATCTCCTTTGTGGACATATCACGAGTGAGCTGCTGCATCAAAGCGTTAACTATCTCCATATGGGCAAGTTCTTCGGTACCTATATCGGTTAGCAATCCTTTAAGTTCAGCGTAGGGCATGCTATATCTCTGAGACAGATAGCGTAGCGAAGCGCCTAACTCTCCGTCTGGGCCGCCGAAATGTAAAAAGATATATAAAGGAATATAATGCAGCGTGTTTTTCGGTGTAGGGGGTAGGTTATTCGTAAAATTCGACCTCGAGGCGGTTTTCGGCTTTTACAAAGATAATGCTTGAAATTATAGTTCTTAGAGCTTTGTTTTTTGATACACCGTCCTGCTTAGGGTCGGAGAGAATGTTTATTACGTTCTTTAGTTTCTTTTTAAATGCGGTACGGTTAATTTGTTTTTGTTTTATAGGGGCGGCTTCGGCTGCCTCTTTTTTTATTTTCTCAATAAATCGCTGAATTTGCTCTTTATTTGCTTTGTATTCCTCAAGGGAGTCAATACCTACCTGATATGCTTGTTTGCAACGTTCAAGGCGTTTTTGTTCATTTTCAAGCAAAATAGCATAATCTTTAGATATTGGAATAGCGGTAGTGTTTTTAGGTTCTAATTTAAAGTTATCCAAAGCAAGTGCATTTTTTAAATAATCAATAAGCGCTTTCTCTGCTTTTGCCATGCTTATAAAATGGGAGGTTTTACAGGTTCCACGATTGTAATTGTGACATTGAAGCGATGGACAGGTGCTTTTGGATACCTGAACAAGGGTTGCACCGCAGCTGCTACACCTGACAAGCCCCTTAAGAGGGTATACGTCAGGTTGTTCGACACGCTGATATTTTCCGTATGACATTTTTTGCCGCTTGATTTTATCCTGCACTGCATCAAACAACGCTTCATCCACAATCGGTTTGTGTGTACCTTCAATTATTAAAATATCAGGATTATCATATTGTCTTTTACTTACACTTTGTCCTTGGGTCGTCCAGCGAAGCTTTCCAATATATACAGGATTTCTCAGCATATATTCTATATATCTATTGTCAGGCAGATTGCCTCGTTTTGTTCGCATACCCATATTACCGTATTTTATGGCAATGGTTTTAAACCCCAACCCGTTTAAATAATCATTAAAAATATTTTTAACGTAGGCGGAGTTATCGTTAGGCACGTAATTGCCGTCAACCATATCATAACCGAAGGGGGGAGGAACTACCGGCTTTCCTCGGCCTGCACGTTCCTTCATTCCTCGTTTTACTTCCTCCGAAAGATTGGTTAAATAATATTCGTCCGACCATTCAATTATACGCTCTATAAGGTCGCCGAAGGGACCTTCAGGAATGGATTCGGAAATAGATATTACCTCAATACCTTTTTTCTTAAGCATTGATTTTATAACAATGCTTTCCTCCTGATTACGTGCGAATCGGCTAAACTTCCATACAAGTATTAAATCAAAGGGCTTAATTTTTTGTTTTGTAATGGAAATAAGGCGCATAAACTCGGTGCGCTTGCTCATATTCTTACCCGATTTACCGCCGTCCTCCGTAAAGATATAATCCTCAAGGAGGCATATATTGTTCTTTGCGGCATAATCGCGGATAAGCTTTAATTGACTGTCAGGGCTATATTCGGTTTGGTCATCGGTGGATACACGAATATAACAAGCCGCAGTTTGCATGATACGTCCTCCTTTAAAATAATACAAATTTATCTTATTTTACGCATTGAATAATATAATTTATCAATTTCATCATCATATGTTTTTTCATCAATTTGTTTTGTTTTTAAAGCATATTCCATACAGTTTTTATATACTTGTAAAATATATTTTCCAATATAGGTTAACGCTCCATAACCATGATGAAACAACCCGGACGCAAGCATATCAAAGGTTGTTGATGCTATAAAGGCATATCCTTCTTTAATGAAATCAACACTATCTCCTTGACCCCAATTTACAATCATAGCCTTTTCAGTCTCAAATTCATTTTCTAAATATTTCATAATTAAATCTGTATTATCGCTTGAAAAGAAATGTGTTTCATTATAAATATCAAGAATTAATTTACAAACTCTTTTTAAACGCGCAGAATTTTTTAGAAAATAATATTGTGGACTATTAATTTCAACGTAAAACTTATTTTTAAGTTTTTTAAATATTCCCATATTCTTATATCCTCATACATAATAAATTATAAAAATATAAACTACACCTCCAAAAAGGAGGGAAAACATCATTTTTTGCCGATAGGGTGGTGAGCGGTTTCGGTAACCGTTTGTGCCATATCCTCGGCAAGAGCTGTTTCATCAGCAATATCAAGCAGCTTATGAATGCTTGAATGCATCTCAGGCTTAGCACGGTAGGCTTCAATAATTTTTTTCTCATCGTTAGATAAAATAAAACTATTGGGAGAGGGGTCTATATCTAATATATAATCATTGTTTTCAAACGGATGATTTGCAAGACCAGGAGTTTTTATTGCTAATTTATCGTTCTCAATGGTCATATATCTCCATGCATTAATAGTGTTCTTATCTGTCCATCCCATTAATTGACCTGGATGAATACCTAATACTTTTCCAAATTCAATAACTTTTGAATTTGGAATATCAATTTTTCCCGCTTCGATTTTTGCAATGGTCGTTCTAGATGTATATCCCATTTTTTCAGCTAAATTTTGTTGTGACATACCCAATTCAATACGTCTTCTGCGGATATTATCATATAAAGGTAACATTAAAATCACTCCTTTTTTCTTTATATTAACATAAATGTGAATAAAAATCAATAAAAAACAGTTGACAAATCAAAAAACATCGGTTATAATTCAAGTGTGATTTAAAATCATCTTAAATGGAGGCGAAAAAATGAAGTTAGATAAATTAAACAGAGAGATATTAAACAGCGGAATAAAAAAGAAAAGCATTGCTTCAAGATTAGGAATAACGGAAATGAGTCTAATCCGAAAACTAAAGGGAGAAACAGAGTTTAAAATTAGCGAAACAGTTAAAATCGGAAGTATACTTAATTTATCTGATGTCGAAAAATGTGATATTTTTTTTAACGAATAGGTGATTTAAAATCATCATCAGAGAGAAGGTGAAAGTAATGAAGCAAAATAATATATGCAAAAAAAAATAATCAAACTTCTACATACAACTACAAGGCCGATGGTCACGAGGTTTTTTGTAGAAGATGTTATGCTCATAACGGTATGTGTTTTAACACCAAAACCAAGGCCAAAGATTCCAAATGTAACATTTAAAATCTTTAAAAACATAAACAGTGCATCCGGCGTATAACACACGCTCAAAACATAATAGCTTTTATCCAAAAACATCACCTCTTATCAAACCATGAATTCATACTCCTTTTTTTATATATTCCCCCGGGTGTGTGTTATACGCCGAGTGCACTGTTACGTTATAGGACAAAATCCAAAAATCATATAAAGAAAGGAGGAGGGGTAATATGGCTAAAGGAAAGCCGTTAACTGTAGTTGGATATATGCATTTAAAGGATGGAACTGTTAAAAGGATTGAGGAATTAACGACCGAAGAACTTGCGCGGTGCAAAAAATCCATGTGTGATAGACTGAGCAGAGTAATGAGTGAGTACTACAGCCTGCATCCCGATGCATACGAAAGGTTATAGTATAAAAATTAAAAGAAAGGATGTTTTTATATGATAAAACATATAGATGGATTTATTATTTTGCCAACGGCATATGTACTTATTTCGTTTTTTGTGTTGATGGTGGTTATATTAGCGTTGCTCATTGCCTTTATGAGAAAAGATGATGAGCTCGAGCGGCTTCGTGCACGGCACTATCACAAATATAAGCGCATTGAGGAGTTAGAGGCTTATGAGTACATAACCAAAATCAAGCGCTATGGTGAAGATATTATGAACTCCAATAAAAAAACTAATGTATCGACCGATAATACTTAACAAAAGTAAGCCGACATGTCGCGAGAAAGGTATTGATTGTCCTAAACGGAAGGTAGGATGTCAAGGAAAATGCGAAAAATACCAAAATTTTCATGAAGAACGTGACAGGGAGTTAGCCGTTGCACGTGAAAGGAATGCGGTAATTTCGGCGGTATATGATACTAAATCAAAAATTCAAAAAATGAATTGAAAGAGATAGACCTATGAATAGCGAAAGGAAGATAAGGGCTGAAAAACTTGCAGGTAAGATATGCGACAGGTATTGTTTATTTCCCCGTATATGCACTTCGAAGGAAAAGCTAGATACCGTATGCAAGGGCTGCCCTATTAATGAACTAATTCAAATGGCAACGGGAGGAAATATTAATGAGGGAATTACTTCTTAAGAATGCGGCGGACAAGCTTCGCCGAGAAATGAAAAGCAAGGATGCATCAAAGCCTGCGACACTGATACAGGAAAATGTTGCGGCGGCGCTGGATGAATTTTGCAAGCAGGAATCAAAGCTTGCAGAGGCTATAGTAAACTCGACAAAAACCTTTGCCGAGTGTTGTGAAAGTATTTTAAAGGATACAAAGACCGAGCAGTATATTTCGGACCTCAAGGCGTACAGCCGTGCGGTTGAGTTTTATCTTGATGGGGCGCAGGTATCCTACACAATGAGCATAAAGCTTAACGGCGGTAAGGATATAAGTAATATATCCTTTGAGGACCTTCTGGGGGTGTAGACTGTGGCTGTGATAGCATATAAGGCCTTTGAGAAGGGACTCGTAGCTACAAGAGGTAACGGGAGGTATAAGTTTAAGGAAGGTATTAATGTTACCGAGAAGGCACACTGTGCGCGGTGCGGTTTTCACTGTGCCGAGGATCCTCTTGATATGTTTTCGTATTACCGTGACCCGAAGGATACCGAATACCGCATTGTTCGGGCACAGGGAGATATACACGAGGATCTGCACGACAGCCGAATTTCCTGCACCGAAATATATATAGGCCGAGAGCTCAGCCTTAATGAGGTCGTGATGCACGCGCTATGCTATTGGCAGAAATACCCCGAGCGTTCCCGTGATGAATTTACGCTGAGCGGATATTTCAGATTAAAAAGAGGCAAGGACCCCACCCTTTCGGGTAAGAAGGGTGAGCTTTTAGGTTTTGCTAAATGGGACGGCGCAAAAGTAACGGAGATTAGCCTTTTATATGTGGACGGTAAAAAAAAACTGCCCGATATAAAATATGATATAAACGGAAAAGCAAAGGGAGTGGATGTATGCCTGAACCGATAATAGGCTTTGAAGGGATGCCCGAGATAGCAAAGGAAACGCAGGACAATATATTTGCAGGCTTTGGGCATCTACTGTTTTTTACAACGCTTAAAAAAGGAGTTCGTGAATACAAATGCAGTGCCTGCCATAAAACCTTTAATCGCGGTGAGCGGGTACTGCTTAGAACAGAAAAACCTGAGGATATTGCACTTTATCACGCCAAGCACAATAGTGAGGCGGTTTGTCCTTTGTGCGGTGCTAAGGTAACTGTGATTAACAGTAAGCTTCAAAACAGAAGCAGTCAAAATATAGAGATTAGCAATGCGGTAGTTTTATTTTTTGCCCTGAGTGAGAATGAGGTATGGGCACGAGCCGCTTTTTTTGTTCGAGAGTATTTCGGATGCAGCGGAAACTTTCAAGATACGATTAACGAAACGGCAAGATACCGTTTTACACCGGGTAAGGCGAGGTGTTGGAAAAAACCGTGGAATTACGTGTGGGGTTGGGGCGGTGGCCTTTACCCTTCGTCTTTTTCGGAGCCCTTTCAATGGGATAACGGTTTACAGCATATCGCATATAACTATACCACGTATACAGTGAGTGAGCTTGCACCTGATGAAACCTTTTTAAAATACAGCGGCTTTAATGCATATAAGCATTACCATATAAATGCACCTTTTATGAAATATTTGTGTTGGTACAGCACACATCCACAAATAGAAATGCTTTCAAAAATGAAGCGTTTTAGCACGGTAAATCAAATGATATTTGAAAACAGAGATACGCCCACCTTCTTTAATTGGGAAGCAAGGTCACCCTGGGAGCTTTACCGAATGAGCCGCCCCGTATATAACAAATGGATACAGGACGGCGGAAATATCTTAATTCAAAAACTGTTTGTTACGATGAAGGGTAAAACCGAAAAGGATATTGAACTTTGTAAGAAGCTTTATGACCTTTCTTATGGGAGATACGGTAACGCTAAAAAGCTTATATATATGATACGCCGCACGGGCAGGCCGATAGACGAGGCAATAAAGTATTTTGAGCGAATATCCCGAAACAGTGCAGGAGCCTGCTGGCATTGTCCCGGAATAACGTCTGCTGCGGCCTGTGATATGTGGATTGACTACATAAGAATGTCAGGAGCAGACCAAAAGGGGAACACGGTATCACCTTGGCCGTCAGACCTCAAGGCTGCACATGATGCTTACCTTACCGCTGCACAGCTTAAAGCAGCAAAGGAAAAGGCTAATGCTGAGCGTAAGGCTCGGCTTGCGGCAATTAAAGCGCTTGAAGGCAAGGCGTTAGAACTTAACGATAAGTATAAAAAGATAAGTAAAAACTTAAAAGAGGTCAAAGCGAAGTACGAATACGATAATGGTACCTATTGCTTTGTTATGCCTGATGGAATATATGACGTTTTATATGACGGTACATTGCTTAATCAATGTACAGCGCGGCCTGATTTCGGCGGTAATAATTGGCGGTACCTTGAACGGATAAATCGCAAAGAAACATATATTGGATTTATGAGAAGCTCAAAAACTCCGAAAGAGCCTTGGATAACTGTGGAATTTGAGCCAGGTGGAACGGTACGGCAAAAGCGCGCATCGGGAGACAGTCAGCCTGAGGACATAATGCCGACGGTAATTGCTTTTCTTACTGAATGGCAGGAAGTTGTTTCAAAGAGGCTCACGGAGAAGGATAAAAACGCGGCAAAGCGTGCAAAGGTTGTACGAAACCGAGAATTTGAGGAACTGCGCCGCACCGGTAAAAAGATAAATTACGGCGTTATGCAGGGAACGTTGCTTATTGACGCCTTTGAGAAAGACCTTATGGAAATTGAAACAGCATAAACGAAAGGAAGAATAATATGGAAAACAATACATTAACCGAAAGAATGCAGGCAGAGGAGCTACACCGTCAGATACTTATAAACGCAAATATGGCGCTATCCTCCTGGGTGGAGGCTTGTAAGTGCCTTAAACAGATGCGGGATACCAAGCTTTATACACAACTTGGTTATGAGCGATTTGAGGATTACACGGTTAAGGCCTTAAATATTAAGGAACGTCAGGCCTATACATACATACAAAGCCTTGAAAAGTTGGGAGAGCGGTTTTTGCAGTCAAATGCAGATGTGGGAATCACCAAGCTTTCGTTGCTTGTTTCGGTACCGCCTGATGAGCGGGAAAGAATTGTGGAAGAAAACGACCTTGCGGGTATGTCTACCGAGGAGGTAAAGCGCCTTGTAAAGGAGCACGATGAGCGGGGCGAGCAGATAGATATGCTTCAGGATGAAATTAAAAGCCTGAATGAGAGTCTTGAAGCTGAGCGTAGCAAGCCTACTGAGGTTGCGGTACAAGAGCCTGACAAGGAGACCCTCAAGAAGATAAAGGCCGAAGCCGCTGCCGATATGCAAAAGCAGATTGATGCCGCAAAAAAGGAAGCAGACAAAACTGTTAAGGCGGCCAAGAAGGAGCTTGCGGCAAAGCTTGAGGAGGAGAAGAAAAAGGCGGCTGAGGAGGCTGCCGCTTCAGCCAACAAACAGGTAGAGGAATATAAGGCAAAGCTTAGTGAAGTGGACTCAGAAAAGGCAGAAGCCCTTGAACGTGCAAAGGCTCTTGAAAAGAAACTGAAGGTAAGCGCCTCCCCTGATACCCTGAAATTCACCTTTTACTTTGAGGAGCTTAAAAAGGATTACGATGCAATATTTGATTGCCTTGAAAAAATTAAGTCAACCGATGCACAAACTGCCGACAAGTTCCGTGAAGCAATGAAGAAATACGGTGAAATAATTGCCGGTAAGTTGGAGGGATAAATAACGATGAAATGTCCGTTTAAAAAAATTATAGTCATCGAAGACCAAGATGAGATGAATGTAAATATAATCAAAAAAGTGACAACGGGTTTTGGCGAATGTTATGGCAAAGAGTGTCCGTACTATGGATGTGATTCGTTTGGTAAGGAATTGTGCTTGAGGGCAGACAATGCTTAACCTTTTTATACAGTTATTTTGCCGTCACGAATATAGGGATGAATATATGGCAATAGGCTATGCTATACGATTCTGATGGGGCAGTGATGCACGCCACCTGCACAAGGCAGCTTAGCCCCGGTGAGCTTGAAAGTGTGGTAAATAATTACCTTAATTTCCGAAGGAGGATAAGTGAGGCTAAAAACATATGAGTAAAACAATGTCATATATATGCGACATTTGCGGAGCAGAAATAATAGGACACTCCGCCCAAGCGGTTGCCGGGGAATCTGCATTGATAAAACTGTGGGTTCCCGGTGAATACCGAGCAGGTCCCGGACAACGTATAGACTTGTGCATGAATTGCTATGAAAGATTTGTAGGGTTTATGGAAAGCGAGGTTGAGAGGGAATGAATATACCAGAACAGTTTGAAGTTGAGGATAAGAAATATTCAATAATAGGGGTATATTCTATGACGGATTTTCTTCACAAATTTATTGATGGCGAATTTCCCGGAACGTCGGCATATATCATTATGGAAAAAAACCATAGTAAACCTCTTTTACCTGAATTTTACCAAAAAATAATAGATAATATGGGGCGTTTATACAGGTATTACAGCAACGAAAAAATGGCCGTGTATGAACGTATGCCTATTATTAAATATCCTGAATACGTGTGTGGGAATTGCAAGGAGTATGTTAAGCATTATAGCAGTAGCGATTCTCTTTTGGGGATACAGGAATCGTGTCAAGGACATTGCAAAGGTAGACATCACGTATTTAAAAGAAATAGGGACGATAAACCTAAGGATGATAAGTGCTTTAGTTGGAATGCGGAATGTTTATCGATATTGGAGCATTTAAAAAAGGAGTGATACCGAATGACCGATAAATTAAAGCCGTGTCCGTTTTGTGGGGGCGAAGCAGATTTTATACAAGATAATGTTTTAGGAATTTATGCCGTATGGTGTAAAGAGTGTAAATGTAAAACACCATACCAATTTGATTTTGGCGCAGGTTTGGAAGTAAGCAAACGAAAAGCCGTTGAGGTTTGGAACAGGAGGGCAGAAAATGACCGATAGAGATAGGCTGATAGAGTTATTACAAAATTGCGTAGAAGAAAATGTTGGAGTTAATGATCCTAATGTTAGTTTTGAGGTGGATTATGAAAACATTGCCGACTACCTTTTAGCAAATGGTGTTAGAGTAATAGACACTAAAGTTATAAACCCTGAAAATCGTGAATTGATAACACACTTCGCAGGTATGCCGATAAATGATGTTCTTGACCTTGTGAGAGCAGAAAAAGAAGGAAGATTGATAAGACCGCCTTGTAAGGTGGGGGATAAGGTTTATGCTAAATATTCAGGCACTAATAAAATTGAATATTATGTAATTGACGAAGTTACTCATCTTGGTTCAGATTATTTTCAGTTTGAAGCACATTTGGAAAACGAGGACGGCTATACAGTAGACACCATAGAATTTGGTGTACCTGAAATAGGTTTAACAGTATTCCTCACCAAAGAGGAAGCAGAAAAGGCACTTATGGAAAGGAAAGATAATAATGGTTAAAACACATAAAAACAGTAATTTTGTATTGTTTACTTTATCAGATATAAGGAACACAAATAAAATCATTCTTCAAATTGATGATACACAGACAAACTTTACAGACGGACAAAAATGTTATCTTTGCGAAGTTGTTGAAAGTTTTGTATATAACATCACAAAAAACAAAGATGATTTAATTGCGGAGATTTGCCAACTGAATAATGAAAAAAGAAAACTTGAACGAAAGGTGGCAAAACTTGAAAAGTCATTAAAGGAGCGTGAGGGGTAATGAAAGAACGAGAAAATTATATGCTCTGTTGCGATTGTGGACTTGCCGTAAAGAAGTCTAATATGTTTATCAAGAAATATCAAAATACCGCTATTTGTTTATGCAGAAAGTGTGCGGTAAAACTCTGCACGGAAATAGCAGACTATGGGATATCAAAAGGACTTGAAAAATTAAAAGGCGGTGAGCAAAATGCCCGATAAAAAACTAACCGATAGAAGATTTAAACCTTGTAAAAGTTGTTTGCATTATGAATCCTGTATAACTGCAAATTATGATATGGTTAAAAAAACTTTTGAATGTGAACATTTTGAGGATAAAGACCTAATCAACCGCCTACAAGCAGAGAATGAGAGGTTGAGCAAAGAAAACATAGCATTAAATAGGCGAGCTATTCCCTCAAGCGGTCATATCTTTAAAGTTGGTAATGCTCTTTTGTTTGCCGAAAACAAAGAAGATTATGACATTACCATAAATGCAATCAAAGCCGAGGCATACAAAGAGTTTGATGAATGCTTAAAAGAAGATTGTTTGTCTTATCCTCTTGGAAAAGATGATTTAACAATGCTCGTTGATGTAAATAGTTATAACAACCTCTTAAAAGAATTGGTGGGTGAGGAATAATGCGTGAGATATTGTTTAGAGCAAAAACAGAACCGAATACCAAAAGTAGTATGACAGGTAAAATTATTAAAAAACCAAAATGGATATATGGTTATATTGATTTGGGTTATATGCACGATTGTAAAACTGCCCTTATAAGTGATGAAAAAGGTAACAATGTTTATAAATGCCAATATGAAACCATAGGGCAATACACAGGCTTAACCGACAAGAACGGCACAAAGATTTTTGAAGGGGATATTGTAAAAGCACAAGATGACATTTTCGGCTCGCCTTTTTGTAACGGAATAACAGGAAAAGTTGTATATGATGAAACGGCATTTTTTATTGAGCCACAAAATCCTATGGATTCACAATGGTTATTCAATGAATGTGCAGTATATGAGATTATCGGCAACATACACGATAATCCTGAACTATTGAGAGGTGAGGATTATAAAAGTTAAAATTGGTGATAAGGTGTATGTGCCGAATGAAAAAAATCCGTATAGAGTGAGGGCAAGAGATGATAGGTATATTATCTGCACCAAACCATTTAACCCACAACATACTGTACTTTATTTTATTGTTGATTTATTGGAAAGGTGGAGGGCACCCGACAATATGATTTTTTGTAACGGTTACGAATCTGATGAAGATTGTCAAGAAAGATTAGCGGAATTACAAAGCGGTGAAATAGAATTGAGTCGTAGGCGTGGTATTCCGTTGGATATTGAAATTGAGTGAGGAGTGATAAAATGAGCGAAAAATGCTCGGTATGCGGCGCTGAGGTTACGGGAGGGAATAACTACTGCCGCCACGGTCAAAGGATTATATGCACATCCTGCTGTTTGTACCGTTGCGGATACCGCAGAGGTAAATCCTTAAGCTTTTCGGTATGTGCATACAAATCACTTAATCTAAACGCAAAGCACGGTGTATACCTTTCCTCTGTTTTACAGGTAGACCGGGCGTACGAAGAACTGAGAACCTTGCCCACAGATACCGTTATTGATACGTATGAATACCTACGGGCCGCTTACAGAGACGGAATAAGCGACAGGGACATTAATTTTAACGTCAGAGTACAGCTGGGAGCTTTGCAGCGTGTGATTGAGGACAGGAGGTTTACGGGCGAATGCGAGGCGGTATAGAAAACCTTATATTTATATGTTCGCCTTACAACGGTAGGGAGGAGGAATACCGTGCCGCCCTCTCTTATGCTCAGTTTGCAGTCAGCTGCAAAAAGGTACCCATTGTACCGCAGGTTACGTACCATAATATATTAAACTGTAATATTCCTCTTGAGCGGAATGTATTGGAAAGGGCCGCCATGGAGACGGTGTGTATATGCTCCGAGGTATGGGTATTTACAAAGGCAATTACTCCGGATATGCAGAGCATAATAACCGTAGCTCAAGAGAAGGGCATACCCGTGCTTGATAAATCGGAGAAAATATCCTACAGCAGCAAGCGTGCCGAGACTGCACGGGCTATAAGATTTTTCGAAAAGACCTTTTGCAATTTATCCCGTGTTGCCGTAGAGGATATTTGCGCCTACATAGATTACGGTATATGTGCTTTTATTATAGAGGAAGCCATAAAGGCGGCGGATAGAAAGAATGCAGGCTGGGTTTATGCACGCTCTATTCTTGAGCGGTGCAAGCGCAACAACATATTAACCCAGGCACAATGGGAGGAAGGCTGCGCCGCCAAAAAGAGCAGAGCATCCCCCTCCTGTGCCACATATAATATGTCAGAATTTATGGACAAGCTTTACGGCGAGAAATAAGGCGAAAAATAAAATGCGGCGAAAGCCGCATTCCCGCCTTGATTGAAGTATTAACTTTAGAACATACAGGAAGGAAAAAGCACCATGGCAGGAAGATACATCCGCACGTGTATTTGCGCAGGAAATACAATACTGGTAAATGAGACATATCCAAGACGAGAGGGTAAGGGTTTTACCCGTTCTCGATATACAGGTACCACTCCTGCCGCACAGCAAAGATACAACGAAAAGGTGGCCGCACGGGTACTGACGGGAATTATAAACGAAAACTTTGGTGCTGAAGATTGGCACCTTGTTCTGACCTATAAAAGAGAATGCCGACCTGTGGCCGAGAATGTTGGAGAAATAATGAAAAGATTTCTGAGGCAGGTAAGGGCAGTTTATAAAAAAGAGGGTATAACATTCAAGTACATACTTGCCACCGCCTACGGTACAAAGGGTGGTATACATCATCATCTGATAGTAACGGGCATAGATGTGCGCCTCATCCGTCCACTCTGGGAACGCTACGGCTCTATGCGACCCACAGGGCTTTATGATACGGGAGAATATTCATCCCTTGCCTGGTATTTTGTTCAGCAGGCAAAACAGGGACTTGACCCTGCCGATGTTCTCAACTGTAAAAAGTGGAGTTGCTCCAAGAATTTGAGCCGCCCCGAGAAAAATGCCGAAGTAAAGGAGATAAGTGCAATTAAATGGCGTGAGCCACCGATACCGCGAAAGGGATATTTTATAGACCCCGACAGCGTAGATGCAGGCATAAACGAACAGACAGGGATTCCATATCTGTTCTACATTCAGGTGAAGATACCCGATAATATAACGCCTATGACTCCTGACGGTAGGATGCTTCGAGCAGATGCGGCCGAGAGGTTTATCCGTGAGCGTGCTCAAGAGCAGATAAAAAAACACTGGGACAAGCTTTGCCCCTACGGTGAGGTCGTGAGAAAGAAGGAATAAATATGGGACATATCATTTGCGCCGCCATCGGCGTGTATTTAGGATTTTTATTATCGGCACTGCTTGGTGCTAACAGGAGGAAATGAAATGCTTTACGAAAAGTTTTGTGCAGATTGCGGAGCGTATTTTGTTGCAAGAGGGAAAAGTGCTAAATACTGTTCTGAATGCGGAGCCATACGGGCCAAAATATCACAACAAAACGCTGAAGCTGCGGCAAAGGCTAAGCTGACAGTTAACCCTTGCAAAACCTTCAGACAAATTTTAAAAGAAATTTCTGAATATAACCGTACTCACGGAAAGGCGCTGAGCTACGGCCAATATGTTATGCTTTTTGGTAATAAGGCTCCACCTAAGAAGGTAAGGGTTAAGAAAGGTTAAGTTTTCCGTGCAGGCGGACACATACAGGCGCACAGGCGCGCAATAATTATATTTATTACATTACGGAGGATTTTTTTATGGATTGGAAACGGGAAGCGGTAAACGATTTAAGGGCATATTCTGCGCGTTGTGATGCACTTGAAAATATGGCCGAGCGCATAAGAATCTTAAACGATAAATACAAAACCGCCCGCAGTGCGATGGGAAACACCGACACTATTCCTTCGAATAGTGGCAATCAGTCGGATATGCTGGTAAATAATATTGCTGAGCGCGAGCGGCTAAAGCTCAATATTAAGGCAACATCGGAGCTCGTAAAACTCACACGAAAAGGACTTGACGGACTTAATGAGCAACAGCTTGAAATTCTTAACGGGTTTTACATAGAGCGTTATCCCGGACATATTGAGCGACTTTGCGAAAAATACCATTTGGAACAGTCACGGATTTACCAGTTAAAAGATGAAGCATTGTACAAGTTTACCATTGCTATGTACGGTATAATTGACTTTTAAAGAGTGGAAAAAGAGTGGAAGTTTTATCACAAAAAAGGTGATATAATGATATTGGGGTTGAGTGGGACGGCACTCAACCAAGGGTCATCACCTCCCTTTCCGGAGCCCGCCGGGCTTTTCCTTTCACCGGCGGGTAATAATATTTAAAAAGACTTTGATTTTAATCAGAGTCTTTTTTTATTTCATTAAACGTATACCTGGAGGAACGCTTTGAATGAAGAAATCAAATTAACCAAGAAACAAAAAGATTTCATAACATATTACCTTGAGGATGGCAACGGTACCCGTGCTGCAATACGGGCGGGTTATCCGGAAAAAAGCGCCGCACAGATGGCAAGTAAGCTTCTGCACAAAAACGAGAGCATAAAGGCGGCTTTGAGTGAGGAGCGCAAACTTCGGCGCGAGGCTTTGGGTATAGACGAAAACTGGAGTGTTTTGCAGCTAAGGGACGTGCTAGAGAAATGCAAGGAGCCCGTTCCTGTGCTTGAGTGGGATTCAGATGAACACGCCTATGTGAATAAAGGTGTGTATCAATTTGACAGTAAGGGAGCGCTTGGGGCAATTAAGCAAATCAATGAGCTTTTAGGCATTGGCAAGGAAGATGAGAGTCCAAGCGGAATGCTGACAATTATAAACGATTTCGGAGGCTTAAATGACTCAGGGAAAAACAATTAAGCTCAAAGATATTGTGGGCGGCGGTTATGACGATTTTTGGAACTGCAAAAGCCGTTATCGTGTTTTAAAGGGTGGTAAGGGTAGTAAGAAAAGTACCACAACGGCGCTTAACTTCATATATCGCATTATGGCGTATCCCGGCAGTAATCTTCTTGTTGTGCGCTCGGTGATGAATACCAACAAGGATTCTACTTTTGCGCAGCTTGAGTTGGCGCAGAATATGTTAGGTGTTTCTCATTTGTGGAAAAACAAGAGCTCGCCTCTTGAAATGATATATAAACCTACAGGACAAAAGATACTGTTTCGGGGATTTGATGATGTTTTAAAGCTTGCATCCACCACCGTTAGCAAAGGTTATCTCTGTTGGGTATGGATAGAAGAGGCCTATGAACTGTTTTCGGAGGATGATTTTGAAAAGCTTGACCTTTCAATGCCCCGAAGCGCAGTTCCTGAGCCGCTTTTCAACCAAACAACACTTACTTTCAACCCATGGAGTGAAACCCATTGGCTTAAGCGCAGATTTTTTGACGAACCGTCTGACCTGGTAACAACGTTTTCCACCGATTACAGGTGCAACGAGCACCTTTCAAAGGAATATTTAAAGATATTTGCTGAAATGAAGGAGAAAAATCCCCGCAAATATGCTGTTGCAGGTCTCGGTGAGTGGGGTGTTGCAGAAGGTCTTATCTTTGAAAACTGGGAAGAGCTTGAGTTTGAGCCAAATGAGCTGGGCATTGAGCGCGATGCTGACGGCATGATTTTGCTTGATGAATCGGAAAAATACAGAAATTTCTATGGGCTTGACTTTGGTTACACTAACGACCCCACGGCATTTATTGCTTTTGCAGTTAACCGCGAAGCAAAACAGATTTTTATATTCAATGAACACTATGAGCGTAAAATGCTGAACTCTGATATTGCCGATATGATAAAGCGCAAGGGCTATGCAAAAGAGCGCATCCGCGCCGATGCAGCAGAGCCCAAGAGTATTGATGATATACGGCGTATGGGAATTAACCGCATTATGCCAAGTGTCAAGGGCAAAGACAGTATTCTAAACGGGATTTCTGCTATTCAAGAATATAAAATTTTTGTGCATCCCAGGTGTAAGAATGTGCTTTATGAGTTGAATTCTTACCGATGGGCAAAGGATAAAAATGAAGGCAATATCAATATGCCTGAGGACTGCGATAATCACCTTATGGATGCTTTGCGATACGCATTTTACGATGTGAGATTTTTCAGTTCAAATAAGCTTAAGAGCGCATTAACGCCACACGAAAGAGCGGAAATGAGTTATGGAACAATTTTTACAGAAGATTTAACGGGAGGTTGGAACGGATGAATATTTTAATGCTTATTTTACTCGTTGTAATGACTTTTGTTGCAGGCGTGGGAGTAGGGTTGATAATACCTGCTTTGCTTACAATGAGGAGCGAAAAAAAGAAAAAGACAAAGGATTCTTCGGTTCCCTCAATAAGTGATGAGGAAACAAGAAGGAGAATAAGGCAGCAGGCAGAATTTGAAAATATGCTAACCTATGACGGAACCGAACAGGATGATATAAAGATTTAACAAGGCAATAGCCTTTTTAAATATAAAAATTTTTCGGCGACCATACCGAAGGAGGAAAAGAAAATGAACGAAGAAAACATCACTTTGACCGCAGAGGAGACCACACCGGCGGAAGAAGGCGCGCAGTCTGAGACTCAGGACAGTGCGGAGCAGGAGCGACCAAACTCCGAGACCGAGGGCGCCGAGACCGAGGACCGAGAAGACGGCAGTAACGCCGAAGCAGGCAAGGATACACAGGAAGATGTCTCCGCATTTAAACTGCCTGTTAAGTTTTACGGCGAACACAGAGAGCTTACCTTAGAGGAGGCCACTGAGTACGCCCAAAAGGGTATGAATTATGAGAAGCTCAAATCAGAGCTTGACGGCTATGAGGCTAATAAGCCTGTTTTTGATAAGCTTACATACCTTTCACAAAAGCACGGCAAGAGCATCGATGAAATAATAAACGGTCTGATGACTGCTGATGAGCAGATGCTACGCAGAGAGATTACTGAAAAGTATGGGGACCTGCCTGACGAGGTAGTGAGCCGATTGCTTGAGCAGGAAAAAAACAAAGCGCAGAATACCTATTCCGATTATGTTAATCAGCAGAAACAACAGCAGGCCGAGGCTGAAAAGCAGGAGCACGTGAGAATAGCTACGGAATTTTTGGAGCTTCAAAAAGAATTCCCCGAACTTGAAAATATAAACAAAGTTCCTGACAGCGTTATTATTGATGCTGTGGAAAATAAGCGTAATCTTATTGATGCTTATCTTCGCTATGCAAATAAAGAAAGCCGCAGAGTTCAGGCGGCACAGCAGGCGGCACAGACCGCCAAAAAATCCACAACCGGAAGCCTTGAAGGCGGAGAGCTTTCCCACGAGAGCGAATTCGAAAGCTCTTTTATTAAAGGCGTGTGGAATTAAAAAAATTTTTAAGGAGAATAAATTATGCCTATTAACACTTTAGCAACTGCACAGAAGTTTACAGGAGAACTGGATAAACTTTTTGCACAGAAAACCGTAACAGGCTTTATGCTTGACAATGCTTTCAGAGCAAAATTTGTAGGAGCAAAGACCATTTTGATTCCCGACCTTGATATGGCAGGCCTTGCAGATTATGACCGTGACAACGGTTTTGCAAAAGGTGCAACCACCATATCACACGAATCCTACACATTAACCAAGGACAGAGGCCGTCAGCTTCAGATAGACCGCGAGGACATGGATGAAACAGGCGTTTCTAACCTCGCAGGACAGATTCTTGGCGAGTTTGTCCGCACAAAGGTAGTGCCCGAGTGCGATGCTTATGTTCTTTCTACCCTCGCAGGTATTGCGAACACAAGAAGCCACGCAAGCACCTATGCCGAGAACAGTGTTTATGCTGATCTTACCGACCTTATTCTTTCGGTACAGAATGCGGCAGGCTTTGATGAGGAGCTCGTTGCCTTCGTTGATACCACAATGTACGGCAAGCTTATGAGCGCCAATGAAATCACCCGCCACATTATCGTAAGTGATTTCAAGCAGGGTGACGTGAATATGAAGGTAAAGAGCCTTAACGGGGTTGCCCTTATCCCTGTTAACGAATCCAGAATGAAAACCGTTTACGAGTATACCGATAACGGCTTTGCAGAAGGTTCAGGCGCACAGGCTATCCGCAGTATTGTACTGCCCAAGCGTGCCTGCTCACTGGTTAAAAAGACCGAGACGATGCGCATATTCACTCCCGAGCAGAACAAGGATGCAGATGCCTACGTATTTAACTACCGTCTGTACTACGATGCTTTCGTTAAAAATAGCGGCCTTGACAGTATTTGGGCACTGCTCGATTAATAAGGAGGTTTTGATTTATGGCAAAATATAAGCTTATAAGCAAATACGGCAACGAGGTAGTTAATACCGATGATAAGGTTAAGTGCGAGAAGCTTATTGATTTAGGCTTTAAGCTCGTTCTCTCCGATGCCGAACTCAAGGCAGCCAAAGAGGCTGAGAAAAAAGCGAAGGCAGAAGCCAAGGCAAAGGCCGAAGCAGAAGCCAAGGCAAAGGCTGATAAATAAGCCAAAAACAAACACAGGGCAACCCCGAATTTCGGGGCTGCCCTTTTTGGTACTTATTATTACATTTATGAGGTGGCAAAATGGCAGATAAAATTAAAACGCAGCCGGCGGCTGTTTTTGCTGAATATAAAAGCGGCGACAAATACAAGGCCGGCATAGGTGAAAACGAAAAAGGAATTTACGAACAGACTAAAATAAACGAGCGTTTTTACATAGGCGACCAATGGCACGGTGCAAAATGCGGAAATGAGCGTCCCCTTGTACGTCACAATGTTATTAAGCGTATCGGTGATTATAAGATTGCAATGGTAACGGCAGCGCCTGTTACTGCGCATTTCTCCTGTGAAGGTGTTCCCAATACCATTGATTTGAAAAATAATACATCACAGGTGAGAAAAAATTTAAGTAATAAATCAATGAGTCTTGATACATCGGGCGAAATTCCTGATAACAATGAAATAAACCTTGTAATGTCTGCTTTGGACGATTATCAAAAGGTGACTTCAGAGCGACTTAAATTCAACGAAATTTCCGCCACTGCGTTACAGAATGCTTATATTAGCGGTACGGCGGTTTTATATACATACTGGGATGATACCATAAAAACAGGCCTTTATGCCGATAAAGGCCGTACACAGGCCATTTGTGGTGATATTGTTACCGAAATTCTGGATATTGAAAATGTTGTATTCGGAGCGGCAAATCGTGACGATGTGCAAAAGCAACCGTATATCCTTATAGCCCAGCGTAGAACCGTTGAGGAACTTAAACGAGAGGCAAGGCGCAACCGCACAGGCAAGGAGAATATTGATAATATAAAGCCCGATAAGGATATTCACCATATTAATTCGGGTACCCGCGGTGAGCAGGAGGATGATAATGTAGGGCACACAACCGTAATTACAAAGTTGTGGAAAGAATACAATGATTCGGGTGAGTGCACCGTTAAGGCGGTAAGGTTGACCGAAAATGCCGTTATAAGGCCTGTGTGGGATATAGGGCTATCCATATATCCTATAGCAAAAATGAGTTGGGACAGAAGAAAAAGCTGTATTTACGGCGACAGTGAGGTAACCTACCTTATCCCAAATCAGATTGCAATAAACCGTATGCTTACATCAATGGTGTGGTCAACGCTCATGGTGGGCATGCCTATGATGTATCAGGATACCGATGTTGTACATGAGCAGATAAGCAACACTCCCGGACAGATAATAAGGGTTTGCGCCGCAGGAGATAATGCAAAGCACGCAGTAGGATACATAACACCGCCCAATATAAATGTCAATTTTCAGAATGTTATGACCGACCTTATTAACAATACATTAACCCAGAGCGGCGCAAATGATGCGGCACTTGGTAATATGCGCCCTGATAATATGAGCGCAATAATTGCAGTCAGGGAAGCCGCAACAATGCCTCTTCAAAATGTTCAAAACAGATATTATCAGTTCCTTGAGGATAATTTCCGTATATGGTCGGAATATTGGCTTAATTATTACGGCAATAGGAGTTTAAAAATTGAGGACGAAAATGGTACCTGGTATTTCCCATTTAATGCCGAGAGATATAAAACACTTCTTATTTCGGTAAATGTTGACATTGGTGCCGCAACGCTGTGGAGCGAGGCACAGATTATAACCAATCTGGGTAAACTTTATGAATACCAAATTATTGATGCGGTGCAGTATTTAAAACGATTGCCCAAAAACTGTATTCCCGATTCTGACGGATTGATAAGGGAACTTCAGTCAAGATTGCAGCAACCCGCATCTGAACCTGTAGCCGATTCAGATGATAACAATCCTGATGAAGCAACTAATTCACAGGATACGGAAGGATACAGAGATATATTTTCACAGTTAAGCCCTGAGGAGCAGGAGGCTTTTTTACAGCTTAGCCCCGAACAACAAGAGGAATTAATTCAAAGGGCAGTAGCTGCAGGAGGACTATAAAATGACGGCAAGAGAGATTTATAATAAGGCTATGACAATGCTCGGATATTTCGGCAGTGAAGGAATTTCGGGTGATACCGAATTCAGCCGCAAAGGAATTACCGCCATAAATCTTGTAATTGCGGATTTATGGCCTAAGGTAAGCACCGATGAATGTCAACAGATAAAAGCCCTTAGCGAAGAAATTAAACTGCCCGAGAAAATACTTGCTGACGTAATGCCTTACGGTGTTGCAATGTTTTTAGCACAAAGCGAGGGTGACGGTGACAGTCAGCAAATGTATGCGGTGCTGTATAACCGAAAAAGAATCGGAGTGAACAGTATCGGTACGGTAATACTTTCGGGGCCCTATGTAGATTGCTAGGAGGATAAAAATGGGAATGTTTTCAGTGATGAATGTCAGGGCGCGACAGGGTGTCAAAATTCCGTCACTTTCGGGAGGATTAAATGAAATAGATGCGGCAAATTTAATTGATGATAATCAACTTACCGATGCAAATAATGTTTGGTATGATAGCGGAATGCTGCGCACCCGCCCCGGGTTTGTAACCGACCCTGATTGGTGCTTTAAACTGGCAAGCCCGAACAACGGCGAACTTGGAGGCTTTGAATACATACCTAACAAGGTCACCAAGCTTATAAACGATAAATATCATAAGCTGGTTGCCGCAAGGGTGGATTGCAAAAATTTAAAATATATCGGGTTTTGGTATGTGGGCATCGACGGCAACATTATGAAGCTTGATGATATAGTGCCTGAAAGGTTAATCGAATTGCGAGAACTCATATCTATAGAGAATGCATTTATAGCACAGCACAAAGAATACATCTATGTGTATGTGAAGGAAAAATATTTTGATGGTCAAACTGCAAAATATGTGCCAGAGTATGAGGTCTACCGCATTAAAGACGAAGAAAAGGACGGCACGTGGGAAAAAGTAACGGAGTTTGATGTGGTGGTGACACAGACGAATTGTAAACAAATAACTTATCATGGAAATTATTCCGCAGACGCGGTAAGAACCTGTAACCTGCTTAACGGAGGAGAAAAACTTGAGTTTTTTGCTTTTGCAAATAATAATTCAAATTTTTTACTGAAATTAAACTTCCTTTTAAGAAAAGGCTCCACATTTAATATTAAAATCACTAAAGCTAACGGAAATACAATTGAATACAGCGGTATTGTAAATGATTTCGGGAGCGCTGATAGCGATATTGCATCCAATAATACATTTTTTGCAATAAGAAGATTTACTAAACATACGATAGTAGCTTGGCAGTTTCTCAAAGCTGACGGAGATTGGAAATATTTTTATCCAACAGATACAGGCGAAGAGAGTGATGACTACAAAACCGACAAGCCTAATGTTGTGATTACCGTATTTCGCGAGCTTACTGAGGAGGAAAAGGACAGAATATTTATGGCAACCCGTTGCGAATGGTACGGTACGCAGGGCTTAAACGGCGGCTCACGATTATTTGTCGCAGGGAACAAGCGAGAAGAACTTAAAAATCTTGTTCACTTTTCGGACACCGGAAGCCCTACATATTTCCCCGAAAACTGTTATATGAGGGTAGGGGACAGTTCGCAAAGGGTTACCGCACTTGCAAAGCAAAGCGATATGCTGGTATTTTTCAGTGAGCGGCAGATACATTACACAGTATATCAGTCAGGCTCGGACATAACTGCAGAAAGCTTTACCGAAGGTGGGCAATATGATCTTACAGTTTTAAAGGCAGTTTTCCCAATAACGCAAATACACGCACACATAGGCTGTGATTGTCCCGATACGGTGCAGCTTTGCCGTAACCGCCTTGTGTGGGCCACAAGCGAGGGTAAGGTATACACCCTCTTAAGCGCAAATCAGTACAGTGAACGAAACGTTTATGAGTTGTCCCGTAATATAGAGCCCACCTTAAAGCAGATTACACCTTTTGATTTAATGCATTCAAAAGCTTGTGACTGGAATAGTCGTTATGTTCTGCAGGTGGGTAACAAATTGTTTGTTATGCATTATGAGGATAACGGTTTTTCTTATATTGCATCCTACAGTGATTCAAAACAGGCGCAAAAAAATATTGCCTGGTATTTGTGGGATATTCCAAGCTGTGAACATATATACGCCGATAGCGGACGGCTTATTGTGATAAGCAGAGGATACCGTTGGAATACAGTGTATGTGTGTGACGGTACCGCCCAAAAGGATAAAATTTGCGTAAATCAGCACGAAGACACCTTTGGTTTAGGCGGTGACGGTTGGACAGCACAAGTGGAAGGAAGGAGCATTTCGTCTTATTTGCAGACCAAGGTTTTTGATTTTAAAAATCCTGCGATTAAAAAGATAATTGAACAAGTATATATAGGCTTTGGAGGTAACGGAGAAAAGGAAATAACCGTTACTTTTTTCTCGGATAAGGGAAGTGAAGTCAAATATATATTACCTTTACACCCCGATATTGCGCCAAATCTTGCGGGATATGTGCACACGAAGCGTTTTTTGCCGTGCCTTACACATATAACCCGTATGGGAATAAAAATTGAAAGTGCCGCAGAAATGGCAATAGATAATATAACAATTAATTACAGACTTATTGGAGGAGTGAGATAAATGGCAAATTTAACACTTGATGAATATACCGCGGCACAAAGAAAAATATATGATGCCTATGCTACAGATGAGATAAAGAAAAAGCAGGCAGCAGTAGATAATTCTGTAGCCGCCGTAAAGGCCCAAGGTGAAAAGGATATAGAAAGCACAAAAGCCTCCTATGAGGACGAGTTCAGGAAGAACAACCTTAATCAGATTATAAACGAAGAAAAGGTAAAGGAAAGAATGGCAAACTTAGGTCTTACCGATTCAGGACTTAACCGAAGCCAACAGACCGCGATACAGCTTCAGCGCAGCAATGCTGATGCGGCTACCATAAGGAACCGCCAAGCCGCCGTTGATGAGATACGCAAGGGCATAGCCGATTACGTAACTGCTGCCGAGGCTAAAAAGGTTGATATTGATTCCACAGTTCGAAGTAATTGGATGCAGAAGGCCGATGCCAATGCTGTTGCACTTTATAACCAGCAGGAGGCAAATAATGCGGCTATCAGAGCGGCAAAGATTAAGGCGCTTGAAAAGCTAATAGAAAAGAATACAGAGGCAAACAACGAACGTAAAACAGCGTTTGAAGATTTAATGAAGGCTTATATCGGAAATTCACTCACAAATTTAGACAGGAATAATTTGCGTGAGGATTTTGTTCGAAGTTATGGTGAATTGACAAATGATGAAAAAACTGCACTTGATAACCGTCTTGAAACCTTGAAAAAACAGGATATACGACTCAGAACCTTTGAGAAATCCAAGGATACATTAAATGGTACTTCCAACATTTGGAAAGGGTTTGGATTGTTCGGTGGTGGCGATAAAACCGTTGACCTTAACGATAAAGTAAAAGACGAGTTTGAAAACGAATATACTCTTAAGCAACTGCGTGACACATACGGATTTACAAACGAAGAACTTATGAAGCTTACACGTTTAAGAGATGATGATGGTAGCAAATTATTGACAGAAATGGTGTGATTATATGACAAATGAAGAGCGGCGGAAATTACTATTAGGTGAAGAATTGTATAACCAAAGGATTAAAGAGGAAAAAATAGCAGAAAATCCCTTAATGTATGCTATAATCGAAAGCGCAAAACTTAAGCAAAAACCGGGTCAGGCACAGATTGTTTTTCCATCCTTAAATAACGGTTATTTCACTTCTCAAACTTTTGAGGATATAATTGACAGTCGCTTTACCACCGTGGGAAGTAAAGACTATATTCCCGAAGCGGCGGCATATGTAAACGCATTACGGGCAGAACAGGAAAAAAAGCAACAACAAAAGCAACAACAAGCGTTTTTTAATTTCAATGTGCAAAAAGCTCGAACGAATAATGAAAGTAATGCTACGCCTTTTCCTCCGTATATAAAACCAAATTCAAATGGAAACACGGATACACAGACTATAACGCCCGAACAATTAAAAATGGTAGATAAATCAAAAGGGGATCTATGGGCATTAGCCTTTACGGATTATGAGGATAAAGCAACAGAATATAATTCCGCCGCCAACGCAAAAAGGGTTGCTGCGGAAAGAGTGAGCCGTCTTAAAGCTGCCAATGAGGAATGGAAAAAGACGGGACAGCCGAGCCTGTCCGATGAAGGCATTGAACAGATAGGAAAGCTGTTGGAGCAAAATATACCCAGCTCCTCAGATAACAGGTATGTAAAGGCTCAAAAAGCCAAGAATATGAAGCTTATAGGTTACACTTACGGAGCTATACTGGACAGTAATTATGAGTATTTTTCGCATACGGGAGCGACAAAAGCCGCAAGCACATTAAGCGGTGTCGGATTAAAGGAAAAGCACGGTATAATAAACGGCACTAAAATTTCAGATTCCTCTACACGCTTATATACCCAGTTAACAAAAACGGAAAAGCAGACGTGGAATTATTATATCGGAAGAAACGAGACAGAAAAGGCTATTGAATATCTCGATGTACTCGCTCCTACTTTAGAGGCACGACTTGCTGAAACCGTATCCAAGGAATATGATGAACAGGGTGTTTGGGGCGATGCAAAGCAAATAGGTGCCGTGGCACTTGGTGGGTTGGAAAAAGGCATTTACGATATGGCTTCCTCTATTTACGGAACAACTGAGATTATGAACGGAAACTCAATGGCGGATGAATTTGTACCGGGCTTTTTCTCACCTTCTCAAATGGAATTACTTACGAATGAAATTCTTGCTAATGAAGACGGAGAGGATGGTAGGCTTTTTAATATAATCCTTTCTGCAATTAATTCCACAGCATATCAAGCACCCTCGTTGCTCATTTCTGCTGCAGGTGGTGGTATGACAGGTTATGTGCTACAGAGTATAGGTGCTAATACAACACAGGCGATTCGTGTTAATTCTGAATCTTTTGCGGACGTAATACATGGTGTCTATGAAGGCACAATGGAATGGTTAGTAGATAAAACTTTAGGCGGTGTATCTTCTCAAATTTCAGGCAAAGGAGCGTCTTCTTTTACAAAATCACTATTAAATAAGGTGGACGATGTTCTTACTAATCCTACAGTAAAAAAATGGGCATCTAAAGGAATAATTGGCACAACTACTATCGCAAGTGAAAACTTGGAAGAACTAATTCAATTTATTGCTGACCCGTTGGCAAGGGCGGTAATATACGGTGAGGAACTTGATTACTCTGAGGCTACCCTTGCAAATGTGCTCGAACTGCTGGCGGTTACTTCTATATCTACCCTGATGATGAGTCCTGCATCAACCAATGCCACTTATAACCAACATCGCGCAGAGGTTACTGGACAGTCTATTATTGATACGGGTAAAATAGATGCCTTATTACAATTCGCTCAAGATTTTGATGCGGATAACAGTGACACTTACGATAAGGTGTGGGAAGCTAAAGAAAACAATACTGCGCCCGATGCTCTTGATGTTGCGAATCTTTATTCTCAGGTTATGAGAAAATATAACACTATCAGTGCTGAGGATTTAGATACTCTAATAAAAAAATCCGCCAGAAGCGGAAATACAAAATGGATAGCCGATAGTTTTTTTAACGGAAATACGGAAGCGGCAAATAAGTTTGCAAAGTCCCGTACCGATAATACAAACGGTGAGCGGGAATATAGTATTGAGCTGGATGCAGACGGCAATACTTATGTGCAGGTTGATGAGGATATATTTGCTGAGAATGACGGCAAAAGTGTTGCTTCTGTTATAGCAAATGTTATATCGACTAAATTTAACAACCTAATAAGCGCAAATGGGCAGAACATTCAAATAAACAAGACCACTAATGATGAATGGCGAAGGTCAACGCGAACCGTAGACCTTTATAAAACTAATCCGATCGCACATAAAGATAAACTTAGAACTATTGCTAATGCCGATGAAATACTTACCGCAGCCAAAGATTGGATAGGTGAACAAATAAAGCATCAGCGTAACGATGATATTATTGAGTTTGCAAGAGGCAATGTAAATTATAAGGTCGGAGATAATGGATATTCTGCAGATGTGCTTGTTGGAATTCGGCAAAATGGAGCAGCTGTTCTTTATGATTTAATAAATATCTATGAAAAACAAATAACAGCCGCACCTGTTACTAGAGCGAGCCAAAGCCCCCCACGTAGTCAGAATGCAACTGTTACAGGTAATAATATATCACAACCTGTGGCAGGTGTCAATACCAATTCCTCCCAAAGCAGGTCTATTTTTGATGAGCCTGATTTAACTACAAGTGCGCCTAAGACTGCCGAGCAGCTGGCAATGGAGCAGATTGCAGGAATTGACAGTAGCAAGACAGACGGACAGCGCAGGGTGGAAAGCATTGCTCGAATCCTTCACCAAAAGGTTGAATGGTATGAAAGTGACGATGTTACCGACCGCGGCTATTATGAAAACGGAGTTGTGCACATAAATAAAAAAGCCAATCAGGCATATACTGTTGTTTTCACCCACGAATTTTTACACCATCTGCAGACTACCAATGTATATAAAAAGTTTGTGGAATTTGTAAAAGGTACTCAGTCCTATAAAAACTGGATAGCACAGCAGGGCGGTTATGATACCTTTGCGGCAAGCATAAAGAAAAATTATGAAAGCCGCACAGGTAAAACAATGTCACCTGGGCGGCTTGATTATGAGATTATGGCGCGCTTTATTTCGGAAGGTTTTTTCACCGAGGCGGATCTAAACGAAGGCGGCAAAGGATATAATTTCTTTACCGAAATAGCACAAAACCATCACTGGTATAACCGTGTTATAGACTGGATAGAGGAGATGATAAACCGCCTCAGGCACAGGAACGAGCAGGCTGATTTTATTAAAATGCAACGTCTTTTAAAGGCAGCATATAGCCAGGTGCAGAGCCGGACGGCCGAGCAGAGCGGGGCACGAGAAGGGTATATTAACGATGTTTCCATTTCACAAGCAGATATTGAAAACAATATAAACGCTATCTCACAAATGTCCTCAGTCAAAGATATGAGCGGTACCGAATTTGCCAAGGGTGATACAGACTTAGTTACACAGGTTGAAAATTATTTTGAAAGTTTTGGTAAAACGGTAAATAATTCCGTGCTTGGTGATGTTGAGATAACAGCGCGTAGTGCTAAGGATTCCATTGCACACGGTATTGGAAGGAATAAGGCTATTGCTTTTGCGGCTGTACCTGAAGTAATAAGAAACGGTAAAATAATCGATTTTCAGCAAAATTGGAAAGGCAGAGGTTATGATACCGTAGTTATTGCAGCGCCCGTAACAATAAATAAAGCCCCTTTTTATGAAGGGGTTATCGTAATACGCGAGAAAGATAATCAACGCTTTTATTTGCACGAGGTTCTAACAGAAAGAAGGACCGATTCGCCGTTCAAGACCGGGACCGCATCAAACAGCGGCACTCCCGGCGGCAAATCAAGTCCTTCTGTAATTAGTTTACTCGAAAAAATTTGGATTGTCAAGGAAAATATCGGCAATGAAACCCGCGAACATTCCATTGATATGGATGAAAACGGTGAGGTTAGTTATACTCCCGAAAAGTATATAGCGCCTGACGGTACCGAGCGTATACCGCCTAAGCTTTATGCAAAGGACCTTCTGCATCAGGAAGGCAGTACATATAACCGTGAACAGTTGAGCAGACAGATACAGCGGATATATGAGGCAGCAGACAAGGGTCAGCACGTTGATGCGGCGATTTTAGCGGAAAAGGTAGCGGCGAATATTCTTGACGATGTTCCCGACCGCGATTTTTCGCAAGAAGGCGAAAACGCTGCGGACAATGCAACCCGTGCCCTTGCAAATAAGATTATGAAGCAGGTAAATACGGGTGGCAGTGCAACGGTAAACCGTATGCGCAGTGCTAACCGAAAAACGGAACAGCGTGCGCAAAAGGCAGAGGATAAAAATGCCGAGCTTGAGCGTACTATTAACGCCATGGAACATGACCGTGCGAAAATCCGAAAGGAGGAACGGGAGAAGGTTGAGGCGGCACAGCAGAGAAAAACCGATAGGAATGCTGTTATAAGAAGCGTTAACCGACTTGATAAGAAATTCCGTGCCAATTCAAACACCAAGCACGTACACGAGGACCTTAAACCAGTTATTGAAGAGTTTCTTGATATTTTTCTTAAAAATGCTCCACAAACCTTTGAGAAAAGGAACGTTCACAAATTAAGAACCATTTACAACGATTTTGTAAAAAATCAAAAGGATTTAACTCTTGACCCTGATACCGAGGAAAAGATAGATTACCTTGCCAAGATAATGGACGGGAAATCTCTTTCAGACCTTAGTAACGATGAACTCAAGGTGGTAAGAGAACTTGCGGAACATTTTGAGCACCTTGTTACAACTGCCAACGAAATTTTTCTTGAAGGTAGAAAAGAAGATTTTCGTGCCATTGCCAATGAGGAGGCAGAGCGTTTAAAACAACTTAAAGATAAAAAGGAAATTGGCTTAGGCACGGGAAAAATCGGTAAGGCGTTTGATGAAATTAAGGAATTCATTATAGAGGGAAATCTTAAGCCCGTTTATTTCTTTGAAAAAATCGGTGGCGTTTATAAAAAATTGTTTGACGGAATATCCGAAGGTATGGATAAGACCATTAATAACATCAATAAAACCAAGGATATGCTTCAGAAGGCAATAAACAATTATGACTACTGGTCTTGGGTTGATAAAAATCAAAAGATTGAGCTTGGCCACCCTGACGGACAAAAAATAACTCTGACTATAGGTGAAGCGATGAGCGTTCTTGCAACCTATAAGCGGGAAAGAAGCAATAAGGATACACAGGATTCAAATCACTTGAGCCAGGGTGGTATTGTTCTTAAAACCCGTCAGATAGTCGAACAAATTGAAAACGAAGGAAAAGCAAAAAACGGTTCTTTTGATAAGCTTATGCAACGTTATCTTGTATCCGCTTGGGCTTCGTCACCTTATATAATAACAGAAACCGATATTCAGGATATAAGAAAACAGCTTGGCAAAGATAAGGAAGCGTTTGTTGATGAGCTGGTTAACATAATGTCTACCTTTGGCGCTGAGCTTGGTAACGAAGCATCAAATAAGCTTTACGGATATTCAAAATTCGGCGAGCCCTACTATTTTCCTTATGAAACTTCAAATCTTTTCCTTGAAAGAGAGCTTGACAAAAAGCAGGCGCATAAAACTCTCACCGGCAAATCCTTTACCAAGAATACGGTTGAAGCGGCGAATACTCCCCTTGTTATAAGTGATTTTACCGAGGTCTTTTGCAAACACATGACCGAAATGTGCGAATATAACGGTCTTGCGGTTCCTATTGATAACCTTAAAAGGATCACCCGCTTTACAGAAAGAGCGGATAAAAACAAGGCGGCATTTTCACTTATAAACGAACTTAACCGTGCCTACGGTGCCGCCGCAGTAAATTACCTTAATAAATTTATTGAGGATGTGGATGGCGGTATTGCGGGCCAACACGCAGGTGATAATGTGGCGAGCGGTCTTATGAATATGTTTCAAAAGAATGCTGTGGCGGCAAATATGAGTGTTACTATTCAGCAGCCGTCCTCTATTGCGAGAGTTTTGCCATATCTTGAATATAGATACCTTAAGGTTGATAAAGGTACGTTTAATGGTGAAACCTGGGAAGAATGCAAGGAATATTGCCCCATTGCAATTCAAAAGGAAATGGGTAGATTTGATATCGGTAATCCAAAATCTACCTTTGATTTTATGATGGACCGACAGTATGACGGCATAAAAAACAAGGCAAAAGGTTTTTTTAAGGATGAAAATTATCGTGATAATGTTCTGAGCATAGGCGCCGCAAAAGCCGACCAACTCACCTGGTGTATGATTTGGAATGGTTGCAAGGCGAAAGTGCAGGCAACAACCAATTTAACCGGCGAAGCCTTGAAAATTGAAGCGGCAAAAATTTTCAAGGAGGTTATCGAGCATACACAGGTTTACGATTCGGTTTTGTCACGAAGCCAGAATATGCGTTCAAAATCGATTTATACACGAATGGTAACGGCGTTCAGAGGAGAGCCGACAACCAACCTGAATATGTTCTATAAGATGATATGGGATGTTCAAAACAAGGACTTTAAGTCTGCCACAAAATGTGTCGTTGGCGTTGTATCGGCCACGCTTTTGAATGCGTTGCTTAAATCACTTGTAACAGCCGCGCGCGATGATGAGGAGGATAAAAGATTTGGTGAAAAATACATCACCGAAGTAGGCGCCAATTTTCGAAGTGATATAAATCCTGCCAATTGGATTCCTCTTGTAAGCGATGTGCAATCAATTTTTGAAGGTTATCAAGTTAAGCGTGCTGATATGGAGATTATAGAGGACCTTTATTATGGTCTAAAATCCCTTTCCAGCACCGAAAAAACAACCTGGGACAAGCTACTTGCTGTCGCTAACCCGTTAAGCGCTATCTTCGGTATGCCGTTAAAGAACATTTTGCGGGACATTGGAGCGGTTAGTAACGTAGTGAAATCCTTTGGCGATGATGAGCTCGATCACACCCATGGTATAAAATATGCACTGAAGGAAGGCTTTCTCGGCGAAAAGACCTATGCTGAATATTACGAGCTTTTAAGGGATTACCAACATAACGGAAAAAAATCAAAATATGATGAGCTTAGGGAATATCTTTTAGGGCGAGGAAAAACCGAGAAGGAAATAGAGAGCGGTGTAAAAAGTGCTTATGCCAAAAGCAAGGATGTTACCAAGCAGAGTGCAGATTATTTTGAGCGGCTTCACAAGACATTATTTTTTGACAATCTTGATGAGGATAAACAAAAATCCGTAGAAAGCAGGGTTAAATCTTATCTTGCGGATAAGGCAATGTCCGAGGATGCGGGAAAAGAAATGTCAAGTGCTAATAAAAAGGCGGCACAAGCTGAAAAAAACGGCAGCAGTGCCGCGATGTATTTCCTTGCCCGAGCGGGATTTAAGGACACCGATAATAGCGGTGGCATTTCAAACGAGGAGAAAATAAGTGCCATAAACAAAATGGATATATCATCCTTTGAGAAGGCGGCACTTATTGCTCTTTACACAAAATAACTTTTAAACTCAAAGCGTTTTGCAGTTGACTGCAAGGCGCTTTGAGTTTTGGAGGAGGTAAAAATGTCAATAAGAACAATTCGATATTCCGTTACCGAAAGCGGAATAAATCCTTCATCACGACAGTTTGGCGGTGTTCAGGGCGAGCATAATGTTACAAAAATTATATTTGATTTATCGCCTGAACTTAATGCTGCGATGTGGAACCACATGTATGAGCGGGGTGAAAAAATTGTATACCGTTTTGACGGTATAGATGGCGTGGGTGGGAAAATATCTACAGATACAACTGAAATAAATTTTGAAGATGCAACTCCTGAAGGTATTCGGTCTTTTGAATATCTCTTAGAGCACGGTATTACCAAGGAAGGCGGAAACATTCAAATATACCTAGTGATAACAGGTATAAAGGATGATGAAACTCAGAGCGAGCTTTACAGCTTTCCCGCAACGCTTTATCTTAAGGATAAGACTGACGGTACACCGCGCGATAATGAGGACTACGAAAGCGTTTCAACACTTGCCGAAACAGCAAAAGATTCTGCTCAAAGGGCTGAGGTCTCGGCAGAGGAGGCGGAGCAGAGTGCTGAAGCCGCGAGGGACGACAGGATAAAGACCGAAGAGGCGCAGCGGGCGATGGAGGAGGGCACGACCTTTGTGTTCCTAGGCGGTGATGCAAGCAGTCGCTTTACCGTGAATATTGCGGTGGATGATGAGCTTTCAGAGGCAAGCGAAAACCCTGTGCAGAACAGAAAGGTTTTTGAGCGCTTTGATGAGCAGGACAAAATCGATGCTCAGTTTGATGAAACCCTTTCTATTGCTCGGCAGGATATTAAGATCAATGCAGAAAATCACAGAGCACTTGAGCAAAGGGTTACAGAAGTCGAAGATGATAACAGGTTGTTCGTCGGCAGGGTCCATGTTGTTGAGTATGGGGAAAGCGGCATATGGTATTACGAAAAATGGTCGAGCGGGAAAATCGAACTTTGGACAAATAATATATCTTTCATAGTTAATTGGGAAAAACTTGGGCAGATTTTTTTATCTACTAAAAATAATATTCCAGTTCCAATGGTGACGGACATA
>JAZRQA010000063.1:0-16295 GCA_045649505.1 Acutalibacteraceae bacterium
CACCCCTTATCAAGAGATTTTCGCCGTAACTGACCACAGGATGCCTCAATATCTGCACCAAGGGTTCGACGTATTGTTGAATTTAAACCTTTCTTATTTAAAAGCTCACAGAAATTTTGAATATGGTTTCTGTCCGGCTTAGAAAACTTTGTTTCCTCAACGGGATTTGCAGGAATAAGATTGATATGGCACATTATGCCTTTAAGCTTTTTTGCAAGCATCTCGGCACAAGCGGGTGTATCGTTTACACCCTTCATAAGAGCATATTCAAATGATATTCTTCTTCCCGTTGCCTTTTGATATTTTCTGCAGGCGTTGAGCAACGTATCAACATTCCACTTTCGGTTAACGGGCATTATCGTATTTCGTATCTCATCGCTCGGTGCATGAAAAGATACCGAAAGAGTAATCGGAAATGAATAATTAGCCAGTTTTTCTATACCCGATACAACGCCTGAGGTAGAAAGAGAAATATGCCTAAGCCCTATGTTCATTCCGTTTTCCTGGGAAACAAGCTTTAAAAATTTTACCGACTGCTCGAAATTATCAAGCGGTTCTCCCATTCCCATCATAACGACATTAGATACACGAATATTATTATCACGTTCTGCAGCAAGAAGCTGAGCTATCATTTCAGATGCGCTTAGATTACGGGAAAGTCCGTTTATTCCCGAAGCACAAAAACTGCACCCCATACGACAACCAACCTGTGTTGAAATACAAACCGTATAACCGTGATGATATTTCATAAGAACAGATTCTACATACTCACCGTCATTAAGCTGATAAAGATACTTTACTGTTGAGTCAATTTTACTTTCAAGCCTTCTTACGATTTTAACGTCTGCAATATAACAGCGCTCCTTAAGAAGTTCCCTTAAAGGCTTTGGGATATTCGACATTTCATCAAAATCGCATACACCGCTATGGAGCCATTTGAAAATCTGAGCGGCACGAAATTTAGGTTGACCGAGTTCCTTTAAAAACCCCTCAAGCTCACTGGGCAGAAGAGACTTTATATCCGTTTTATCCAATATTTCACCTCGAAATCAAAAGTGCTGTATAAAAACCGTCCGTGCCGTCTATATGCGGCATATATGTGTAGTCCTGTTTTAATATAAAATCAGGGTTATCTGCTAAAAATTTATCAACTGTTTTTTTGTTCTCTGCTTTTCTCAGCGTGCAGGTTGAATAAATCAGTCTACCGCCTTTTTTCACCATTTTAGCAGCGTTGCAAAGTATTTCATACTGTATTTTTGATAACTGATTATAGTCAGCAGCAGCATTATATTTTATGTCCGGCTTGCGACGTATAATACCAAGCCCTGAGCACGGAACATCACACAAAACCGCATCAAACAAAACATTAAACGGCAGTTTTTTTGTAGCATCGAGCGTCTTTGTTTTAATAATATCAATACCAAGCCTTTGCGCTCCGTCTTTTATAAGCTTTGTTCTGTGCTCATAAAGGTCACACGAGGTTATACTTCCCTTGTTTTCCATATACTGTGCTACAGTAAAGGACTTTCCGCCGGGAGCAGCACATAGGTCAAGTATATTTTCTCCAGGCTTTGCGTTTAGTAACTTAGCGCAAAGCTGACTTGAAAGATCTTGAATATGAAAATACCCTTTTTCAAAAAGTTCGTTTGAGTTTACATTTATTCCATCAGTGACACATATTGCGTTTTCTTCATCCGCAATTGTTGCATTTACGCCCTGTTCACGAAGCAGCTCCAAAAGAGAATTTGCTGATATTTTTAATGTATTAACCCTTAAAAAAACAGGAGGTGCTTTAAGAGATTCTTCAAGCAACTTACGTGCGGTATCAATTCCGTAATCCTTAATAAAAGAGCCTGTTATCCATTGCGGACAGGAATAAACAACACTAAACTCCTCAACCGTATCTCCTTTAGGAAGATCAACACCATCTCGCAAGAAACTGCGTAAAACAGCATTAACAAAACCGCTTTGATAGGACACTTTTGATGATTTTATAAGTTTGACCGCCTCATTAACTGCAGCACTGTTAGGAATACAGTCAAGATAAACAATCTGATAAAGTGCACTGCGCAAAACACATAAGGTAAAAGGTTTAATTTTAGAAATAGGCGTTTTTATCAGCTTTGATATATAATAATCAAGGGTGATTTTTCTATCAAGCACACCATAAAAAATATTACTTAATAAAGCTTTATTTTGCGAGGTAAGGTCAGGATTTTCTTTAAATAATGTGCTAAGGGTCAAATTTGAATATGCACCGTCCCGCTCGACCTTTAAAAGTGCAAGGACGGCAAGCTTTCTGACATTTACCAAATCAGACCTCCGTACTACTGAAGTTTTGTACCAAGCGCAATACTTTTACCGCACAGTAAAGCCTTTACAGTCATAGGTTTCGAGCCTTCGAGTTGAATATTTTCAAGCTCAAGCGCGGTATTATTTGCGCAGGAAATAACAAGTGTATCTTTATTATTTATAACCGCACCTATGCTACCGTCACCCTTACATACCTTAGCAGAAAAAACCTTAACCCGCTTGCCATCAAGCATAAAGTATGCAACAGGCCAACCCGAAAAGGCTCGGATTAAACGTTCGAGCTCTACTGCATTTTTTGAAAAATCAAGCAGTGCCATCTCTTTTTTTATTATAGGAGCATAGGTAGCCTTTGAATTATCCTGCTTTTTAGGGGTAATTTCACCTTTAGAGAGTTTATCAAGCGTAGAGCACATAAGTTTTGCTCCAAGAAGGCTTAATCTATCGTGAAGTGTATCTGCTGTTTCCCCCGATAAGATATTGGTACAAACCGTTTCTAGCATATCCCCTGTATCCATACCGACATCCATAAGCATAGTTGTAACACCTGTTTGCTTATCGCCGCAAACAATGGACCACTGTATGGGAGATGCGCCGCGATGTCGCGGCAAAAGAGAGGCGTGACCGTTAACACACCCGTATTTCGGTAAAGACAAAATTTCTTCGGGCAAAATCTTACCGTAGGCCACAACAACAATAATTTCGGGATTCAAATTTTTAATAATTGCCACAGCTTCACCGTTTCGAAGCGTTTTTGGTTGATATACTGTAATACCTTTTTCATTTGCCAAAACCTTTACGGGCGGAGGTGTTAAAATCTGTTTTCTGCCCACAGGCTTGTCCGGTTGAGTAAATACCCCAACTACCTCGTGTCCTGATTCGATAATAGCATCAAGCGTAGGCACGGCAAAATCAGGCGTACCCATAAAAACTACTCTCATTTTTTTATAAGACGCTCCTTAAAGATAATACCGTTAAGATGATCTATTTCATGGCAGAATGCACGAGCTTTAAGACCCTCACCCGATACAGTAAAGGTGTTTCCGTGCCTGTCCTGAGCTCGTACGATTACCTTCATAGGTCGTTTTGTTACCCCATAATCTCCCGGTAAGGAAAGACAGCCTTCGCTTTCGGTCTGTACTCCGCTTTCCTCAATTATTACCGGATTTATCAATTCTATAAGACCGTCACCTATATCTACAATACAAAAACGGCGAAGTATTCCAATCTGCGGTGCAGCAAGACCTACTCCTTCCGCCTTATACATAGTATCCGCCATATCATCAAGCGTTTGGGCTAGCTTATCATCAAAGCTGAGCACACTTCGACATACCTTATGAAGTATTTCATCACCGTATTTCACAATGTTTCTAATTGCCATAATTTTCCTCCAATGGGTTACATTAAAAAATACTTTCGGGATTTATATCAACAAAAATTGAAACACTACTGTTTTTCTTTATGTTGATAGATTTATGAAGCAGTTCGCGAAATCTTGAACTGTTTTTTGATTTAATTATCATTCTATAGCGGTAACGATTATTTACCTTAGCCATTGCCGCAGGTGACGGACCAAGTATTATAAGTCTAACATCATCGTACTCGCTGTCAAGCTGATTTTTAATATTATCAAACACATTTTTTATTGCGCTTTTTGCATCTTCCCTGTCAGGAGCAGTAGCGCAAACAAGAGCAATGTCACAGTATGGCGGATATATCATCAGCCTTCGTGTCATAATTTCCTCGTTATAAAAAGCATCGTAATCCTGAGCGGTCGCAAGTTTAATAAGATTGCCGTCGGGATGGATAGTCTGAATTATAGCTTTACCGGGGTTTTCACCTCTCCCTGCCCTGCCGACTACCTGAGTCAGCAAGGAAAAAGCGCGCTCAAAGCTACGAAAATCTTCACTATACATTGCGCCGTCAATGCCAAGAACTCCAACAAGAGTAACATTAGGAAAATTAAGTCCCTTTGCTACCATCTGGGTACCAAGCAATATTTGATACTCGCCTGCAGCAAATGCACTAAGCTTATTATCAAAGGCGTTTCTTGCAAGGGTTGTATCAGCGTCAAGACGCAGGACCTTTACACCGGGAAGAAGCATTTCAAGCTCCTCCTCCACCCTTTGAGTGCCAACGCCCATATATTTTAAATGCTGTGCGCCGCATTTTGGACATTTATTGTCAGCAGGAATTGAATGCCCGCAATAATGGCACATAAGCCTATTATTTGCTGAATGATAGGTCATTGAAATACTGCAGTTCGGGCAGGTAACAACATCGCCGCAGGTGGGACAAGAAACAAATGTATTATGTCCTCTACGGTTAAGTAAAAGTATAGCCTGCTCACCCTTTGAAACCGTTTCCTCAAGAGCACTTTTTAGTTCAATGCTCAGCGAAGAGGTGTTACCGTTTAATATTTGATTTCGCATATCAACGGTTATTACCTCAGGTAAAACAGCGTTACCGTAACGGTTTTTAAGGGTACACATATTATAGTGGCCCGCCTTAGCCGCTGCAAAGGTTTCAATAGAAGGTGTTGCCGATGCAAGAAGTAGAGTTGCATTATTGTAAGCCGCCCTGAAACGGGCAACATCCCTTGCGTGAAAGCGGGGCGAGGATTCTGATTTATAGCTGTGCTCTTGCTCCTCATCCATAATTATAAGACCTAAATTTTTAACAGGAGCAAAAACGGCGGATCGGGTACCGATTGCAACAGTGGCTTCACCGCTGTTTACACGGCGCCATTCATCCATACGCTGACCAAGGGACATAGCACTGTGAAAAACTGCAATTTTATTGCCATATCGGTTACCGAAAATTTGAATTGTTTGCGGAGTAAGCGATATTTCGGGAACCATTATAATAACGCCTTTGTTGTTTTCAAGCATATCATCAACAAGTTTTAGAAAAACCTGTGTTTTTCCGCTGCCCGTTACACCATAAAGAAGCCATGGCTTCTTTTCGCAACACGATGCGCAAATGCTATCATATGCACTTTGCTGCTCATCGGTTAAAACTATAGGCTGTGCATTATCCGAATTGCTGAAGCGGTAAGGGGTTCTATAAACATCCTTTTGATAGGTTTTAATAACTCCTTTTTTTTCAAGAGCACTAATTACACCCAAGGAAACGCCAGTAAAATACTGAATTTCCTTTACGCTTAGTTGGCCTGTGTCTGCAAGTAGATAGGCAACCTCACATTGGCGCTGAGTAAGGCCGAGATTTTCTATTTCCTCGACACTAACGCACAGTGCAGCACACTTTCTTGTCGCCTCGCTCACCTGACGGGACAATGAATTCTCAATATTCACAACACCTGTTCTGATTAGAGAATTAAGCACCGATGAGCAATCGGGCAGAATGGAAAATATTTCGCTTTTATTTATTCCGGGCCGATTTTCAATTAGAGTGACAACTGCTTTTTGAGCATCGTTAAGTGTATCAGGAACCCTGCCCAAATGATAATTCTCATTTGATTTAAGATTTACGCCGACAGGTAAAACTGTACGCACTGCATCAAAATAGGTGCAGAAAGTAGTTTTGTGAAGCCAAATACAAAGCTTAAGCATTTCATCACTTAACACAGGCTCATTATCAATTACACTGTGAACGCTTTTAAGCTTGCTGTTTTGCGCACTCCTAATATAAATTACAAGACCTTGTCTTAAGCGGTTTGCATTACCAAAGGGTACCGTAACACGGCAACCGACACTCACCGCTACATCCCGAGGGATAAGGTAATCGTAAGGTTTATCGAATGCAAACTTTGTGCTTTCCAGAACTATTCCGGCGACCATTGCTTCATTCAAAACACTCACCCCTCCCACAGGATTTTATAATTACTTAGATAAGCTCTTTATCCTTAGCTATTTTATCTATTGCAAGGCTTACGGGTTTTTCAATAATAATTTCGCCCTTTTCTTCTGCTATACCGGCAATATCTCTTGCCTGCTTTGCTACATCGATAACCAGTCTGTAACGGTTGTCATAATTTTCAATAAGTTTTCCGATTGCGGGATCTAACATTTTTCAAGCACCTCATCAATAATTTGTTTTTGTCTTTGTGTTTTTAAGCGTTCGCTTAAAATTATATGTGCAATATCCTGTGCTGCCACAGAAATATCGTCATTTACTACTACATAATCATAATCCTTGGCTTTACTAATTTCGCTTAATGCAGCGTTAAGTCGTTTTTCAATAACCTCGACACTATCTGTTCCGCGAGAGCTTAGCCTTCTCCTAAGTTCGGTAAAGGAAGGCGGCATAATAAATATGCTAAGCGCATCAGGCATTTTTTCTTTCACCTTTGCCGCGCCGTTAACATCTACCTCAAGAATCATATCTGTGCCTGAGTTAATACAATTATCAACAGGGGCTTTTGGCGTTCCGTAAAAATTTCCGACATACTCGTTATATTCAAGCAGTTCATCGTTTTCAATCATACAAAGAAATTGTTCTTTTGAAATAAAATGATACTTTTCATCTTGCCTTTCGCCTTCACGCATAGGCCTTGTAATACAGGAAATGGAAAAGCCAACATCAGGAATTATTTTAAAAAGCTGTTTAAGAACAGTATCCTTTCCCGATCCCGAAGGACCCGATATTATAAAAAGCTTGCCCTTACTCATCCTCACCGTTCTCCTCATCATCAATGGCATTCTCGTCGGTAATACGGTTTGCAACCGTTTCAGACTGAAGATAGGTAAGTATTATATGGTCGCTATCGGTGATTATAACGGCGCGTGTACGCCTTCCGTGGGTAGCATCAATAAGTGTACCTCGTTCCTTTGCATCCTGAATAATACGCTTTATAGGAGCAGATTCGGGACTTACAATAGCTATCATTCGATTAGCTGCGACCATATTTCCAAAGCCGATATTTATAAGTTTCATATGCTTTTACCTCAGTTATTCTATGTTCTGGATTTGTTCGCGGATTTTCTCTATTTCCGATTTAATATCAACCACAGCTCTGGCAATTTCAATATCCTGTGCCTTAGAGCCTATTGTATTGGTTTCACGATTCATTTCCTGAACAATAAAATCAAGTTTTCTGCCTATTGCTTCATTACCCTCAAGCAGTTGAGAAAGCTGCTGCATATGGCTTCGAAGTCTTACCGTTTCCTCGGCAACAGCAACCTTATCTGCAAAAACAGCCGTTTCGGTTAAAAGACGCTGCTCATCTACCTGAGCACTTTCAAGAAGCTCTCTAACCTTTTGTTCGATTCTTTCACGGTAAAGTTTAATAGTTTCGGGAGACCTTTCCTCAATAAACTCAACCTTTTTAAGAATAAAATCAATTCTGTTGTTTACATCATTTTTTAATCGAACACCTTCCGTCTCGCGCATAGCTATAAAAGCAGTAATCGCCTCGTCGGCTACACTAAGGACAGCATCGGTAACATTATTTGTATCAATATCAGGCTTAGTGATTTTAAAAATCTCGGTATTTCTGGCAACAGTCATTACCGAAATATCGTCCTTAAGTGAGTACTGTTCGCTTAAAGTTTTTAAAGCATTGATATAAGCCTTACAATATTCATCGTTAATATCAATAAGTGTGTTACCGTTTTCGATATCCTCAAGGGTTACGTAAATTTCTACCTTACCGCGAGATATACGGCTCTGACAAAAAGCTTTCAGCTTCTCTTCAAGATATTGATAAGCTCTTGGTATACGAGAAGAAAACTCAAAATATCTATGATTTACGGATTTAATTTCAACGGTAATATTAAAACCGTTTCTTTCCTGCTCGGCTCTGCCGAAGCCTGTCATACTACGAATCATATAACAACCTCACAATCGGGCATAAACTCCCAATTTACTTCATATTATTTTATCAAATTTTCTACCTGTTTGTCAACTGATATTGCGCTTTGTAACTATTTTTAACCGTTTCAAAGAACAATTGGACAAAATACCGTGAGGTATTTTGTCCAATTTATTTTATTGCGCATTATTCGCGCCTATTTTAATAGAAGTTGAATAATATCTTCCCGAACGGTAAATAACTACGGCAACGCTTTGACCGGGGTCACACTCGGTTAGCACATCATTAAACACTGTATAATCCGTTATTTGCCTTCCGTTAAATTCGGTAATAATATCCCCTCTTTTTATTTTTGCAATATCGGCAGGGCCTCCGCTTACAACGCTTTGAACAACCGCACCCACGGGATAATTAAGATACTTTAAGGTCTGCGCATCGTAGCGTTCACTTATTATTATTCCAATATAAGGTGTAGGTTCATATTCTTTAGCAATAATTTTATCGCAAATCTCTTTTACACTTGAAACAGGTATAGCAAAGCCCATGCCCTCATAGCTTTCCGAAACAATTTTTGAACTATTAATTCCTATAAGCTTACCCTGCGTATTAACAAGAGCACCGCCCGAGTTGCCCGGGTTAATTGCTGCATCTGTCTGAATTAAATACGAGGAATCGCCGTCGGAAATTGTTCTGTTTAGTCCGCTAATAATACCATACGTAACCGATCCCATAAACTCGAGACCGCCCGGATTTCCTATTGCGGCAACAAACTGTCCGACCTTAAGGTCCTTAGAATTACCAAGTTCAATCGCCTGAAGACTTTTTTCCGTTTGAATTTTAATAACTGCGAGGTCATTGGTGATATTATAACCTACAACGGTTGCATTGATGCCTTTTTCGGTATTATCTGCTAAAAAAACCTGAATAGAGGTGCTTTGGGAGCCAATTGCACTTTCTATAACATGGTAGTTGGTTATTATATAACCGTCACGGCTGTAAATAACGCCCGAACCCTCGCCCGTTGTTTCCTCGCTGCTTCCGAAAAAATTATTTACTGCCGCCATTGTTCTAATACCAACAACACTGGGGGTAACCTTTTGTGCAACCGCTTCAATAACTGATTCGGCAGTTTTGTCAACAGTTATATTTACATTAGAGCCGCCACCCTCAGATTGGGTTGAAGAGGTCATCGAAGAATTATTTTGAACAGTATTATTCAAATCAAAAAATCTACCCGACAGTAAAACACCAATACCCGATACCGCGCCTATAATTGCAGCAAGAAGAGCCGCTATAATAACGGTTGTAAAACTATACCGCTTTTCTTTTTTTGAGGGAAGTTTGTCAGGCATTTTGGGCTGATAGAAATTTTGTTGTTTCTCAGTAGCACTATTAGAATTTTCATTTTCTTTTGTTTCTTGTTTCAAATTATCTGTATGCTCAGTACAATCAAAACCGATAATTTCGTCATGGTTTGAATTTTGATCCATTTTTATTCCCCTTTCCCATAAGTTTTCTAGATAACAATATATTACAATTTCGAATGAAATTCATGAACTATCGGTAAATAAATATACCATAATTTTGTAAATTATGCAACCTATTAGTAAAAAAAGCATCTTTCCGCAAGAAATAGTATTCCCTGAAGAAAAATGCTTTAAAACTAAAATCTTCTGCGTTTAATGCGAACAAATTCTCTTACGTCATTATCCTCACGACGGCGCAACTGGATTATAAGTAAAATAATAATATAGACTGCCAATGCCAGAAAAACTAATATAAATATCAGAACAAGAATTACAGATACAACATAAGTAACACCCGAACGCTGTTTTTGTGTTTTAATGGAGAATGAATTTAAAATTTCATCTTCTATCACGCTTTGAGCATCGCGGTTATAAACAGTAGCAGTATAGAGCATACCGTTCTTTAAGGTTACATATTGCGATGAAGAATATTCACCTGTGTCATCCTTAACATTAGTCTTTGAGCATATAAAATAAGCATCATTAACCGATATTATCTTTGAATATTCCGGAACAAGCTGTTTCGCAACAACCGTCCTGTTTTCTTGACTTAAAAGTCCAATATCCTCTGTTTGCTGCGAGAACTTGGTAGAATATGCACGAATCTGAATCTGACTTTTGCTTTGAGAATGTAATATAAAAGCAACAAGCGAAGAATCAGTAAAAAGAGCTTTAAAGCTTTTTTGAGTATATCCAAGTTTATCTATAAGCTCAGAGTGTTCAGATATGTTTTCCTGTGTTATAACAAGATATTCCTCACTAAAAGAAAGTTCTATGTTACGTTGGGCGGGTGTCGCAGCAACCGCTGTAACTGAAAACAAAAGTAAAAGTGATATTATAAATGCAAGAATTTTAAATTTCAAAACATTTCATCCTAAATAATATTATTTTGTTTTTTTGCTGCAGTAAGAGTATTTTGCATAAGCATTGCAATTGTCATAGGACCTACACCACCCGGAACAGGTGTAATTGCACTGCATTGGGGAGCAACGTTTTCATAGTCAACATCACCGCAAAGCTTTCCCTGGGAGTTTCTGTTCATACCGACATCAATAACCACTGCACCGGGCTTAACCATATCGGCAGTTACAAAACCGGCTTTACCTACAGCACTTACAAGAATATCAGCGCGACGTGTAACATTTTTTAAATCTACAGTACGTGAATGGCATACGCTCACTGTTGCATTTTCGTGCAAGAGAAGCATTGACATAGGCTTACCGACAATATTTGAGCGGCCTATAACAACACATTCCTTTCCCGAAACACAAATATTGCAGAAATGAAGCATTTCCATAACGCCTGCAGGTGTACAAGGTAAAAAATCAAAGTCACCTATCATAATTTTTCCTACATTAACGGGATGAAAGGCATCCACATCTTTTTCGGGATTTATGGCTCTTATAACCTCTCCCTCATCAAGATGAGACGGTAGCGGAAGCTGACATAAAATTCCGTTTACTTGCGGATCATTATTTAATTTTTCAACAAGAGAAATCAACTGCTCTGACGTTGTATCTGCGTCAAGCAAATATTCAAAAGATTTTATACCTAAATCCTCGCAGGCTTTTTTCTTGTTAGCAACATATACCTTTGAGGCGGGATTATCGCCGACAAGTATTACAGCCAGACCGACATTTATGCCCTTTTCCTTAAGCATAGCAACCTGCTCTTTAATCTTTTCCTTGACCGCCGTAGATATTTGTTTACCGTCAATTATTTTAGTGTTCATTTTTCTCTTCCCCCTGCGTGTGGTGACTTTCACCAGTATTTTCAGCCGAATTTTCTTCAATAATTTCTTCTATATTAGAAGCAAACTGAGAAACATAGGCATCTTTTGCATTAACAAGCTTTTGCTTTTTGCGAATTAAAACAATAGCAGTTAAACCCGCAATACAAATAATAAAAGAGAGCAAGGAGGATACGCGTATAGGGCCGAGCATAAGACTGTCAGTACGGATAAGCTCTATAAATCCTCTTCCAAAACCGTACCAAGCACAATATCCAAGTGCAATTTCACCGCTGAAATATCTTTTTTTGCTCAAAATATGTAATACAACAAAGCCTGCTATGCACCATATAGATTCGTAAAGAAAGCAGGGATGAACAAGACCTTCTCCGCAAACAATTTCGGTCCTGATACTTGACATACCCCAAAAATTACTGCCTGTTAGTGTACCGAATGCCTCTTGATTTACAAAATTTCCCCAACGGCCGATGCCCTGACCGATAAGAAATCCGAGAGCCGCAAGATCAAGCATATCAAAGATTTTCACCTTGCGAATACGGCACATAAGTATCCCGCAAAGCACGGCACCTATTACAGCGCCATAAATGGCAATTCCCGAAAAACCTGAAGAATCGCCGAAACCAAAAAAATCACCTATACTTGTAAGTTTTTCACCGTCAAAAATAACATAATACGCTCTTGCGCAAAGAATTGCAACAGGGGTAGTAACAAGAACTACATCAAGCATCCTATCCTTGTTTATATTAAAACGGTCAGCATTTTTTAGTCCGTAAATAAGAGCAAGCAAAAAGCCTATTGCAATTATTATACCGTACCAATAAACCTTCCAACCGTTACCAATGGGAATAGTAAAGGCAATATTGTTTATTGTTAAATGAATACCGAAAATTACAACTTCCATTATTCCTACTCCTTATTTTTTACAACGGATAAAACGCTGTTATCATTTTTAAGCATTTTAAGATAGGCGGGAATATCATTCGCTGATATATCACTCAGTACCTTAAGGTCATCAAAAACCGTTTCACCGCTCACAGCACATTCACTAAGTTGTGAAGCAATCGCCTCAACACTGTTAAATCGTTTTACAGCGTCGCCGTACATACCGCGTTTAACCGCCTCAAAGAGTTCATTATCTATACCCTTTTCGAGCATATCGGATATTTCCTTATCAATTGCATCCTTTACTCTTTCAGGGAATCGTGACTCGCCTGAAAACAGGATTGCAGCGTATCCAAAGCCTGTGAAAACCTCGGTTTCAAACTCATCATTTACAAGTCCTTCATTTATAAGTGCTTCATATAAATCCGAGTTATCACCTGCAAGAAGTTCAAGGGCAAGCTGGAAACCTATTTTATCACGTACATTCATAACAGGCTCGGTACAATTTATTTTAAAGCCGTAACAAAAAAGAGGCTGCGCAACCTGTAAAAATTGCTCGGTATAAGGCTTTAATACGCCTTCCTTTTCCTTAAAGGTACCGCGATAAATTTGCGCTTTATCCTTTTTCTTAATTAAGGAGCTTGCCTGTGCTATAATATCATCAGCTTTAATATTACCCGCAACACAAATAAACATATTAGATGGATGATAAAAAGTATTGTAGCACTCATAAAGCAGTTTATCATCGATTTTTGCAATACTCTCAGTCGTTCCCGCAATATCGATTCTAACGGGATGGTTTTCATACATTGCTGCAAGCATATTAAACATTACTCGCCAGGAGGGGCTATCCTCATACATACGTATTTCCTGACCGATTATCCCCTGCTCTTTTTTAACTGTCTTGGCAGTAAAATAAGGCGATTGAACAAAATCAAGCAAAATTTCAAAATTTTCTTTGAATTTTGAAGTACAGGAGAAAAGATAACAGGTACGGTCAAAGGATGTATATGCATTTGCGTAAGCACCTGTCTTTGCATACCGTGTAAAGGCATCACCGTCTTCACTTTCGAAAAGTTTGTGCTCAAGAAAGTGTGCTATTCCCTCAGGAACCTCGGTGAAATTAACTGAGTCACGGCTGAAACGTGTATCTATTGAGCCGTATTTCGTTCCAAACAAGGCATATGCTGAAGAGTATTCACTACGCTCAACAACATATATTTCAAGACCGTTATCCAAAACTGCCTTAACACATTCAACGCCTATTTTTGAGGTGATTTTATCTATTTTCACTTTGTGTTACCTCCGGCAATAAAAGATAAACGGTGTTAAGTTTAATGCCTTGCGCGGCATTTTTAACATCCTCATGGGTGACTTTTTCGACAAGCTTAACTACATCGCCAGGAGAAAGCAGTTTATTGTTGTGAATTTTAAGCGCATACCATACATCGAGAGCATTCAGCGAATCCTGATAGCTGTTCAAAGACTGAACGATACTTTTGATAGATGAATCAAATTCAAAATCAGAGAAATCACCGTTTTGTACCTTTTCAAGTTGTGATAATATCTCGGTTTGTGCTTTTTCGGCATTTTCCGATTCAAGCCCGCTGTCAACCATAACAAAGCCTTTATTGCGAACAGATGATGCGCTACAGTAATAGCAAAGGCTCAGCTTCTCACGAACAACGCTGAAAAGCTTAGAATACGGGACACCGCCAAAAATATCGGTAGCAACCATAAGTGACATAGATTGCTCATCATTACCGTAGATTTTACTCGAAAATCCCATAACAAGCTTACCCTGTAAAACATCCATACACTCAGTAACACGCTTTACATTCTTTCGTTCTTTAACATTTGAAATCTTTTTATAGTCAAAAATATTATCACGGGAAATACGGGAAAATTTTTCTCCAACCCGACTAAACAATCCCTCAGGTAATGTTTCACCTATTACATGAATCCTTACGAATGCGCTACTGAGCATATTTTCCCAAGCCTTATAAAGTAAAGTGCCTGTAATTTTTTTTGCTTCTTTAACAGTTCCAAGCTTTCCTATACCAAAAGGATCGTTTTCAAACATCTCCTCCTTTAAGCGTTTCCTTGCAAAAGTACGCTTTTCATTAAGCTCGGCCTCAATATCTTCAAGCATTTTTCTTTTTTCTCTGTTTACATCATCTTCATAAAAAGAGTTTTCCTTTACACGCGGCTCAAAAATGAGTGACATAATATAATCACACGCCTTTTCAACAACCGCTTCATTATCGGGTGTAAATCTATCGTTTATAACTGTTATTACAAAACGAAGAAGCTGAGTATCACCTACAGGAACTGCGGATACGGCTACATCTGCACCGTAAAGCATATTAAGGCGGCGGTTCATTTCCTTAAAGCCGCCGTATTTACCGCTACAGGTACTCAGAACATAGGTAAGTAACGCATTGGCGCAAATATCCTCAGCCTTTAAGGGCAGATAAAAATTAAATGAAATCAGCGTTGTATTAAAACGAGAATTATCAATATATATTCCCTCAACGCCATTAGCAATGGATATAGGTTCTTTTTCTTTCAAAAAATATCCCTCCAAAAAAACAACATACTATTACTGATTTTATATTATAACATATAATTTCCCATAACTCCACAAAAAAATATGAATTTTTTGTAACTTATCCTTTCTTTGGTTTGAAAATTTAATAAAATATGCTAAAATAAATCGAAAGGCGGTGATTGTTTGAATAAAAATGAAGCTCGCGGATATCCTTTTCCCATTAAAACCGTTCTTACCGCAATAAGTATTTTTTTGCAGCTCATATTGCTTATATTGCCACCTCTTTTCTTTTCGGAATCTGCAATATGGTTTTATACTGCCTGCCAGGTGCTTGCGGTCTGTTTTGTAGTTTATATAATCAATTATCCCGGTAATCCGAGTTACAAAATCACCTGGATAACATTTATTCTTATCCTTCCTGTTATGGGTGTTGTTGTTTTTCTGCTTTTTGGAGGAGGACGTGTTTTTCCTCATCTTAAACGGCGTATGAAAAATTGCGAAGAAAAATATATGAAGTTTCTTTCAGGCGGAGAAAAAACCGAAGAACGCCTTAAATACTGTGATATGTTTCACTCGCGTCAGGCGCATTATCTTACCGAAGAAACAGGATTTCCTGTATATTCAGGTACTAAAACCAAATACCTTGATAGCGGTGAGGCATTTTTCGAGGCATTGCTTACCGAGCTTAATATGGCAAAAAAATATATTTATATTGAATTTTTTATTCTTGCCGATGGAATTATGTGGAAAAAAATTCACAATATTCTTTCAAAGAAAGCAGAAGCCGGCGTTGATATACGTATAATTTTTGATGACTTTGGTTCAATAGGGCGGCAACCTAAAGGATTTGTAAGCAACCTTAAAAAAGAGGGTATTAAAGTATCGGTTTTTAATCCGCTTCGACCCTCTGTTGATATTTTTATGAACAATCGAAATCACCGTAAAATAATTGTTATTGACGGACACACAGCTTTTACAGGCGGAATAAATATAGGTGATGAATATATAAATGAGTGGAACCGATTCGGGCACTGGCTTGATACGGGAATAATGATAAGGGGTAAAGCAACGCAAAGCTTTCTTGCAATGTTTTGCGCTATGTGGGAATTTACTACAGGTGAGGAAATTGATATTAAATCCCGATTATCGAGGGATATTACACCTGATGACGGTTTCGTTCTCCCCTACTGTGACGGACCGCTTAATGATAAAAACCCCGCATCGGGGATTTATATGCAGATAATTAACAATTCTCAACGTTATGTTTATATTGCTTCTCCATACCTAATTCTTGATAACAATATGGTCAATGTGCTTACCCTTGCGTCAAAATCGGGAATTGATGTAAGAATAGTAGTGCCCCACAATCCCGACAAATGGTATGTGCATCCTGTTACCCAATATTATTATGACGAGCTATTGACTTCAGGAGTGAAAATTTTCGAGTACACGCCTGGATTTATTCACGCAAAGGTTTTTTTAAGTGACGATATTATTGCAACG
>JAZRQA010000064.1:0-9893 GCA_045649505.1 Acutalibacteraceae bacterium
ACACTTCTTCAGGCATTTCGGGAAACAGCTCCTTGCCACAGTTGGGACATGGCAGATCCTTCTCAAGGTCCAGTTCTTCAGAATCCAGCTCCACCTCGGTATGGCAATGAGGGGATTCAAACGTTCAATAATAATTATTGCAATCATTTTAACCGCAATGTTAATTATACCGCTTATAACTGTTAATACAGTTAAAGCTGATACAGGAATGCTTGTTACAATGATGTTGTTTTTCGTTGTGCATCCGATAGTATCGATTGTGACAGGTATTTTGGCAGGTAAAGACATAAAGTTCTTTTGGTTCACTCCTATACTTGTAGCCGGTCTGTTTTGGGCATTTTCGTCCTTTACTTATGTAACCGCATTTCCAATCGTGTATTCGGCAGCATACCTCGCGATTTGCACGATTAGTATGCTGATTAGTTGGTTGGCAACAAGAAATGTAAAATAAATTCTCTCAAGGCGTCGCTTCGCAGCGGCGCCTTTTTACCGAAGGGAGGTGATGAAAATGGGATACCGAAAAGTTGTCATTAACGGCGAAGAATACAAGCTAACACCCAAATGGTATAAAGAATATTTGTCTGCAATTGAACTTTGGAAAAAGGCAAAAGAAACAGATACTAAAGATATCGATATATCAGAATTGGTTGACATACGTGATGTAAAAATTGATAAAAATAAACCTTATCCTATAAGGATTATAAGTTATATAAATCAAATTAAACATCCGTATTGTTTTCGTGTTGGAGATGTAAAGGTGCGAGTATCTTACGCCGGAAAGGATGACTCGTTGAATGATTCTTTCACGGCATTGATTTCTTCAATGTAATGGAAGAAAAGCAAGTGGGAGGTGACAGACTCATCGCCTTTTAGTTTGATTAAGTTATTATACTCATGCATCTAAATACATAATAATACTGCTCTCCTTTTCTTAAAATAATTGAAAAATTTGTGGAAAACAGACTCATAATTTCCATAAAAAGAGTGATACTAATACCAAGCAAAAACGACGAGTCTTCCCAAATCAGGGGATTTGGGGCGTGTGGTTGCTCTAAACCCGCATAAACACTGGGGTTTTTACTTTTTTAGAGAATTTTTGGTGAATACTTGACACGAGGTGTATCGCTAAAATTTTAAGAAAATCACACTCGTTTTTAGCAAAGTTAAAAACGTCGAAAACCCGCATAAATACTGGGTTTTTGGCACAATTTAGAGTAGAGAAAAGGAGTAAAATATATGAAGGCAACAGGAATAGTTCGTAGAATAGACGACCTTGGTCGTGTGGTTATCCCAAAAGAAATTCGCCGCACTATGAGGATAAGAGAAGGAGATCCGCTTGAAATATTTACCAATTCAGGCGGAGAGGTGGTATTTAAAAAATATTCACCCATCGGGGAGCTGGGCGGTTTTGCGGCTCAGTACGCGGAAAGCCTTGCTAAGGGAACAGCGCTTTCGGTGATAATTTGCGATAGAGATCACTGTGTTGCCGCCGCAGGAATTTCAAAAAAAGAGGTTATGGAGCGGCGCGTTTCGCCCTCCTTAGAGGACATAATGGAGTCAAGAAAAAGTGCAACTCAGGCAGGTCACGGCTACGCTCTTGAGGGCATAGAGAAAAACATCTGCGTTGCGGTACCCATAATCAGCGCAGGTGATGTGTGCGGCGCGGTGGCTCTGCTTGAAAACTCAAGTGCTAATAAGGCAGGGGAAAGCGATATAAAGCTTGCTCAGGTTGCCGCTTCTTTTTTAGGTAAACAGATGGAGGACTGAGCAGCGGCGACTAAAGTCGAAACAAACCAATTGACAACGCACCCCAAAAGGTATATAATATATTGGTAAAAATGTGTGCTCGCGCAGCACTGTAGAAAAAATTTCAGGGAGTGCCGATTTTGGAGAAGATAGTAATCAGCGGTGGTAAGCCTTTAAAGGGTAGTGTGCGTATAAGCGGCGCTAAAAATGCTGCGGTGGCAATTTTGCCTGCCGTGCTTTTGGCGGACGGTCCTTGCCGCATTGAAAATTTACCTAATATTTCCGATGTTTCGGCTATTGTCCGTGTACTTAATACCTTGGGCGCAAAGGTACGAGTTATAAACCCGTCGACCGTTGAAATCGACCCCACGAATGTCAATTCCTATGTTGTTACTCCCGATATGGCAAAGGGTATGCGCGCTTCCAGCTACTTTTTGGGTGCCCTGCTCGGCAGAATGTGCCGTGCCCGTGTTGCGCCTCCCGGCGGCTGCAATTTCGGCGTTCGCCCCATTGACCAGCATATAAAGGGCTTTGAGGCTCTGGGCGCTAAAGTGAGCATTGAAAACGGTATGGTATATGCCAGAGCACCGCGACTTGGAGGTTGCTCTATTTACCTTGATGTCGTATCGGTTGGCGCAACAATAAATATTATGCTTGCCGCTACCAAGGTGCGCGGTATGACCGTTATTGAAAATGCTGCAAGGGAACCGCATATAGTTGATCTTGCAAACTTTTTAAACTCAATGGGCGCAAATATTATGGGCGCAGGTACTAATATAATTAAAATTCGCGGTGTGGAGCATTTAAACGGCACAACCTACAGTATAATTCCCGACCAGATTGAGGCGGGAACCTACCTTGTTGCCGCTGCTGCTACCCGCGGTGATGTCACCATTACCAATGTAACACCTAAGCACCTTGAATCCATTATAGCTAAGCTTGCCGAAACAGGCTGCAAGGTGGAGCAGTTTGACGAGGCTGTTCATATTTCTATGGATAGAAGGCCAAAAAAGTGTAATGTTAAAACAATGCCGCATCCCGGTTTCCCCACTGATATGCAACCTCAGATAGCCACCCTGCTCACAGTTGGTGAGGGGACAAGTATTGTAACCGAGGGCGTATGGGATAACCGTTTCCGTTATATTGATCAGCTTACCCTTATGGGCGCAAACGCTCAGGTGGACGGTAAGATGGCGGTGATTACGGGTGTCGAAAGCCTTAAAAGTGCCCCTGTTAAGGCGGTGGACCTGCGCGCAGGAGCAGCAATGATAATTGCGGGACTTATGGCTGACGGAACTACCGAAATCGAGGATATTGAGCATATCGACCGCGGCTATGAAGATGTTGTTGAAAAGTTTGCGTCGCTCGGTGCTGATATTCGCCGCGTAAACTACAGCGAGCCTTCAATATTAAAGGCACAATAATATAATGTAATTGTTTTTGTAGGGGTCGTCCGGGAGGCCGACCCCTACCTTATATTAAAGATATTATAGGAAGGGAGTGTTACCGTGGCAAAGCTATGCCCGCTGTTTAGCTCAAGTGAGGGCAACTCTACATATATAAGCACAGGTTCCACAGGCTTTCTTGTGGATGTCGGGGTAAGTGCCAAGCGCATACTTACCGCTCTTGAGGCAAGAGGTATTGATAAAAACGGTATACAGGGTGTTTTTATTACCCACGAGCACTCCGACCATATAAACGGACTTAGCGTACTGCTAAAGAAACTAAAGGTCCCTGTTTTTGCTTCAGAAAAAACCCTTGATGCTCTTTGCAAAAAGGGCGCGCTTCCCGAAGGCTGTGACGCGCGTTTGCTTGAAGACGATACTGAGCTTGTTGGGGTACATATTAAAAGATTTGCAACCAGCCACGACTGTGAGGGCTCAGGCGGCTACCGTTTTGATTTAAGCGGCGATCTAAGTGTTGCAGTCTGCACCGATACAGGTATCATAACCCCTGAAATAAAGCAGTCCCTTATTGGGTGCCGCGCCGTGCTTATTGAATCAAATCACGATTTAAAGATGCTCAAAAACGGGCCATATCCTTATGAACTTAAAATCCGTGTTGCCTCGGACACAGGGCACCTTTCAAATAACGCCTGCGCCGCATTCTTGCCCGAACTTTTAAATTCGGGCACTTCCCGTTTCATTTTAGGGCACATCAGCCGAAACAATAACCGACCCGACCTTGCCGCCTCCTGTGCGCAGGCAGCACTTATGGATATCGGCGCAAAAATAGGGGAGGACTATCTTCTGTCCTGTGCGGGACAGTGCGAAACAGGGGAACTGCCGTTATGATGAAGATAACAGTTATCGCTTTGTCGGGCCTTAAGGAGTCCTATTGGATAGATGCCGCAAGGGAGTACGAAAAACGCCTTGGGCGTTACTGTAAGCTTGATATTGTCGAAATCCCCGCGGTGCGACTGCCCGATAATCCGAGCAATTCCCAGATACTTGCCGCGTTGGAGAGCGAGGCTCGGCTTATTGAGAAGAAAATACCCGCCTCGTGCGAGATTTTTGCAATGTGTATTGAGGGCAAGCAGATGACAAGCCCCGCATTCAGCAAAAGACTTTGCGATATTGCTGATACAGGCGCGGGTCACGCAGTATTTATAATAGGTAGCTCTTTTGGGCTGAGCGAAAAAATTAAGGAAAGGGCTAAGCACCGATTTTCTATGTCTGAAATGACCTTTCCTCATAAGCTTGCAAGGGTAATGCTGTTAGAACAGCTTTACCGCGCCTTTCAGATAGCGGCAGGCGGCGAATACCACAAATAAAAAATTTTTAAAAAATGCTTGACCTACAGAGTAGTTTGTGGTATAATCATTCTACCTCTGTAGGTTCTTTTTTTTTGCAAAGAAGAGCCAAATCAAAGCGTTTTTCCCTATTTGGTATGTGCTTTTCCTGTGCACAACAAAATGTTGTGTAAAGGGTTTTCCAAACAGAGAAATTCGACTGAGGGAGGCCATCTACCCTGCCTTGATAAAGGGCAGGAAAAAATAATTCCGTAAAGCGGGAGGTGCCGTTAATGAGAGTAAAAATCACTTTAGCTTGTACCGAGTGCAAGCAGCGCAACTACAACACAATGAAGAACAAGAAGAACGATCCTGACCGTCTTGAGATGAACAAGTACTGCAGGTTCTGTAAAAAGCACACCGTACACAAGGAAACAAAGTAAGGAGGCAGGAGAATGAAAGTAACTAATGCACTTTGTCGTATCCTTGCCTTGGTATTCGGCGTAGCTGCCCTTGTACTTTTCTTTGTTCCCTTTGCCACAATAACTGCATCCGAAGGTGCCCTTACCTTCAACGCGGCTCAGCTTGCCTGGGGCGGCGGTGAATACGGCATGGCAAAATCTGCAGATATCCTTTTCTGTATGATTCTTACCATTCTGGCTGTAATCGGCGCGGCGCTTACCTTTAGTAAGAAGAGCGCAAAGGGCGCGCGATGGTTTGCTCCGGCGGTTTCTTTAATAGCCGCAGTTTATATGCTTGTTGTGGCTTTAAGCAAGGCTATGTACTTTGTTGACACAAGACCTCTTACAGGTATAAAAGGTCTGTCCTACACTATGTGGACGCCCTTCATCAGCATTGCCCTTTTTGCTACTGCCGCTTTCGGCATTGCGCATCTGCTGCTTGATGATTATATCACCGTGAGTGAGTCTAAGGGCGGAGCTCTTACCATTTCGAAGCGTGTTGTCCGTTTCCTTCGCGATTACAAAAGCGAAACCAAAAAGATTGTATGGCCCAGTTTAAAGGATGTTGCCAAGAATACGCTTATTGTTCTTGTTATATGCCTTATAATCGGCGCTGTTATCTGGCTTTGGGACTTTGGCATCGGTAAGCTTTTACAGTGGTTACTGAGCCTTGGAAACGCCGCTTAAAGCTTTTCGGAGGTTATAAGAATGTCTGAAAACAATGAAGCAAAATGGTATGTAGTTCATACCTATTCGGGTTATGAAAATAAGGTAGCAAACGATCTTGAAAAGCTTGTTGAGAACCGCGGAATGCAGGACTTAATAGTTGACATCAAGATTCCTACCGAAACCGTAACCGAAATCAAGGACGATAAAAAGAGGGAAGTTGAAAGAAAAATCTTCCCCGGATATGTTCTTATTAAAATGATTGTGACCGATGACTCCTGGTATGTTGTCCGCAATATCCGCGGTGTTACCGGATTTGTAGGTCCCGCATCAAAGCCCGTGCCCCTTACCGAAAGTGAGGTTGCAGCACTGGGTGTTGAGAAGCATAGTGTTGAGGTCGGCTACAAGGTAGGCGACACAGTTAACATCATCAGCGGTCCTCTTGAGGGCTACAGCGGTATTGTAAGGGAAATAGATATTCCCGGCAACGATGTTTGTGTTGTTCTGTCTATGTTTGGGCGTGAAACCCCTGTACAGATGGAGCTTGACCAGATAACTCTGGCTGACTAATTTTGTTAATTTGCGCAAAAGCGCTTATTAAAACGGCTGTTTTGCCGATGGCACAAATTTTAAGTGCCAAGGTGGGAGAGGCGGGAATAACGTACCGCTTCGCCAAAGGTGTATTAAACACCGTTACCACGATTTATGGAGGTGCAAACAATGGCTCAGAAAATCACAGGTTACATTAAATTGCAGATTCCCGCAGGTAAAGCCACCCCGGCTCCCCCTGTAGGACCGGCACTTGGTCAGCATGGTGTAAACATCATGGCCTTTACCAAGGAGTTTAACGAACGCACAAAGAATGATGCAGGTCTTATTATTCCGGTAGTTATTACCGTTTATGCAGACCGCTCCTTTAGCTTCATAACAAAAACTCCGCCGGCAGCGGTTCTCATTAAGAAAGCTTGCGGTATCGAAAGCGGCTCAGGCGTTCCTAACAAGACCAAGGTAGCTCAGATCACTCGCGAACAGTTGAGAAAAATCGCTGAACAGAAAATGCCTGACCTTAATGCAGCAAATGTTGAATCTGCTATGAGTATGATAGCAGGTACAGCTCGCAGTATGGGCATTACAGTAGTCGATTAGTTCTCTCTCGTGGGAGGAAATTTCCGATTAACCACTTATTGGGAGGTAAAAAAGTGAAACACGGTAAAAAGTATATTGAAAATGCCAAGCTTATCGAGGCAGGAAAATTTTACGATGCTGAGGAAGCTTTGGAGCTTGCCGTTAAGACCGGAACGGCTAAGTTTGATGAAACGGTTGAAATCCATGTACGTCTGGGTGTTGACTCCCGTCACGCTGACCAGCAGGTTCGCGGCGCAGTAGTTCTCCCTAACGGAACAGGTAAGGACGTTCGCGTTCTCGTACTCACTAAGGGTGACAAGGCTGATGCTGCTAAAGAGGCAGGAGCTGACTTTGTTGGCGCAGAGGAGCTTGTTGCCAAGATCCAGAATGAAAACTGGCTCGATTTTGACGTTGTTATCGCAACACCCGATATGATGGGCGTTGTAGGTCGTCTTGGTAAGGTTTTAGGCCCCCGTGGTTTAATGCCTACTCCTAAGGCAGGTACCGTTACCCCTGATGTAGCTAAGGCTGTTACCGAGGCTAAGGCAGGTAAAATTGAGTACCGTCTTGACAAGACCAACATTATCCACTGCCCCATCGGCAAGGTATCCTTCGGCACTGCAAAGCTTAAGGAAAACTTTGACGCTTTAATGGGTGCTATCGTTAAGGCTAAGCCCGCAGCAACCAAGGGACAGTACATCAAGTCCTGTGTGCTTGCTACCACTATGGGCCCCGGCGTTAAACTTAACGTTGCTAAGTTCGGTGCATAAGAGCATCAAAAAATTCATTAAAATAAGGGTTGACTTTTCGCGCACAGCGTGATATAATTAGCCCGTTGCTAATCCGTAGACAGTAGGTCCCGAAATTCGGGGTAAACGTAAGGCCTGCCGAGGTGTGCGAAATAATCCTATTTGTTTTAGTGTTATTGCGCCTGTCTCGAAATGTCTTCGGGGCAGGCGTTTAATATTTAAATTCGGAGGTGAATTTACTTTGCCGAACGCTATCGTTTTAGAACAAAAACAAAAACAGGTTGCAGAAATTTCTGAGAAGCTTAGCAACTCCTGCGCAGGTGTTGTTGTTGACTACAAGGGTATAAACGTTGCCGATGATACAGTTCTCCGTAAGGAACTTCGTGAAGCCGGTATCGACTACTTTGTAGTAAAGAACACTCTCCTTTCCCGCGCTATCGAGGGTACCGACCTTGCCGAAATGCAAAACGTGCTTGAGGGTACTACCGCTATCGCAATTTCTAAGGAGGACCACGTTGCAGCTGCAAGAATTTTAAAGAAGTTTGCAGACGAGCACGAGAACTTCTCCATTAAGGCAGGTTACCTTGACGGTAAATGCATCAGCCTTGATATGATAGATTCTCTTGCAAAGCTCCCCAGCCGCGAGGTTCTGCTTGCTACAGTTCTTGGTGCATTCCAGGCTCCTATGGCAGCGTTTGCCCGCGCAATTCAGGCTATTGTAGACAAAGACGGCGAGGCTGCTGCCGAATAAGGTAGGCTCGCAAAAATTAAAAAATTATATTGGAGGAAATAAAAATGGCATCTGAAAAAGTTACAGCTATTATTGAAGAGTTAAAAGTTCTTACTGTTCTTGAGCTTTCTGAGCTTGTTAAGGCAGTAGAGGAAGAGTTTGGCGTATCTGCCGCTGCAGCAGTTGCAGTAGCAGCTCCCGCTGACGGTGGCGCTGCAGGCGGTGCTGCTGAGAAGACCGAGTTCGACGTTGTTCTTGCATCCGCAGGCGCTGAGAAGATTAAGGTTATCAAGATCGTTCGTGAGATCACCGGTCTTGGTCTTGCTGAGGCTAAGGCTATCGTTGACGGCGCTCCCAAGACCCTTAAGGAAGCTGCTTCCAAGGACGAGGCTGAGGAAATCAAGGCTAAGCTTTCTGAGGTTGGCGCTACTGTTGAGCTTAAGTAATTATAGCTTAATACAAAATTTAAAGGCTCTGCTTTTGCAGAGCCTTTTTTATATAACCTTCAATTTTTAAAACAGCAAATCACAAAGTGCGGCTAACTGTTCCATTGAAAGCTCTTCGGAGCGAGCGGTAGGGGATAGCCCAAGGGTGTTAAGGGCATCTGCAATTCTGATTTTCTCAATTGAAAGTGAGTTTGAAACGGTGTTAATTAGGGTTTTTCTGCGTTGTGCAAAGCAGGCCTTTACAAGACGGAAAAATTGCTCCTCGCTCTTAACCTCAACGGCAGGCGAGCTTCTGATTTTAAGCTTTATAACGGCACTGTCAACCTTGGGCGCAGGGATAAAGCAATCTCTACTTACCTCGAAAAGGATTTCGCCTTCGGCGTAGTAGTTTGCCGCAACGGTCACCGCGCCTGCATCCCTGCTGCCAACTTTGGCACAAAGTCGCTGCGCCGCCTCCTTTTGTATCATAACAACAATGCTTTCAATGGGCAGTTTTGCCTCAAGCAACCCCATAATAACAGGGCTTGTAATGTAGTAGGGCAGGTTAGCGCACACAACAACACGGTCCACATCAGTAAATTTTTGCGCAATAAGTGCCTTTAAATCAATCTTCATCGCATCAGCGAAAATAACCTCGGTGTTATCGGTGCCGTTTAGTGTTTTTGCTAAAATGGGCTTCAACCGCTCATCCAGCTCAATGGCAACAACGCGCTTTGCAACACGGCTAAGCTGTACTGTTAGAACGCCTATACCGGGACCTATCTCTATAACGCCCGTATTCTTGTCACACGCTGCCGCCGCCATTTGGGGACATACGGTGTTATCAATTATAAAATTCTGCCCTAAGGACTTTTTAAAGGTGAAGCCCGCGCTGCTAAGCAGGCGTTCCACCGTTTTTATATCCGCAAGATCCATAAATACAGTACCTTTCATTTAATAATTCAATTATGCGGTTTTTCGAAAAGCTTTATTTGAAAGCTTTTCGACTACTGATTATCATTATATCCCTTAACCCCAAAAAAAGCAACTTATTTAAAAGTTTTAGGTGACAAACAACAAATAGTATGGTATAATGAATATAAATTGGTGAAAAAGCGCACTTGCGCTTTTTCACGGACAAATTTCTAATTTGTCCGTGAAATTATAAAAATAATTTCACCTATTTCATTGCAATGATGTCGGCGTAAATAATCAAGGATTATTTACATAAAACCGCTATGTGTAGCGGTTTTTCGAAAA
>JAZRQA010000065.1:0-14155 GCA_045649505.1 Acutalibacteraceae bacterium
AAATTAAGCGGTCTTATGTTTGTGGCTGGATTTGTGGTTGCAGGGCTTGGCTTCCGCTTTAACCTATATACCTTGCCAAAAGGCGTTTCTATCGGTGCGGCGGTGGTGTTTTTGGTGGCATACATTCTCTATGCCGAGGTGCTTAGAGAGAATACATACCTAAGCCGTACTATCGAAGTACAGGAAAACCAAAAGGTGATAGATACAGGACTTTACGGAATTGTCAGACACCCAATGTACAGCGTAACCTTGCTTTTGTTTTTATCAATGCCGTTGGTACTCGGCTCAGTATATTCGTTTTTGATTTTCCTTGCATATCCTTTTATCATAGCAAAAAGGATTAAGGACGAGGAAAAATTCCTCGAAAAAGAACTCGACGGTTACCGTGAGTATAAACAAAAGGTCAAATACCGCTTAATACAGTTTATTTGGTAACAGTAAATTAAAACCCATTTGTAAGGATGAAAGCAATGATTATTTTAATTACAGGTGCTTCGCACACTGGCAAGACTGCTCTTGCTCAGAAACTACTCGAAAAACATAAATACCCATATCTCTCGATAGACCATCTTAAAATGGGTTTAATTCGTAGCGGTAACACCGAGCTTACACCTTTGAGTGATGACAGTGCCTTGACCGAATATCTATGGCCGATAGTTTGCGAGATTATTAAAACCGCCATAGAAAACAAGCAAAATCTTATTGTTGAGGGTTGCTATATTCCGTTCACCTGGCAAGAAGATTTCGATAAGGAATATCTCAACAACATAAAATGTTATTGCCTTGTAATGAGCGAGAATTATATAAGAAACCATTTTGATGATATTAAGAAATTCGCCTCAGTTATTGAAAGACGCATTGACGATGATTGCACAATTGAAGGCTTATTGCAAGATAACTCGCAGGTTTTAAACTTATGTAAAAAGCATAATGCAAACTATGTGCTTATTGATGATGAGTATAAAATAGATATAGATTTTTGAGGTTCTAAGATGCAAAAAATTATGGTCATAGGTTGCCCCGGTGCTGGTAAAAGCACTTTTTCAAGAGCACTACGCGACAAGATGGGTTTGCCGCTTTTCCATTTGGATATATTGTTTTGGAACTCCGATAAAACTAATGTTTCGCGCAAGGAATTTGACGAAAAGCTTTCTGATATTTTAAAACAAGACAAATGGATAATCGACGGCAACTACGGCAGAACTCTTGAAATGCGCCTAAAGGAATGTGATACCGTTTTTTTACTTGATTTTCCGGTTTCGGTGTGCCTTTCAGGTGTAGAGTCGCGTATCGGGAAACCGAGAGAGGATATGCCTTGGATAGAACAAGAATTTGATGCAGAATTTAAAGAGTGGATAATAAATTTTCCTAAAAAAGAGTTGCCGCAGGTATATTCGTTACTTGAAAAATATAAAGATAAAAATGTTATTATTTTTAAATCTCATAATGAAATAGATGAGTTTTTGGAAAAATTATGAAACCATATTGTTTTAAGTTATAACAAACAACCGCTGAAAGCGTAAATACTTCAGCGGTTTTAATATTACTTATCGAAAGAAACAGGCTTTGTATCGTTTGTTGCAAAAGCGTTAGGACCTGGATCTGACATAGAGAAATACATTTTAGCGGCTTTGGTTGTGCCGAAATCTCGGTTAGAGCCTGAGTTTTGCACCTTGTTAAATGCATCACGGAACATTTGGTTGTGCGCTTCCTCACGATTTAAGAGGAAATCGATGGTCTCGCGCACCTTTTTGTCATCAATCTGGCGGTAAAGGTATTCATAAACCACCTTTGCACGCTGTTCTGAAGCAATATTACTAAGCAAATCGGCACATAAATCGCCTGTAACAGTTACATAGTCGCCCGTCCACGAATAACCCGAAGCGTTGATAAGACCAGGGTTTAAGCCGAGAAGCACGTGTGACTGAATTTCGCCTGACGGTACCTTTGCGGCATCAACATCGTGTCCGTTTAGCAGATTGATGGTTTGCGCCACCATTTCCATATGACCGAGTTCTTCCGCGGCAATATCAAGGAATAAATCTTTAATCTCAGGGTCTTTGATTCTAAAACTCTGCGACATATACTGCATAGCCGCCTTAAGCTCACCGTTGCCGCCGCCAAGCTGTTCTTGAAGCAGTGCCGCATATTGCGGGTTTGGCTTCTCTACCGCTACAGGATGAAAAAGCATCTTTTCGTGTTTAAACATAATTTTACCTCCGTTAATTTTGTATTAGATATTCTTTCCAATTCTAAAACGGATATGCAACTGTAACATAATTTGTATATACTATTACTAGCAACTAAAAAATTGTATAATAGCTCATACGATGTTTGGGCGCGAATTACTAAGTCTACTTGGTTTGTAAAAACATCAAATTCTTGCGTAGCGATTCGTGATAAGCCGTTAAAACATATGGATAATAATGATCGTATATTTGTTGCTGAATTAACTGGTGTTGCAGCATGGCAAAATGTAATTTGCGATAACCAATATCTTAAAGAAAATATTTAATTTTAAAGTTAAAAAGCCTATGAAATCAATGATTTCATAGGCTTTTTGGTCGGAGTAGCGTTATAGTAATTAAGTGTAAACCCGCATAAACACTAGGTTTTTTGCAGCCAAAAACAGTACATATTCTCTTGATTGCTATATATTTTACGCACAAGAAATTCGATGTCTACGCAAAAAAAAGAAGAATGTGAAAAATTGTTAGCGGTGATGATTGAAGAAAAGAAAGAGGAGATAAAAGCGGAGAAACAAAATTCAAGATGAAACCATCTATGCAAATATATAATTGAAAAAGGCACCAAAATGTTATATAATGTAAAAAACAGGTTTTGGGGATTTTATATGTTTAAAAAAATATTAGTGTTTTTTGTTGCTATTTTAATAGTATCTTCTTTTTCTGTGTTAGTTATTGCCGAAAACACAAATACATATAAGGATTCTGTTACGGGAGTTTCTTTCACCATTCCGCAAGGTTGGAATGAAACACCGTTAAATGAAGAAAGAGAATATATTAAAGTTAAATATCTACCAGAAAACAAAGACGGTGCATCAATTCAATTTGGTTATGCTGATATATGGGGACAAATGTCAGATAGCGATAAGTTTGGCTATTCGCGTTCTGATTTTAATCATTCTGCAATAATGGATAGTATTACAAATGAAGAAATATTGCAAATGATAGGCTATGATAGCCTTGTCGCTGAAATAGATACTGTATACTATAACGGAACAGAATACTTAGAAATAACTATTGATACGGAAATGTCGGTTTTTGATGTTTCTTCTGATGTAACAATAATTACACTTTTAAGATTTGATAATGGATATTGGTTTCAGTTCGTTTACGGTGATATGAAGGAAAAAAGTCATTACCAAGAATTTGAATCATTGATTAATAGTGTTGAGTATCCGTATTTCGCTAAAACAAGCAATGAAATCATAGATATAGATAGTGATGGTAATTTACAATTTAATTTTCAAAATTTGATTTTAAGTTTGGTTATTACAATAGTAGTGTATTCCTTGCCAATAATAATATATAGATATGGAATTAAAAAACAGGTGTTGCCAGAAAAGAAAGCTAAAAAAATAACTATTATCTATGGAATTATCGCATTTTTTGTTATGGCGATTTTACTTGGCGGTGCACCTGGTGGAGCGATTATATTATGGAGTTTTGTTAATTACAAAATGTTTACAACTCCAAACAAAAATGATATTGGATTAAAATATGAAATATCTGATGATAAAATTAATAAAGAAACAGATTTAAAAGAAGCAAACGAGGAAAATATTGCCATTAACGAAAATTTAAATGAAGAAGATGAGCTTTTCGTTGGCGGATTTGAAGTAAAGGAATTTGAAGAACCTGTCTTAAAAAATGAATCTTTTATACCATTGAATGAACTTGAAAAAGCGAAATTAGAAGCTAAACCGCTAATCCCAGAAAAAGAGACATTTAATAACAAAGGAACTCCAAAAGTTTTATTTTGCCGTAAATGTGGGATAAGACTTTTAGACGACAGTGATTTTTGTCACAAGTGTGGGTTAAGGGTCATAAGGGAGAATATTAAATGATTTGTAAGCAGTGTAATAACAATGTACCTAACGACAGTGAATATTGCCCGTTTTGTGGAAATTTTGTAGAAAAAGAAATAACTCAAGCGAATAACATTTCTGATGTAGAAAAGGGATATACATATCTTGAATTAAAAGAATGGAAAAAAGCTAAAGAGATATTTGATTTTGCTATTGTGAATAATGATAATAAAGCTAGAGCATATATTGGAAGATTATTAGCAAAACTAAAACTATCCGATTTAATAGGCCTTTCTTCCGTTAATAAAACACTCACTAAATTTGATGATTTTAAAATGGCTGTTAAATATGCTGATGATAATTACAAGGAACAGCTTAAAAAATATTATTCGTTAGTTGAAGATAAAATCAATCAAAAGAAAGTTAAAACTAAAAAAAGAGCAATTATATCTTTAATTTCTAGTATGTCTTTGATTGTATTACTCGTACTGACTTATTTCGTTTTCATTCCTTTAGGAAGATTTTCATACTATCAAAATCTTTTATCTAATGAAAAAATTGAAAAGGCAACTAAATCATATTCTGATAGCAAATGGTTTGAATTTGACGAAAAAGCAGAAGAGCTTTTTTACAATAAAGGTGTCTCGCTTGTAGAAAGTAAAGATTATAAAAATGCTGAACTTTGCTTTGATACCACTAAGAATTTTAAAGATTCAAAAAATTATTATAATTATTGCAAAGCACAAAATTTATTAGCGGAAAATGATTTGGAATCATATAATTATTTTATGAACTGCAAAGATTTTTTGAATAGTAAAGAAATTCTCAACAAGAATGAATATTTTGTTCTATTGAATAAATTGCAAGGAGAATGGTATCATCCTGAGAAAAGTTTAGAAGAGATAGACTTAGAAATGAAAAAGTTAGGCTTTCGGATTGATGAAAGTGCAATTAGATATAGTTTGGGTTTTAAGAACTGGGTAGAAATGATTAGAGAATATGGGTATACATACAGTGAGCGATATAGAAAAGAGGCACAAGAGCAGACAATAACTTTTTCTGGAACAACTTGTATTGGTATGGGTAAAATAGTGATAAACAGGGAAGAATTGTGCGTAATTGGTGCAGATGACGAAATATATAAAGATAAATTTATAGAATTTTTGGATGATGAAAACATAAATTTTGCATATTTCAAATGGGAAAAGAAATGACGCTTCATAATTTAGCATAGAATCAAAAAACCATGAAATCTTTGATTTCATGGTTTTTTTGGTCGAGGTGACAGGACTCGAACCTGCGGCATCTAGTTCCCAAAACTAGCGCCCTACCAACTGGGCGACACCTCGAAAATGTGTTGCCAAATTATTATATGCCAAAAATAGGCTTTTGTCAATATTTTTCAAACGGTATTATGTTTAAAAAATATTATTATAATAAATTTAACGATATTTAGACTCTAAAAATCCTATGCGCTTTAAAGAGATTTATTTTCCTTCATTTTACATTGAGTTGAAAACAAAAATATTGTATAATATATGTAGGTGATTTTAATGAGCGTTTTTGAAAAGATTTATGATGTGGTGCGTACCATTCCTAAGGGCAGGGTAGCAACCTATGGTCAAGTTGCAATGCTTGCAGGCAATCCACGCTGGGCACGGGTAGTGGGATATGCTCTGCATAACAATCCCAGCCCCGGTGAGATACCATGCCATCGTGTGGTAAACCGAGAGGGTAGGGTAGCGGCCGCCTTTGCCTTTGGAGGAGGTCAAGCTCAACGCCATATGCTTGAAGATGAGGGAATAATTTTTGAGCCTGACGGTCACATAGACTTAAGAAAGTACGCGATATTTTAAATGGCTATAATTCTTTGGCTAATCATTTCATAAAAATTTTAATTTTTTTGAATGCTCCTTTTTTGCATAAAAAACAACATGTTTTTTTGTTATAATAGACAATTTAGAAAAAAATCAAAATATTGTGTTGACTTTTGCCCTTTTTGAGGTTAGAATACAATATGTAGTTTTTGAAAAAGTAAAATATACACTATATGTGGAGGAAGAAAAAGAAAATGTCAAAGAAGATTCAGAAACGAAACGGTTACCTTGTTGATTTTGACTCGGTAAAAATTTTAACCGCTATTTCAAAGGCAAATAAGGCGGTAGGGGACGAACCTATGTCCCATTCGGACATATCCTACTTAACCGAAAAGGTATGCGATAGAATACCCGACAATACGAATTGCACCGTTGAACAGGTACAGGATATTGTGGAAGAGACCCTTATCCGTTACGGCTACGCAAAGACTGCAAAGGCGTACATCCTTTACCGTGCAGAACACGCTAAAATTCGTCAGTCCGAGGCTGACCTTATGAATATTTATAAGGAGCTTACCTTTGCATATGCTAAGGATGCAGATATTAAGCGCGAGAACGCTAATATTGATGCTGATACCGCTATGGGTACAATGCTCAAATACGGCTCCGAGGGTTCTAAATACTTTATTGATAACTATATTCTGCCTAAGGATATTGCTGCAGCACATATTAACGGTGACATTCATATTCACGATAAGGATTTTTATATGCTCACTGAAACCTGCTGTCAGATAGACCTTATAAAGCTGTTCCGTCACGGCTTTTCTACAGGACACGGCTTCCTTCGTGAGCCCAACAGCATTCAAAGCTATTCTTCTCTCGCTTGTATTGCTATTCAGGCAAACCAGAACGAAATGCATGGCGGACAGAGCGTACCTAACTTTGACTGGGCAATGGCACAGGGCGTTAAAAAGACCTTTAAGAAAGAGTACTATCGTGCCCTTGCTAAAAATATTGAGATTCGCGCAGGCATATCTGCAGATGACGCAGAAGCCCTTGTTAAGCCTTTAAAGGATACGCTTATCGACCCCGAAATAAGTAATAAGGACGATTTTGCTGCAAAGGCTGCCGCCGCTCTTAATGGTAAGGTTTGTGACCAGGCTCTTGATGCTTCAATCGCAAACGCGTACGATACCGCCCTTCGCCAGACTGACCGCGCTACTTATCAGGCAATGGAAGCGTTTGTTCATAATCTTAATACTATGAACTCCCGTGCAGGTGCTCAGGTTCCCTTCAGCTCTATCAACTACGGTACCGATACCTCGCCGGAGGCCAGAATGGTTATCCGTAACCTTCTCCTTGCTACCGATGCAGGTTTGGGTGAGGGAGAAACTCCCATATTCCCCGTACAGATTTTCAAGGTTAAGGAAGGCATCAACTATAATCCCGGTGATCCCAACTATGATCTCTTTAAGCTGGCTATAAAGACCTCTGCCAAGAGACTTTTCCCCAACTTCAGCTTTATCGACGCTCCCTTTAACCTCCAATACTATAAAGAGGGCGACTATAATACCGAAATCGCATATATGGGTTGCCGTACCCGTGTTATGGCAAACCACTACGATAAGTCCAAAGAGGTAACCAGCGGTAGAGGAAACTTAAGCTTTACCTCAATTAACCTGCCCAGACTCGGTATTGAGGCAAAGGGCGACATTCGCCGTTTCTATGAAAAGCTTGATGAGTGTATGGAGCTTGTATGCCGTCAGCTTCTCCATCGTTTTAAGATTCAGGCCGCTAAGAAGGGAAGAAACTATCCCTTCCTTATGGGACAGGGCGTTTGGATTGATTCCGATAAATTAAATCCCGATGATGAAATTGAGGAAGTAATCAAACACGGTACCTTAAGCGTTGGTTTTATCGGTCTTGCCGAAACTCTGAAGGCTCTTATCGGCGTTCACCACGGTGAAAGCGAGGAAGCTCAGAAATTAGGTCTTGAAATTGTTGGTCATATGCGCAAATTCGTTGATTTAAAGAGTGAGCAGACAGGCCTTAACTTCACCCTTCTTGCTACCCCTGCAGAGGGTCTGAGTGGTCGATTCATCAGAATAGATAAGAAGATTTACGGTGAGATTGAGGGCATTACCGACCGTGATTACTACACCAACTCTTTCCATGTTCCGGTACATTATAATATTCGCGCTTACGATAAAATCAATACCGAGGCTCCTTACCACGCCTTTACAAATGCAGGCCACATTTCTTATGTTGAGCTTGACGGCGATACCTGTAAGAACCTTGAAGCGTTTGAGAGTGTTATCCGTTGCATGAAGGAGGCGGGCATCGGCTACGGTTCTGTTAACCACCCTGTTGACCGTGACCCCATCTGCGGCTTTACCGGTGTAATCGACGATGTTTGTCCCCGTTGCGGCAGACGCGACGGCGAGGAAATAAGCGTAGAAAAACTTAACGAGCTTCGCAAGAAATATCCCAATATGCCCCATATTGTAGGCATAGAATAATTTTGAAAAGGAGAATATAATTATGTCAAAAGTAAAAGCAGTAGGCAAAGATATAAAGTTTGAAAGAATAAGAAGAATAACAGGCTACCTTGTTGGCACTACCGACCGTTTTAACGATGCAAAGCGTGCCGAGGAGCAGGATCGCGTAAAGCATGGACTCGCAAAATAATATACTAAATTTAAGCGGTATAGTTGAGGAGTCCATTGTAGATGGCCCCGGATTTCGCTATGTAGTGTTTGTTCAGGGCTGTCCACACCGCTGTAAAGGTTGTCATAACCCGGAAACACATAGCTTTGAGGGCGGTTATCAAATGTCGGTTGAGGACATTGTCGGTCAGATAAAGGAAAATCCTCTGCTTTCAGGGGTCACCTTTTCGGGCGGTGAGCCGTTTTGTCAACCTGAGCCTTTGTGTCTGCTTGCAAAGGCGGTCAAGGGAATAGGCAAGAATATATTCGTTTATTCAGGCTACACCCTTGAACAGCTTGAGGAGCTTGGTAAAACCCGACCCGCGATTATAGAGCTCCTTAGACTTGCCGATACCCTTGTGGACGGACAGTATGTTGAGGAACTTAGAGACCTACAACTGCAGTTTCGCGGCAGCTCTAATCAGAGAATTATTGATTTGCGTGAAGCAGGATATTGAAAATAAAAGGAACCGAATGCAAAAGTGTTCGGTTCCTTTTATTCTTAAAATAAACTGTGCAGGGTTATTTTCTCATCTTCTTCAAGTTGGTCAATAAGGGTAATAAGCTCTGCTGCTTCGCTTTTAAAGCCCGCAAGATTATCGGCTTCAATAAAAGCTACAAGCCGCGAAAGATGCACCCTTATATCATCTATCCTTCCGTGGTTCATAACGGTTGAGAGATAGTCCTCGGTTTTAATCCAGGTGTCTTTTAACTCGTGCGATAGGGAAAGGGCGGTAGAAGTGTTACCCTTTGTATATTCCGCCTCGCACTGTGAAACTTTTTCTTTCAGAGTTTCGAAATGCCTGTCTGAAACAATGCCTGCACCTATGCAAAGGCCGAGTATCAACAAAAAAATTATTCCTGCAATTATCAGCCTTTTCATAGCTTATCACTCTTCTTAATTATATTCATATTTCCCGTTTTGCTCATTGTCATTAAAAATACTTCGCGGTAGGTGAGATCTTTGCTTTTTAGAATCTTTAGTATTTTATTTCGGTTTGAGCCAATCGAATCAAGAGATTCATCGATAATCTTTCCGTCAGAAATAACGGGTATTTGTAGGTGTGCGGCACAGGGTTTTAAATTAAGGTCGCCCGCTGTTGCAGGCTGAGAATCACTTTTAAGCAAAACACTAAGCTCGCCGTTAACCTCAAGCACCGCATAGGCAACCGTGCTTATATCAAATACGTTCTGTCCGCGTAGCAACTCTATAAGGTCAATAACCGTCATACGAACTTTTTTCATAACTGCCTGGTCAATCTTTCCGTCAACAATTATAACAGCCGATTTTCCATTCATAACCTTGCGAAGAGAATAACACTTCATTGTTATAAACGAAATAACTATTTCGAGAATTACCAGAATGAAAACTGCTACAACTCCGTTTATAAGCGGCTGCGATGTGTCCTGCAAGGGAAGGGCGGCAATTTCCGATATAAGCAATGTTACAACAAGCTCATTCGGCTGCATATCGCCTATTTGTCTTTTTCCCATAAGGCGAATACCTACGGTTATAAAAATGTATAAAACCACCGTACGGATGGCAGTTATCGTCATAATCTATCACCGCATTTAGTTTAACAAAAAACAAAGGATTTATACCGTTTAGTATAAATCCTTTTTTCTAATCAAGATTATGAATGTTATAGGAGAGTGTCATTAGACTGTCCCCAAAGTGAACATTTTCCACAGCAATCTCGGGATGCTTTACCGCAAGATCATAATGCGAAAAATTTAAAAAGCCCTTTACGCCTAAATTTATGAGCTGTTCCGAAATTGACTGCGCTGCATCCTTCGGAATACACAGTATAGCGGCAGTAGGAAGGTTTTCACGGCAAAATTCATCAAGAGTAGAGATATGCCTTATTGGCATATTTCTTAGTATCTGTCCAACCAATGCCTCGCGCTTGTCAAACGCGCCTATAAGTGCAAAGCCTTTGCTTTCAAAATTTATATGCTGTGCCACCGCGCGGCCAAGATTGCCGACACCTATCAACACGGCGCGCTGAGGAGAGTCAAGCCCTAAAATGCGACCTATCTCACCCTGAAGCAATTCTATATTATATCCGTATCCTTGTTGACCAAAGCCGCCGAAGCAATTAAGATCTTGTCTTATCTGACTTGCTGTAAGACCCATCCTTTCGGACAATTCTTTAGAGGAAATTCGTGTCATTCCTGCGGATTTAAGCTCACCCAAAAATCTATAATACCGCGGCAACCGCTTGATTACAGAAGGTGAAATACTCTGCGAATACAAAAACGTCGCCTCCTAATAAAATTACATTTTATTATCTCAAATTTCTACTGTTTTGTCAACCCGAAATATTTTTTCAAAAAATTTTAAGTTTTCTCAAAAAAACACTTGACAAATACTATATTTTTGTTATAATAAAAACAGTAATCATTACTATTTTTGAGAAAGGAGACATAAATGGCTAACTATTCAAGACAGCGTGAAGCAGTTTTTCAGGTTTTATCAGGAACAAAAACTCATCCTAGTGCTGCTTGGGTGTATGAGCAAACTCGAAAGGTTATTCCGAACATAAGTCTCGGCACTGTTTACAGAAACCTTTCAAATCTTCAGCAAAGCGGAAAAATTGTAAGTCTTGGTGTTTATGCCGGGGTAGAGCGGTTTGATGCTGATGTAAGTGAGCATCTGCATTTCTTTTGCAGAAACTGTCACGCGATAATTGATGTTGAAGCAAAGGGTCTTATACCGTATAAGGCGGTGGAAGAAGAACTTAATGCCGAAATATCGTCAGCTACCTGTGTCTTTGAAGGAATATGTAGTGATTGCAAAAGCAGTTTATAAAAAAATTAAAAATATTTTGGAGGAAGAAGAAATGAAAAAGTATGTATGTTTAGTTTGCGGTTATGTTCACGAGGGTGACAGCGCACCCAATGAGTGCCCCATCTGCCACGCTCCTGCTTCTAAGTTTGCCGAGCAGTCGGGTGAGAAAAGCTGGGCAGCAGAGCATGTTGTAGGCATTGCTAAGGGCGTTGACCAGAGAATTATCGACGGTCTGCGTGAGAACTTCAACGGAGAGTGCTGTGAAGTTGGTATGTATCTTGCAATGGCACGCGTTGCTCATAGAGAGGGTTATCCCGAAATCGGTCTTTATTGGGAAAAGGCAGCCTATGAGGAGGCTGAGCATGCATCAAAATTTGCCGAGCTTTTGGGTGAGGTAGTAACTGACTCAACCAAGAAAAACCTTGAAATGCGCGTAGATGCCGAAAACGGCGCAACCGCAGGCAAGACCGAGCTCGCAAAGCTTGCTAAGGAGTTAGGTCTTGATGCGATCCACGATACCGTTCACGAGATGGCTCGCGATGAGGCTCGACACGGCAAGGCATTTGAGGGTCTTTTGAACAGATATTTTAAATAATTGAAATAATATGGCGGGAGTTTGCTCCCGCCTTTTTAATTTTTATATATTTGAATAAACTAAAAAAACAAACAAAGAATAAAAATGGGAGGAAAAAATATGAAAAAATTTTCAGTAATCTTTATTTGCGCATTATTGGTATTTTCTGTTACAGCCTGTACGGATATGTCTATGCAGGGAACAGGGAGCGGCAGTATGAATTCGGGTGCTCTTTCTTCCTCCTTACAGGGTGCGGAGAGTAAAATCTCTTCAATTTTGTCGCCAAGCGGTGCTAATGTTTCCGATTCTACAGCAGTTGCAGTTACCCGTGACGAAGCCATAGATAAGGTGCTAAAGCAAGCGGGACTTAAAAGGGAAGATATAACTAACCTCGAGGTTGACCTTGACAGTGAACGCGAAGGCGTTTTTTGGGAGATTGATTTTGACCACAAAAACGAAGAATTTTCCTTCGAGATCAATGCAAACACAGGTGAGATAACAAAAACCAAGCGCGAAGCAAAAGATTAAAACAAAAACCGCAGTACAGTCTAAATGCTGTACTGCGGTTTTTTATTATTTTACGGGAAGATTAACATATCGTCATCATTTTCTTCGGGTTCAATGGGTTTTTTTGCAGCGGTTTTCACCTTTTTGCGGTAGAAAAAGAAGAACCATACTAAGAAGCCTATACCTGCAAGTAACAATACTATTAAAACAATTACCAAAATTATAAGCCCCGTATTATCCTCTTTAACGGTGACATTAGTTTCATTTATCATTTCAACAACAGCAAAGGTTGAAAAATGGAAAAGCTCGACGGTAATGGTGTTCGCCTTTTTATCGACAATAGAGGGAAACTGCTCGGTCTTGCCGTCATCGCTAATGTAAATAACCGCAAGTTTATTTATTTCATAGCCTTCGGGAATTTCAAAAATGGCGGTTACGGTGCCGTTGGGCTGAACGGGCATACCTGCATATGCCGCGGTAATATTAAATGCGGTAAACCGCTTGGCACGGCCATCGAGTGCAGATTTTACACTCTCATATGAAATACCGTCATCTATACGGGTAATGGAAAAAGCGGTGTTCTGGGGGAATACACCCTCAGCCGCACACAACTCAGCTCCGGAAATTTTTGCAATGGTTTTCACCTCAATCACAGAGGGCAGTGACGATTCCTCCCTGCTTGAGGAAGCGTTACTTGAAGATGTAACTGAGGAGGTGCTGCTGCTTGCAGCACTTGAAACATTAGCAGATGAGGTGCTTGAAGAGGTGATACTTGATGTTGAACCGATAATATCACCGGGCCTTATAAGCTCCTCGGGGACCGATGTAACCTTATCGGTAGAAACGTACTTTAACTTAGAATTATTATATGTAACTGTGTACTGCATCCATTCATTTGTGGGAACGGTATAGTATGTGTTTTCCTCACGCTCAACGGTGAAATAATCCTTGTTTTCGGTGCCTGACGGCTTTTGGTCGGTGATGGTCCGTTTGTTAAGATATACAAAGTATTTGTCAGTACCGGGTAAATAACCGTCAAGGTAATATTCTTGATCACCCATAGGCTCGGCAAGAATTACGCAATATTCACCGCCCGAATAAACGGGAGTGCCGCTATCGGTAAGCTCAGGAAATCCATAAACTATATCATATTTAAGCGCCTGAAGGTTTTTAAATGTTGAGGACGAGGTTTTAAACCATTCATTTACAAAAGCCTCATACTCCGCTTCGGGCACAAAGGTAATGTTGTTGTTGAATTCATATTCTCTGGACTGGGTTATTTCGTGGGCAACATAATTATAAATCACTTCAGCTCCAAAGGAAGAATTATTTTTTGTGCCCTTATTAAAGCAGGTTTCAAACCATTCAATAATTCTGAAATTTTCACAAAGATTTGTTTTTTGCGCGCTGGCATAGGTTGTAAAAAGGCTAAACATCAACACAACACACAAAAGACAGCTAATTAACTTTTTCATTAAATTGTCACCTCAGTAAGTTATGTAACTATTATACAGTTTTTAAATACATGTGTCAATTATATTCTATTTGTTATTTTTCATAAAATACTGTATAATAATGATAATCGGTAGACGAAAAGCTTTCAAATAAAGCTTTTCGAAAAACCGCTACACATAGCGGTTTTATGTAAATAATCCTTGATTATTTACGCCGACATCATTGCAATGAAATAGGTGAAATTATTTTTATAAT
>JAZRQA010000066.1:0-10652 GCA_045649505.1 Acutalibacteraceae bacterium
ATGTAAATAATCCTTGATTATTTACGCCGACATCATTGCAATGAAATAGGTGAAATTATTTTTATAATTTCACGGACAAATTAGAAATTTGTCCGTGAAAAAGCGCAAGTGCGCTTTTTCACCAACCTATATTCATTATAGGCAACAAATAGGTAAATACTCTGAGCGGTTGACAGGAAATGCATTTAATCGTATAATAAACAATATGTACAGGCTTTTTTAATATGTTTTTTTGCAACTTAACTTTATCTGTCTGGAGGGGCATTATGGTGTGGACTGTATTTTTAGTTCTGTCGTTAATTTGTCTGCTTAGTTGTATTATTTTTGCTTATATTAGAAGTAAAACCTCATATAAAAGCGGACGATTGTTAGATCCTTTAAAAATCTTGTTTATTGGTGTAATTTTCTCATCTTTTTTCTTATTTGTACCTATATACATAAATGAATTGTCAACAAACAGCTGCGGAAATTTCGAAGCAGTTTTATTGGCAATTCATCATATGATGAAAATGTTTATTGTTGATGCGGATTATGAGATTATTATATCAAATCTTGCGCAAACGCCTGCGTTGATATTTAAAGGGTATACGCTGCTTTTTTTAATTTTAATGTTATTAGCTCCTTTGCTAACCTTCGGATTTGTTTTATCCTTTTTTAAAAATATATCAGCCTATAAACGTTATATATCTCATTTTAATTCAGATGTTTATATTTTTTCCGAGTTAAATGAAAAATCTTTAGCACTTGCCCACAGCTTGTATAAAAACTGCCCGAAGCACCGTTGCCTTGTTTTTACCAATGTGTGTGAAACTAATCAGGAACAAAATAGCGCACTGGTAGAGGGCGCAAGGGAACTTGGTGCAGTTTGTTTTAAAAAGGATATTGTTGACATTAACTTTTTCTTGCACAACGCAAAAACCGAGTTTCGCTTTTTTACCATTGGTGATAATCAATCCGAAAATGTCAGCAAAGCACTTAAACTGATTGATAAGCTCAAGCACAGGGAAAACACTCATCTTTATGTTTTTTCAACTCAGGTTGAGGCGGAAATTTTATTAGCAAATGCTTTTGAAAATATAGAGGGAAACAACGGGGAGACCTTTCCTCCAAAAATCAAGGTGCGCCGTGTTAATGAGGTGCAATCAGTTGTTTTTCGAAACCTTTACGAGAAAGGCTTTGAAAAAATCTTTTGTAGCGCACGCTATGACGAGGGAATAAAAAAAATAAATGCCCTTGTAATCGGCATGGGAAATTTCGGTACCGAAATGACAAAGGCATTATCGTGGTTTTGTCAGATGGATGGATTCCGTGTGCAAATTGATTGCTTTGATATAAATAAAAATGCAAACGATATCTTTTGCGCCCTTTGTCCAGGACTAATGGATTCTCAGTTAAACGGCAATTATGATATTGAAGGAGAAGCAAAGTATAAAATCACCGTGCATTCAGGCGTTGATGTTAATACCAAGACTTTTGAGCAAGCCATATTGGCATTGCCCCAGACCACATATGTATTTATTGCTTTAGGTGATGATGAAAAGAATATTTCGACCGCAATAAAGCTTCGAGCACTGTTTGAAAAAAGAGTCTACGCGCCTCAAATACAGGCAATTATATATAATTCCGATAAAAAACAAGCGTTATGTGACATTACAAACTTTAAGGGACAAAGTTATAATATAGATTTTATCGGTGACACAGATTCCTCTTATTCGCAAGAGGCTATTCTTGAAAGTGATATTGAAAAAAAGGCATTAGAACGTCACCGTAAGTGGGGAAGCGAAAGAGATTTTTGGCAGTACGATTACAATTACAAATCATCAATGGCCAGTGCAATTCACAGGGAAATGAAAATTAAATGCTCAATTGCGGGTGCGCAAAAGGCGCCTGAGGACCGTACGCAAGATCAATTATGGGCAATACGGATTTTAGAGCATTGTCGGTGGAGTGCTTATATGCGCTCAGAAGGCTACGTTTATAGCGGTGCTGTTGAGAAAAGCACAAGAAACGATCTGGCAAAGATGCATAATTGCCTTGTGCCTTTCGGTCAACTGTCTTTAGAAGACAAAGACAAGGATGACGATTGATTTTAAATAAAAAATAAAATCTCCTGAGATTATTTTGCATTTTGCGGACATAATAATCTCAGGAGATGATTTTTTTGATAGAACAAGATACTGTAAAACTTCTACGCGAATGTGACGCAGGCGTAAAAATGGGCGTTTCCTCTATTGACGATGTTATCGACTACGTAGGAGACCATAGGTTTAAGGAACTGCTTAATGCCTGTAAGGACGAGCACGAAAAATTAAATCGTGAAATTCAGGAATTGCTTAAAAAATACGGGGACGACGGCAAGGAGCCTAACCCCATCGCCAAGGGAATGTCTTGGATGAAAACGAATATAAAGCTTAAAATTAACGAGTGTGATGCAACTATTGCAAGCCTTATGACGGATGGCTGCAATATGGGCGTAAAATCATTAAACCGTTACCTTAATGAGTATGAAGCAGCAGACGAGGTTTCAAAAGATATAACCAAACGCCTTATAAATCTTGAAGAAAAATTAACTGTAGATATAAGAGAATATCTGTAGAAAGTTTAAAAAGCTTGGGAGGAAACTCCCAAGCTTTTTAATTTGTTTTAATATTGTATAAGGCTTGATTTAATGGCTATTCTCATTTTAACCGTTTTATTATATCGTTCACACAGTCCTCAACACTTAAATTTGTGCAGTCTACCGTAATATCGGCGTATTTTTCATAAAGGGGTGCGCGCTCAATATACAATTCCTCAAGCGAACAGTCCCTCTCCATTGCAATACCTCTGGTTTTTATGTTCTTTATCCTTTCAGCAAGAAGGGCAGGGGAAAGCTTTAAATAAACGGTGACAGCATTTTCCTTTAAATTCTTCATTGCGTCACAGCCGTACACCGCACTGCCTCCTGTGGCAATCACGGTGTTTTCATAGGTAAGACCGCTTAAAATTTGATTTTCCGCATTTATAAAATAAGCATTACCATATTCCTCAATAATTTCACACAGTGCTTTACCGAACTTACCTTGAATAATAAGGTCGGTATCAATAAAATCCATAAGCATACTCTTTGCCAAAAGAACTCCCACTGTGCTTTTGCCGCAACCGGGCATACCAACTAAAACAACGTTCATTTTTCTTCACCTATTGTCTATTATATATGAAAAAATACTTTTTTTCAATCTTTATGAGAAAACTACTTGAAAAATGTAAAAAAGAGGTGTATAATGTTTTAAAATTTAATAATTCTGTATGACGCTTGCAGGAAATTGCTTTTGCAGCCGAAGGAGTAACACTCTCAGGTTTCCGTGTGGATGAAGACTGTAAGCTGACAGAACTTTGGAGAAGCTCATTAAATTGGGTGCCGAAGGTGAAATCGCAATTAGCGGGAATCTCTCAGGCAAAAGGACGAAGTAAATTTTATCACCTTTTAGGGTGTATTTTGTCTTTGTGTGTGAACCGTGCTGATTGCACGGTTTTTATTTTTTAAGGAGGATTATTATGTTAGACAAAATCGCAGAAATAAACGGTGCCGTCAACGGTGTCGTTTGGGGAATTCCTGGTCTTGCTCTTCTAATTGGAACGGGTATTATTATGACACTTGCTACTAAGGTGTTTCAGATTTCCCATCTTGGTCATTGGTTTAAAAAGACAATAGGTAGTCTTTTTAAGAAGGATGTTATCGGGCACAGTAAGGAAAAGGGCTCTATTTCACCTTTCCAGGCTCTTTGTACTGCCCTTGCCGCTACCGTTGGTACAGGTAATATCGCGGGTGTTGCCGCCGCTATTTGGGTTGGCGGTGCAGGTGCGGTATTCTGGATGTGGGTTGCTGCCTTCCTCGGTATGATGACTAACTATTCCGAAAACGTTCTTGGTATGTACTTCCGCCGCAAGAATCCCAATGGCGAATGGTCAGGCGGTGCTATGTACTATTTAAGAGATGGCCTTGGCGGTAAAAAAGGCTGTAAATGGATAGGCACTGTTCTTGCCGTGCTATTCTCGATATTTACTATGCTGGCTTCTTTCGGTATCGGAAGTATGGGTCAGGTAAATAAAATTGTTGCCAACGTTGCCGTTGCTTTTGATGTAAAAGCTCTTTCAAGCGTTATGGTGTTTGGTAATATTTCTCTTTATAATATTATAATCGGTGTTATAATTATGGCTCTTACCGCCCTTATTACATTAGGCGGTCTTAAAAGAATTGCAAGTGTTGCAGAAAAAATTGTTCCCTTTATGGTGGTTCTTTTTGTAGCAGGAAGCCTTGTTATTATTGGTATAAACTATGACGCAATTATCCCTGCATTTAAGGCTATCTTTGTAAATGCCTTTAAACCCGAAGCCTTTGTAGGCGGCGGTATCGGCGGTGTTATAGTTGCTGTAACAAACGGATTTAAGCGCGGCGTTTTCTCTAATGAAGCGGGTCTGGGTTCCTCAGTTATGGTTCACTCTAACTCCAACATAAAGGAGCCTGTTAAACAGGGTATGTGGGGTATATTCGAAGTATTTGCTGATACAATGGTTGTTTGTACCATGACCGCTCTTGTTGTTCTAACATCAGGTGGTCTTGCAGGCGGTGCATTTAATGTTGAAACAGGTGAAATTGCACAGGGCCTTACCGATGCAACCTTGGTCGGCGGTGCATTTAATGCTGTGTTCCATTGGGGAAATATAGGTCAAAAGTTTATTGCTATTGCAATGTTCCTCTTTGCCTTTACTACCGTTCTTGGTTGGTCACATTACGGCTCCAAGGCTTGGGAATATCTCTTTGGCTCAAAAACAACCATTATTTTCAGAATAATTCATGTTTGCACTGTTATCTTCGGCGCAGTACTTTCTTCTTCGCTTGCTTGGGATATCTCCGATACCTTTAACGGCCTTATGATGATACCAAACCTTATAGGTGTTGTCGCCTTATCTCCGTTGGTTGTTAAAATCACAAAGAATTATGTAAACCGAAAGTTAAAGGGCAAGAAAGAAAAAGCAGTTCTTTCTTATGATGAAAAAATTCAGGCGCAGTTGGAAGCTACTTTAGTTGAGGAAGAATAAATATTTTAAAGAACGTCGGTAAACGGCGTTCTTTTTTTAAAATAATGATTGTAATAACTGATATATTGTGGTAGAATAATACCGTTATACAAAGAGGTTTAAAAGGAGTTTTAAAAGTGAGCGAAAAGCGAAGTTCTTTTACAGGCAAATTAGGTTTTGTTCTTGCCGCGGCTGGCTCGGCCGTAGGTCTTGGAAACATATGGAGATTTCCATACCTTGCCGCAAAGTACGGCGGCGGAATTTTCTTGCTTGTTTATATTATTTTATCAGTAACCTTTGGTTTTGCGCTTATGTGCGCCGAGATTGCCATAGGCAGGAAAACAGGGCAGAGTGCGATTGGTGCTTTTCGCGCCATTAATAAAAAATACTCGTTTATCGGCGTTATAGCATCGGTTGTTCCCGCAATTATTTTACCCTATTACTCGGTAATAGGCGGCTGGGTAACCAAATATTTTGTCGCCTTTGTTTCGGGTGATGCCAAGGCAAGCGCACAGGAAGGATATTTTGAATCCTTTATTGCAAAAACGGGTGAGCCGGTTTTATGGTTTTGCATTTTTATTGGTTTAACTGCACTTATAGTTCTTTTCGGCGTTGAAAAGGGGATTGAAAAGGTCAGCAAGGTTATGATGCCCGTGCTTATTGCGTTAACCTTGTTTGTTGCGATTTATACTATGTTTATGCCCGGCGCGATGGACGGTGTTGCCTACTACATTACTCCCGATTTTTCTAAGTTCTCGGTTACTACCGTGCTTGCAGCAATGGGACAGCTTTTCTATTCAATGTCCCTTGCGATGGGCATTATGATAACCTACGGTTCCTATATGAAGAAGGATGTAAATCTTGAATCCTCGGTTCATCAAATTGAAATTTTTGATACAGGAATTGCCTTCCTTGCGGGTCTTATGATAATTCCTGCCGTATTTGCGTTCTCCGGCGGAGACGAGGCGGCACTCGGTAAAGGTCCCAGCCTTATGTTTATAACACTGCCTAAGGTTTTTGAAAGTATGACAGGCGGCACTATTATAGGCGCGGCATTCTTTTTGCTTGTATTCTTCGCGGCATTAACCTCCTCTATTTCACTTATGGAAACCGTTGTTTCAATTGTGCGAGATAAAACAGGCTGGGGTAGACGTACAACCTGCCTTATAGTTTTAATTTTCTGTATTGTAATGGGCCTTTGCTCCTCCTTCGGATTTGGTATCTGGAGCGGCTTTAGTATAATGGGTCTTTCCATCCTCGATTTCTTCGACTTTATAAGCAATAGCGTAATAATGCCTATAGTAGCACTTCTTACCTGCATCTTCGTAGGGTATATAATTAAGCCGAAAACCATTGAGGAGGAAATAGAAGTTTCCGGAAGGTTCAAAAACAAAAAGCTTTTCGGCGTTGTTATTAAATACATTGCACCTATATGCATTATTCTAATTCTTATCTCCTCTGTATTGGATGCTTTAGGAATTGTAAAAATTTAAAAAGCATAATTTCTATTTAACTTGTGAAAAATATTAAGTGAGGAATCATAATATATGAAGGTTATTTTTAATCCTGATAAACAAGTGGTCAAAACCGTAAAGGAGGGGCTTAAGCGCACGGGTGGATATTGTCCCTGTAAGCTTGGTCGCACCGAGGAATTTAAGTGCATGTGCAAAGAATTTCGTGACCAAATAAAGGACCCTGATTTTGAAGGCTTTTGCCATTGTATGCTATATTATAAGGAGAAATAAATATGTCGGAAATTATATTAACTTCTCAAAATTTTCAGCAGGAGGTTTTAGATAGTAATGTTCCCGTACTGGTAGATTTTTGGGCTACCTGGTGCGGACCGTGCAAAATGCTCGCACCTATTGTTGAAGAAATTGCCGAGGAGTATGAAGGCAAACTCAAGGTTTGCAAGGTCAATGTAGATGATGAGGGCGTTCTCGCTGCTAAATTCGGTATTATGAGTATACCCACTGTCATCTTTTTTAAGGACGGAGCTATTGCAGAAAGCTTTATAGGCTACCGCTCAAAGACTGATATAGAAGAAATAATAGCACAACTTGTATAGAAAAAGGCTGTTGCCATTTGCAACAGCCTTTTATTTTTTAAATAAAAATTTTAAAATTACCTTAGGACCTAAAATAAACAATACGCCGAGTGTTAGCCACCAATCACCCCATATAAGATAGGGTGTGTTTTTGGCCTGGATTTCTATATTTACCTCTAAAATTTCACTTTCATTATGATTTATTATATCGGTCACAATACCGTTTTTTTGAATTGCAGCAGTACGGCCGTTTATACCCGATTGAATAAGCGGTCTGCCCGTCTCTGCCGCTCGGTATATACCGTGGGCTAAATGTAAATTTTTGGCAGTATCATCATCAAACCAGGAGTCGTTGGTAATTACACTAAGCAGTGACGCGCCATCATTTGCAGCATTGCGCGCCATTGCCGAAAACATACTCTCATAGCATATTAAAATTCCCATATCAGCATTTTTTGTGGATACAATATTTGCACTGTTATCGATGATAAGCCGAAACTGTCTGTCAACCACACCGTTTTCAAAAAGCGGTACCTCGCGTTTTTTCGGTGCAACTGTTTTAAGCGCCCCGTTTGAGTCAAAATGATATGCCGCTGCGTGTCCATTCAATCTGCCACCTACGATAACATCAGCCTGCGCAGTCTTGGCAATATCCGACCACTCTTTTTGTAAATATTCATCCTCATCAAAGCCGTACGGCAGAACGCTTTCGCTTACAAGAATTATATCGGGCTTAGCCTGCGCCGCCTTTTCGCATAAATCCAAGGCACGAACATATACATCACCGCGGTCCTCGCCAACAACTGTAACACCTGGTTGAACAAGTACCGCAGTTACTGTCTTTCCTGTATGACTATCCATAAAAAATACGGGTATAAGATTTATTGTGAATATAGTTACCGCCGCCGCAGCGCAAAAGAAGGCGCGTCGGCTTTTTAGCTTGCAAATGGTGAAAGCAAGGAATAAATTCACCGCAACTATAACGGCACTCACAAGTAACTGCCCGCCAAAGCTTGCCCACTGTATAAATACAGGGTACTGCCATAAAGCAAGGCTAAGCCTTAAGGTAGGCCAGGCAAAAGGTCCGCTGCCTATAAACCATTCCGCCGCTGCCCAAAAAATCGGAACATATATGCACCTAAGTGCGCATTTGTTTGTTAACTTGAAACCAAGCCACAACGAAACACTCAGCGCAAGTGAATGAAGCAAACATAAAATTATATATAATAAAAGGTTAATTAAAAATGTAAGTATGGGGTCAAAACCTGGTCTTATATAAAAGGCAGGGAAGTACCCTGTTATGCAAAGTCCAAGGCAGAAGATAAAGGCAACGCGAAATATTGTGTCATCGGCGCGTTTTATTAAGTAGGAGAATGCAGGAACGGCAAGTACAAAAACTGCAGGACCAAAGACGGGGAATAGCAGGGTAAGTCCCATAAAGGCTCCGCTTAAAACACAGATAATATACTGCAGACTTTTTTTAATGTTCTCCACCTCCAAAAATTATTTATATAATCAGTATAACGGATTTTTGCTTATTTTTCTACCCTGAATTTACAGTTTGAATTTTAAGAGTGCAAAAAAGCTTTTTGCTTGAGCGGCTTTTTCATATTAGGGTTGAATATCTATTTTAATATTTCCCGTATCTGTAATAATCTCGCATTTTCCACCAGTCAAAGTTTTGGGAACAAAAACTCTACCTGTATCGGTTTGGGTGATAAAGACCTTCTCAGAAAGCAAGCTACCCGTAACATCGCCTGTGTCGGTTTTGATAAATAACTGCGCGGCATCCGAGGAGTCAAGTTTCACATCCGCTGTTGTTCTCTCGATAGAAATCTTACCTGTAGCAAGCACATTCTTTAAGGAAATATCACCCGTGCTTCCGCTTGATACAATATCCTTGCACGAAACATCGATCAGTTTAGTATCACCTGTGCTCACCTTTATCTTAATATCACCTTCACAGGATACAGACTGTGCACTTATTTTACCTGTTGAAACACAAAAGTCAAGCGAATTCGCGCGAATGTCTTTGGTATGTATACTACCTGTACTCGTCTTTAGTTTAATATATTCTAAAGCGCAAGCATAATTTTCGATACTACCCGTACTTACTGCAATATCAATACTTTTAAATTTCAAATTTTTTGATATGTCAATATCACCTGTGCTGCCATTTACCAAAAGAACACCGTATTGATCTTGTGGAATATATACCGTTATTTTTGGTGTATTAAAGGCTATACCTATATGCTCGTACCATTTCCTTGTATCAGCATTTTGAATAGTAAGTGTATCATCCGTTACCGTGACACAATGCTTTATATTTTCTTGTTCAAAACATTCAACAAAGCTTTTTGAGCCTTCAAAGGGCAATAAAACAATATCAGCAGTATCGGTTATAATTGATATATTTTTGTAGTTTTCGGTGATTTCGTAATGGTTAGTTTCGTACTTGGCGGTTTGTAATTTTGTAAAATCCCATTTAAGCAATGTCATTACACATCCAAAAATTATACATCCAATCAATACAAGAGAGGCCCCAATAATAAGCCATATTTTTGCTTGCTTGCTCATTATGCTTCCTCCTTTTTCAAAAAACACTTTTTAACGCAAAAACATATCTTTTTAGTAAGCAACAAGGTGCCTTTTGTTGCCGCTGTGCATCCAAAGAACAAAAATATAGAAATTCCCACACAGGCAATACCCGCCCCAATCATAGCAGCCCCTGAGAGACCTTTGCCGCTAAAGCAAAAAACAATTCCTGCTGCAACAAATCCAAAAACGCAAGCCGCTACACAAGCAAATGTAGCCCAAAGTGAAATTAAAACAGACCACAATACCGCATAAAGTGAAAGAATTATGGCGAATGCAGCAACCAGTAAAGAAATCCAAATGGGCGAACCCAAAACTATAAGTGTAATTTCCCAAGCGTGCAGTCTTTTCTTTGGCTTCATTTTTTCTTTTACGAGCTTGGAAAGGGGAGTGTCCGCTATAATTTGTGATATAACTTTATCAACATTACCGATTTCACGAACCGCTTCCTCCTCCGATACGCCTTCTTCAAATCGGTCATCAATCATTTCACCGTAAAAAGACAAGCGTTCTTCTATATCATTATTTGGTAAGCCCATCAAACCCTCGCGTAATTGCGCAAGAAACTCAGTTTTTGTCATTACCCTCATCCTCCTTAGTTACAAATTGATATATCGACATAATTTCCTTCCAATCAGCCTTAAAAGCGTCTATGCGCTTTAGTCCGTCATTAGTAATATGATAGTATTTCCTAAGTCTGCCACCGTGTTGCGCAGTGCGAATAGTTAACATTCCCGACGTTTCTAAGCGTTTTAGGATAGTGTATAAGGTTGATTCGGAAAGCTCAATATATGGCTTCATATCCTTGATTATCTTATAACCGTATGAATCTTCACTCTTAATTGCAGCTAATACGCATATATCCAAAAGTCCTCGCTTTAATTGAATATCCATACAATACCTCCTTTTGCATAATATATCATATCGCGAAGTATTATGATTTGTCAAG
>JAZRQA010000067.1:0-23753 GCA_045649505.1 Acutalibacteraceae bacterium
CGGGCATTTCCTTCGGTTTTTAATAATTTATACATAATTAACTCCTTTTAAGAAATAAACATCGCATCACCAAAGCTGAAAAATCTATATTTTTCATTAACAGCCGTTTTATAAGCAGACATTGTTTTCTCATATCCGTAAAAAGCGCTTACAAGCATTATAAGGGTGCTTTCAGGTAAATGGAAATTGGTTATCAAAGCATCAATACATTTGAATTTATAGCCGGGATAAATAAATATATCGGTTGAATCTGAACATTCACATATTTCACCAAATTTATTTACTGCACTTTCAAGGGTTCTGCAGCTTGTTGTACCAACACATATAATTCTGCCGCCATTTTTCTTTGTTTTATTCAATAAATCGGCGGTTTCGGCGGGTATATGATACCATTCAGAGTGCATTTTATGCTCTGTTATTTCGTCAACCTTAACAGGTCTAAATGTGCCAAGTCCCACATGAAGGGTAACATATGCAATATTTATTCCCTTATTTTTAAGACGACAAAGCATATCATTCGTAAAGTGAAGTCCTGCGGTTGGTGCTGCAGCAGAACCTAACTCTTTAGAATATACCGTTTGGTATCTTTCTTTGTTTTCAAGTTTTTCTTTTATATAGTGTGGTAACGGCATTTGTCCAACCTCATCAAGAACGCCGAAAAACTCACCGTCACAAGAAAACTTAAGAATTCGGTTGCCGTCCTCAAGCACATCGGTAACTGTGGCTGAAAGCTTATCACTGAATTTGAAACTGTGTCCTGTTTTTGCTTTTTTACCGGGACCTGCAATACATTCCCAAACGAGAGTAGAAATCTGCTTTAAAAGTACAAATTCAACCACCGCATTGGTATCGGTACGTGTGCCAAAAATTCTTGCAGGCAAAACCCTTGTATTATTAAGCACAAGACAATCTCCGGGTTTTAAATAATCATCTAATTTGTCAAAAATTGTATGAATTATATTGTTATTGTCTTTATTTAAAACCATAAGACGTGAAGAATTTCGCGGTTCTATAGGTGTTTGTGCAATAAGAGTCTCGGGTAAATCATAATAAAAATCGCTTTTTTTCATAATAATAACCTTTCGTGCTGATAATGCATAAAATATATTTGACAAACCTATTTATGAATGTTAAAATAAACTGTAATAGTTTGTAATGAATTTTGCATTTATTTATTATTATATTGCAAAATTTCAATAATGGCAACTAAAACTTTTTCTTAAAAGGATTGTGATCTCAAATGAAGAATTATAATGTCGGTATTATCGGTGCAACCGGTATGGTTGGTCAACGCTTTGCATTGCTTCTTGCAGATCATCCCAATTTTAAGGTTACCGCTCTTGCCGCAAGCCCACGTTCCAAGGGTAAGCGTTATGAGGATAGTGTTAAAAACCGTTGGGCTATGACCGCACCGATTCCTGAAAATCTTAAGGATATGGTAGTTTTAAGTGCTACAGAGGATATTGATGAAATCGTTAGCAAGGTTGATTTTGTTTTCTGTGCTGTTGATATGAAAAAGGATGAGATTCGTGATCTTGAGGAACTTTATGCAAAGCACGAGTGTCCCGTTATCTCTAACAATAGCGCCCACAGAGGCACAAAAGATGTACCTATGATCATCCCTGAAATCAATGCCGACCATGCCGAGGTTATAAAATATCAGCGCGAGCGTCTTGGAACAAAACGCGGCTTTATTGCAGTTAAGTCCAATTGCTCTTTGCAAAGCTATGTTCCCGCTATATATCCCCTTTCAAAATTTGGCGTAGAAAAGGTGCTTGTTTGTACCTATCAGGCAATCTCTGGTGCAGGTAAAACCTTTGAAAGATGGCCTGAAATGGTCGACAATGTAATCCCTTATATCGGCGGTGAGGAGGAAAAATCCGAACAGGAGCCTTTAAAGATATGGGGAAATATAGAAAACGGTGAAATTGTAAACGCTACAGAGCCTAAGTTTACTGCCCAATGTATTCGTGTTCCTGTGAGCGACGGTCATATGGCAGCGGTATTTGTGTCTTTTAAAGATAAAAAGCCTTCCAAAGAGGAAATTTTGGAAGCCTGGAGCAGTTTTAGCGGTGCGCCTCAAGAGCTTTCGCTCCCCCACGCCCCCAAACAGTTTCTTAACTATTTTAACGAGGATAACATGCCACAGACCAAGTTGCATCGCGATCTTGAGGGCGGTATGGCAGTTTCCATCGGCAGACTGCGTGAGGACAGTCAGTACGATTATAAATTTGTTTGTCTTTCCCATAATACTCTGCGCGGTGCCGCAGGCGGTGCTGTTCTTCTTGCAGAACTTCTGTGTGCCCAGGGTTATATGGATTGATAATAACTTTGCTTATACTTTTTCGGAAAGGTGTTTTTTATGAAAAACAGAGTATTTACAGGTGCGGGTACCGCCCTTGTCACACCATTTCATAAGGATGGCAGTGTAAACTATGAAAAGCTTACTCAGCTTGTTGAAGACCAGATAGTAAAGGGTATTGATTCTCTTATTGTGTGCGGTACAACGGGTGAAGGCAGCACGCTTACTCACGATGAGCATATAAAGGTTCTTGCTACTGCTTCTGAGGTTGCAAATAAACGTGTCCCTATTATTGCAGGCACAGGTAGTAACGATACCTCATATGCCGTTACGCTTTCTAAGGAAGCCTTAAATGTCGGTTGCGACGCAATGCTTATGGTTACTCCCTATTATAACAAGACCTCCCAACGCGGACTTGTTGCACATTATTCACATATATGCTCTCAGGTTGACGCCCCTATTATTCTTTACAATGTTCCCTCAAGAACAGGTATGAAAATAGCCGTTGAAACCTATAAGGAGCTATCAAAGATAGATACAATTGTTGCCACCAAAGAGGCAAGCGGTGATCTTGAGCTTGTGCGTCAAATTCGTGAAACCTGTGGTGATGATCTTGACATTTATTCAGGTAACGATGACCAAATTTATGATATTCTTTCTCTCGGCGGTATTGGTGTAATTTCGGTATTCTCCAACATACTGCCAAAGGAAACTCACGATATTTGTCAGTATTTCTTTGACGGTAATAAAGCAAAATCTAAAGAAATACAAGAATACTATCTTCCCCTCATGGATGCCTTGTTTATGGATGTTAATCCCATTCCTGTAAAGGATGCTATGGATATGTTAGGATTCGGTACAGGTCCTCTGCGCTTACCCTTACTTACTATGGATGATGCAGGCAAAGAAAAACTAAAAGAGTATCTTGTGAAATACGGTCTTATAAAATAATTTAGACTTAACAGGAAAGTGAAAATACAATGACTAAAATTATTTTAAGCGGCTGCAACGGAAAAATGGGCGGCGTAATAACCGATATTGTAAACGGTATGGATGATTGTGAAATAGTCTGTGGTGTTGATGTTGCCGATATAAGACGGCACGCATACCCTGTTTTTACCGCTTTTTCCGATATAAATATTGCCGCGGATGTTATAATAGATTTTTCTCACCCTAGTGCACTTGACAATCTACTTGAATTTGCTCTTAAAAATAAAATTCCTGCAGTTCTTGCAACGACAGGATATAATGATAGTGCAATAGAAAAAATCAAAGCGGCCGCAAACAACATTCCCGTTTTCTTTACATTCAACTTTTCGCTTGGCGTCAATCTTCTTGTTGCCCTTTCTAAAAAAGCGGCACAGGTTCTTGGTAACGATTTCGATATTGAAATTGTTGAAAAACACCATAATCAAAAGCTTGATGCGCCTTCGGGTACAGCAATTATGCTTGCAAATGCCATTAACGATGTTTTTGAAGATAAAATGGTATACGAATATGACCGACATTCAAAGCGACAAAAACGCGCAAATAACGAAATTGGAATACATTCCGTTCGCGGAGGAACTATTGTGGGTGAACACGATGTTATTTTTGCGGGACGAGATGAGGTAATAACACTTTCGCACAGCGCAGGCTCTAAGCAAGTATTCGCAGCAGGCTCAGTTAAGGCTGCTAAATTTGTAGCAGGTAAACTGGCAGGACTATATGATATGAATGATGTTATTAAGTTTTAATCTTTAAAACTAAAAAATCAGGATTGGTTTTACCAATCCTGATTTTCTTTTATATTGTTACCTTATGAAATACTTTCTTACCTTTTCTAACAATTAAGCCTTCGGCGAAATCGTCAATGGAAATCTGTAACGCTGGGTCAGAAACCTTAGAATCGTTAATGTTTACGCCGCCCTGAGTAATAAGTCGTCTTCCCTCACCCTTTGAAGGAATTAAGCCAACCTTTAAAAGCATATCGAGAACACCTATTTTGCCATCTGTAAAGTCTTCAGGATTAAGTGCCGAAGTAGGCATATCGGCATTATTGGCTCCGCCGCCAAAGAGTGATTTTGAAACCTGTCGTGCTTTATCGGCTTCTTCATCACCGTGAACAAGCTTTGTGAGCTCATATGCTAAGATATCTTTAGCCTCATTAAGCTGACTTCCCTCCCAGTTGCTCATAGCATCAATTTCCTCAATAGGCAGGAATGTAAGCATACGAATACATTTAAGAACATCGTCATCAGCAACATTACGCCAATACTGATAGAACTCGTAGGGACTTGTTTTATTGGGATCAAGCCATACAGCATTACCTGCGGTCTTGCCCATCTTTTTACCCTGAGAGTCAGTAAGCAATGTTATTGTCATTGCATGAGCATCCTTGCCAAGCTTTTTGCGAATTAACTCGGTACCGCCAAGCATATTGGACCACTGATCGTCACCGCCAAACTGCATATTACAGCCGTATTCCTTGAACAGATGATAAAAATCATAGCTTTGCATTATCATATAGTTAAATTCAAGGAAGGAAAGTCCCTTTTCCATACGCTGCTTGTAGCACTCAGCACGCAGCATATTATTTACCGAGAAGCAGGCGCCAACGTCACGGAGAAGATCAACATAATTGAGTTTTAATAACCAATCGGCATTATTTATCATTTGTGCCTTACCCTCAGAGAAATCGATAAAACGCTCCATCTGGCGTTTAAAACAGTCGGCATTATGGTCTATATCCTCTTTAGTAAGCATTTTACGCATATCGGTCCTGCCAGAAGGGTCACCAATCATAGTGGTACCACCGCCGATAAGTGCTATCGGTTTATTGCCCGCCATCTGTAAACGTTTCATAAGAGTTAAGGCCATAAAATGACCTGCGGTCAGGCTATCGGCAGTACAGTCAAATCCGATATAAAATGTTGCCTTACCATTATTTATCATTTCGCGAATCTCGGTTTCATTGGTGACCTGAGCAATAAGCCCACGCGCAATCAATTCTTCATAAATTTTCATAAGTTATTTGCTCCTATCCAATAATTCCTTTGCGGAATTATATAAATTTTGTGTCATTTGCGTACCCGACATTATACGGGCAATCTCCTTAATTCTACCCTCGTAATCAAGCTTTGTAAGGCTTGTAAAGGTACGATCATTACGGGTAGATTTTTCGATGAGGAAATGCGTATCGGCATTGGCAGCAATCTGTGCAAGATGTGTTACGCATATAACTTGGTGCGTTTTAGCTACCTTTTTAAGAACAATGCCAACCTTATCCGCCGCCCTACCGCTTATTCCTGTATCAATTTCATCAAAAATAAGGGTATCAACATCATTCTTATCAAGTAAGACATTCTGTATAGCAAGCATTACGCGAGAAAGCTCACCGCCTGATGCAATTTTTGCAAGTGGCTTTGGTGTTTCTCCAGCGTTAGCACAAATATAAAACTCAACCTCGTCCGCACCGTTTTTAGTGTATCTTCCCTTTTCAAAATTTACAAAAAAACGAACATCGGGCATATCAAGATAATTTAGTATCGAACAAACCGATTTTTCAAACTGCTCAGCAGTTTTTTTGCGCGAAATAGTCAATGCTCGACCTTTTTCAATAAGCCTTTCCTGAGAAGCACAAAGCTGCTCGTCAAGCTCGGCCAGTCGTTCATCAGCAAAATTTATTTTATCAAACTCCGATTGTGCACGTTCGAGAGATTTTAAAAGCTTTTCCTCGCTGTCACCGTATTTTAACATAAGTGAGTGAAGCAAATCAAGTCTTTCCATCATAATATTTAGATTTTCTACGCTAAAATCGGAATTATTTATAAAATCTTCAATATGTGTACATATTTCCTCAAGACGGTATTGTGCATCTTCAAGATAGTTACAATCCTCTTCGTAATCTTTAAGCTGACAGCTTCCAAGAGTTTTTTTTGCAACAGCAATACCGTCAATAGCACCCGTAGTTTCCTCATTTCCGTTAAGTACAGAGAGTGCGTTTTTAAGAAGGGTTACCGTTTTTTCGTAACGCTTTGCAACCGAAATATTCTCTTTTAATTGTGAAACTTCACCGGGCTTGATATTTGCCTTTGTAAGCTCATCTATTTGAAAGCGAAGATAATCAAGTCTTCGCTCTTTCTGGTCATCATCGGTTTCAAGGTCTTGTATTTGTTTTCTTATATCCTTAAAGGTAAAAAATTCTTTACTATAATCGTTAAGTAGGCTTTCGTTATCGGCAAGACGGTCGATAAACATAAGATGTTTATCGGGATTTAACAAATTTTGATTATCGTGCTGACCGTGAATATTTATTAAAGATTTTCCAATTTCTCTGAGTATCGTTGCAGTTACGGCTTGTCCGTTAATTCGAATATTACCCTTGCCCTGTAAACTCAGTGTTCGGGATATGTATAGTTCACCGTTTTCATCAGCACTTAGTCCATTTTGTTCAAGCAAAGAAATTGTTTCGCTTGAAAGTTCGTTAAAATGGGCAGAAACGGTGGCGTTATCGCAACCGTTTCTAATAAGCTCTTTAGATGTGCGTTCACCGAGAACAGCGTTAATAGCATCAATCACAATAGATTTACCCGCTCCCGTTTCACCGGTAAGCAGGTTAAAGCCGTTTGTAAAATCTATATTGGATTGCTCAATTACCGCAATATTTTCAATATGCAGATATTTTAGCATTTTGCACCGCCAAACAAAAAATTTAAAGTATCTTTTTAAGCTTTGCCACAAGGGCTGCCGCGGCTGCGGAATCCTTGGTTATAACAAAAATAGTATCGTCACCAGCAAGGCTACCCAGTATCATATCACCGAAAAGGCTGTCAAGTGATACACAAGCGCTGCTTGCCATACCGGGATAGCATTTAATGACCACATCGTTCATTGCACTGTTTATTGAAACAACTGAATGATTAAATACATCAATGTAATGATTTTTAGGTTGCAAGGACTCGGCTGAGGGTGTAGCAACCCTTGGGTTAATATAACGATATGTTCCCGCCGAATCAAGTGCTTTAATGATACGAAGCTCTTTAATATCCCTTGATACGGTAGACTGTGTTGCAATTATGCCCAAAGCATTAAGTTCATTTTGAAGGTCATCCTGAGTAACTATAACCTTTTTTTCAATTATATCAAGAATAATTTCCTGTCTTTTATTTTTTTCCATTTTTAACCCTCCTTAAACTTTGTGGAAAGAGTTTTATAAAAGGATCTGTCATTAAGACGGATAAGCTGAACATAGTTTTTTGATTTAGACACAAAAATCTCAGTATAGGGTTTTATAGTGTGTGCTTTGCGTCCATCAATTGATAAATAAATATCTGTGCGCTTTTGTGAATAGGCTTTAACCTTAACAACGCTGTTTGCACTTAAAATAATAGGGCGAGCCGTAAGAGAATGGGAGCATATTGGCGTTATTGTTATATCTTCAACCTGAGGGTCTATAATCGGTCCCCCTGCCGACATCGAATAGGCGGTAGAGCCTGTTGGCGTTGAAAGTATCATTCCGTCAGCTCGGTAGTTAATACTATCATCCTGAACAAAAACACTTATATCAATTATTCTTGACATAAATCCACTCGTAACAACAGCATCATTCATTGCGGTAAACTGGGATATTTGTTTACCATTTTCGCAAACACTTACATCAAGCAGCATTCTTTTTTCAATTGTATATTCTCCCGTTTTCAGCTTTGAAAGAAGATTTATTTCACTTGACTCAATGTTCGCAAGGTAGCCTAGTCTACCAGCATTTATACCGATTACAGGTTTATTCTCTATTGCAGCTCGCTTAGCGTAGCGAATAATAGTACCATCTCCGCCAACAGTTATAATCACATCAGCAAGTGAGAACAAATCCTTTTCAGGCGCATGGGAATAATAAGTGCCGCAAATATTTTCGGGCAAATACGCTTTAATTCCTAACGAATTTAAAAGCTTACCTATTTTATCTACAGTTTCGGCACAGCCGCGCTTATCAAGATTAGGAAGAACTGCAACTGTCAAAAGAATCACCCCTATAATTCGATGTGTGATTTTGCCACAAGAGCCGCTGAATCTACACCGCTTTCATCTGTGGCAGTAGAAGATTTTTTTATGAATGCTAAATACTCAATATTTCCTTCAGGCCCCTTTATGGGAGAATAGTCAATACCAAGTATAGAAAAACCGTTTTCAATAATTACTGCACGTATTTTTTCAATTACGGCAATATGTACCTTTTCGTCCCTGACAACACCCTTTTTTCCAACATTTTCTTTACCCGCCTCAAACTGAGGCTTAATAAGGCAAACGGTACAGCCTCCATCCTTAATTAGCGGGTTTAGGGACGGAAGAATAAGGGAAAGAGAAATAAAAGATACATCGATTGATGCAAAATCAAGCAAGTCGGGCACCTGTTCGTTTGTAACATATCTGAAATTTGTGCGCTCAAGATTAATAACACGCTCATCACAGCGAAGCTTCCAAGCAAGCTGACCGTAGCCAACGTCGATTGAATAAACCTTGCTTGCGCCGTTTTGAAGCATGCAATCGGTAAATCCACCTGTTGAGGCACCTATATCAGCGCAAATTGCACCTTTTAAATTTATTTTAAACGCTTTTATTGCTTTATCGAGCTTTAGTCCACCGCGGCTTACAAATGGCATAACTGTTCCGCGAACTTCAAGGGCATCTGTAGATTTAATCTGTGTACCGGGTTTGTCGGCTTTTTGATTATTCACATAGACATTGCCCGACATTATAAGGGCTTTTGCCTTTTCGCGGCTTTCAGCATAGCCTGCCTCAAAAACGGCTGAATCAAGACGGATTTTATCGCTCACTTTTATTCTCCATTATGATATTAAATATTGACTGTGCATCTAAATTATACTTTTTAAGTGCGTTTTTTAACTCACAGGCAGGCACAAAATCATCTTTTATTGCATAAATGCCGTATTTTCCGCCAAATCCTGATGTAAGTAGCTTTGCCGCAAGATGTTCTGCAATGCCACCACTTTGAATACTTTCCTCAAAGAAATATACATTTTTATACTCGCTGACCTTTTTTACAAGATCGTTAGACAAAGGGAATATTTTATTAAGCTTTAATACGGTAATATTTTTCCCCACATCTCCGATAAGCTTTGAAGCACATAGGACCTCAGAAAATTGTCTGCCATAGGTTATTAAAAGTGTATCTGACTTTTCTCCAAAAAAGGTAAACTCTTCATCGGGAATATCTATAACCGTTTGTGCATCCTCGGAACCTCTTGGATATCGTATAGCACAAAGTTCTTTATTATTAGCGACCTTTGTAAGAGTATTTTCAAGTTCATTAAAAAAACAAGGTGAATATATATGCATTCCTGGAATCGAGGAAAGAAAAGATACATCAAAAAGTCCTTGATGAGTTTCACCGTCAGCACCAACAATACCTGCACGGTCAACACATATTTTAACAGGAACACCTGCTATTGCTGCATCGTGAATAATCTGGTCATAAGCGCGCTGTAAAAAGGAAGAATATACAACAAAAAACGGTTTATATCCACCCGTAGCGAGACCCGCTGCAAAGGTCATGGCGTGTTCCTCTGCAATTCCTACATCAAAAAAGCGGGATTTATGCGCCTGAGCAAAGCCTGTAAGGCCTGTTCCTTCCTTCATTGCGGCAGTAATTGCACAGATTTTATCGTCAAAATCCGCAAGATTTGAAAGAGCTGCGCCGCAAACATCAGAATATGATTTTTTTGTGTTAGGTGTCGCACCCTCTATGACATCAAAGGCTGAAACACCGTGATAGCTTTTGGGGTTGTTTTCAGCAAAACCATAACCCTTACCTTTTTTTGTTACTACATGGACAAGAGTGGGTTTTTTCTGTTCTTTGGCTATTGTAAATATATCCTCAAGCTTTTCAATGTCGTGCCCGTCAACCGGACCGAGATAATCGAAGCCCAGACTTTCAAAAATATTACTATGATAGATAGCATTTTTAAGAAGTCTTTTTGACCTAAAAATACCTGAATATATATATTTTCCAATGAAAGGAATATGCAATAAAAACTTTTGAGTAGCTTGTTTAAAGTGGTAATACTTTGGTTTTGAACGAATTAGATTCAGATACCGCGCTACTGCACCCACATTACGGGATATTGACATTTTATTATCGTTAAGAACAACAATAAGCTTGCCCCTAGAACTTCCTGCATTGTTAAGTGCCTCATAAACCATACCGCCTGTCATGGCACCGTCACCGATAACTGCTATAGAAGCACCGTTTTGACCGTTAAATGCCTTTGCCTTATAAATGCCGTAAGCGGCGGAAATGGAGTTGCTGCTATGTCCTGTTATAAAAGGATCATGCTCACTCTCCTGTGGACGCATAAAGCCGGAAAGCCCGCCCTCCTGCCTTAATGTAGAAAAACGGTCAAATCTTCCCGTAAGAAGCTTGTGTGTATAGCACTGATGTCCAACATCAAAAATTATAGAATCCTCAGGAGAAGAAAAAATTCGATGCAACGCAACGGTTAGTTCAACAGTTCCAAGATTAGATGCTAAATGACCGCCTGTTTTTGAAACGGTTTCTATAAGACAATGTCGTATTTCATTGCACAAAATATTTAGTTGTTCATTGGTAAGATTCTTCACATCATCGGGTGATGCTATTTTGTTCAAAAACTGGTAGGTCAATTTTTACATTCCTTTAATATTTTCGGTTGAGTAACTGCTCAGTAAGATTAAGAAGTTCCTTTTTATTGCCTTCGAAGGCGTTAAGTGAAGCCTTTGCTTCTTGTGTAAGTTCGTGCGCCTTCTCACGGCAGGCATCAATTCCTATTGCGGTAACAAAGGTGCATTTACCGTTTTTAATATCGCTGTTAATAGGTTTGCCCAACAAAGATTCGTCACCTGTTGCGTCAAGAATATCATCAATTATCTGGAAGGCAAGACCAAGTGATTTAGCATACTTTTCTCCTGCGAGCACCTGTTTTTGTGTTCCGCCTCCGAGAATTGTACCAATTTTTGCAGCGGCAACAATAAGAGAACCTGTCTTTAGATTATACATTTCGGTTAAGGTTTCAACGGAATTAGGATTGCCCTGTGTTTGAAGATCAATAACCTGACCACCAATCATACCGTTAACACCTGCGCATTTTGATAATACGGCTAAGCTTTCAATTATTCTGTATTCTGCAATCCCGTGCGTTTGCAGAGCAACATTAAACGCCTCGGTAAGAAGTGCATCACCGGCAAGCAGAGCAATACTCTCGGAATAAGCCTTATGGCAGGAAGGTTTACCTCTGCGCATATCATCGTTATCCATACAAGGAAGGTCATCGTGGATAAGCGAATATGTATGTATCATCTCAAGAGCTGTCGCAAAGTTAATTGCACCGTTTTCAATACCACCGCATAACTTATAAAAAAGCATTAAGATTGCAGGACGAATACGTTTACCGCCGAGTAAAGCACTATAACGCATTGCATCAATAAGTATGCTATAGGAATCACTGTTACCTTTCAATGAGTTCTTAAGGCATTTTTCCACCATTTCAGCATATTCGGGAAAGAATTCATTACTCATTTTTATTCCCCCTGTTCATTAGTGAGATTAGAAATTTTTTGTTTTGCTTCGCTAAGCATTTTGGTGCAGGAATCGCAAAGGTTTATTCCCTTCTCAAAGAGCGCAATAGATTCATCAAGAGAACATTCTCCCGATTCAATAGTATTGACTATCTGCTGAAGCTCGTTAATTGCAGATTCGAAATCAGGTTGTTTTTCCATTATTTAACCTCCTTTGAAGTTACACAACAATTTAGCTTTCCGTGGTTTAATGTTATTTTAATATTATCGCCAATATGCACATCATCGCTACTTTGAATGAGTCCGTTTTCATTTTCGGCAATAGAATATCCTCTTGCAAGAACCTTTAGCGGGCTTAATGTATCAAGCTTTAAAACGGCATCACCAAAAGCTTTTTCTTTCTTTTCAAGCAAACAATTTACACCGTTTATTAAATTTTTTTGTAATAAATCGGCTAGTTCCTTTCTTGTGTCAATAATAGTCTTGACAGGTTGTTGTATGAAATTCGCAGATTTAAGGCGCTCAAGCTCTAGGGAATATGAATCAACACGCTTATTAAGAGCATAAGACAATACGCGTTTGGAGTTCTTCAATTCCTGTAAAAGATCGTTTTTATCCGGTACAGCAATTTCAGCCGCCACCGAGGGTGTTGCTGCCCGAACATCTGCGACAAGATCACAGATTGAATAATCACTTTCGTGACCCACCGCCGAAATAACGGGAACAGGGCTTTTTGCAACAGTTCGTGCAAGATTTTCATCGTTAAACGCCCATAAATCGTAGGATGACCCACCGCCGCGTCCAATTATTATAATATCAATGTCACTGAGTTTGTATATCTTTTCAAGTGCAAATATCATATCCCTTGCTGCATTAGCGCCCTGAACATTTACAGGAACACAAACAACCTCACAAATAGGATATCTGCGCTCAAGAACCGATGTAATATCGTGAACGGCGGCACCGCTTGAAGATGTAAGAACACCCACCTTTTTAGGGAATCTTGGAATCTTGCGTTTTCTTGTGGGATCAAGCAGTCCGTCTTTCTCAAGACGCTGTCTGATTTTCTTAAAATCCGCCGCAAGCTCGCCTTCACCTAATGGCACCATATATTCAATATAAAACTGATACTGTCCGTCACGCTCATATAATGAAACGCGTCCCATACAAACAACCTTCATCCCATCTTCTGGATTAAAGCGAAGATTTGCGGCTGAGCCTTTAAACATAACGCATCTGACTGTAGCAGTATCATCCTTAAGAGCAAAATACGAATGACCGCTTGCATAATGGCACTTATAGTTTGCGATTTCACCACAAACGGCAACACTGCTCAAAACAGGACTTCCCTCAAGCAAAGACTTAACATAAAGATTAAGTTGTCGTACATTTATAGTAGAAATATCCACTTCCCGTTTTACTCCGCTTTAGAAATTGAACCCAAAATTCCGTTGACAAAGGATGCATCATCTTTTTCAGCAAATTTTTTACATAGTTCAACTGCCTCGTTAATTGAAACGCTAAGAGGAACATCCTCAATAAATTTCATTTCATAAACGGCAAGTCTTAAAACTGCAAGCGCTACCTTAGAAACGCGCTCAAGCTTCCAGTTTTTAAGATTAGCAGATATTATTTCATCAAGCTGTGCACACCTATCGTTAACACCGCGAAAAACGAGTTCGGTATATTCATCTGTTTCAAAACCGCGTATCTCTTTAGCATAATTAAGTATTTCATCAGGACTGTCATCCCTGAATTGTTTTTCAAAAATAAGAACAAACGCCTGCTCTCTAGCTTCTTTACGAGTCATAATCAAATACCGCTTTCATAATTATTCATTATATATTGTATAACATTTCACGCAATTTTTCAAGAAATATTATTTTATAAAACAATAATACTTGTAAATTTCTGTTTTTTTTGCTATAATAGATAAGAAAAATATGCATTTTGTTGAATATTATCTTTTTTGGAGGATGAAATCAAGTGGCTATCGGGTTTAGAAAAAGCCTTTTTGGCTTTAACACAAACGATGTTATTAACTACATTGAGAATATGCACAGCTCTTTCAGAGATAAGCAAAACAAGCTTTCAAACGAACTGGAAAATGTAAGCAAAGAGCTTTCTCTATCAAAAGAAAGTTATGAAGTTCTTTCAAAAGAGAAGGATGAAATAGCTTCAAAGCTCAACGAATTCGAGGAAAAATATGCCGAAATTCAACGCCTTAGCGATGTAATAGGCAAGCTTTACCTTGTTGCACAGGCTAACGCAAAGGCAATTATTGAACGTACAACCGAAAACTCTCGCATTACAAATGAGGAAATCGGTAAAAATATTTGTGCTATCGATGAAGCACAATCCTCTCTTGCGTCTTTAAAGGAGCAGCTTAATAAAACATCTGAAGGATTTTTATCTGAAATTGATTCCCTTCTTTCTTCACTTGATGATATTAAAAATCAAGTAGAAGAAAACTGTGCTGCCGCGAAACGCAGTGAAGAAGATTTTGCCGCTGTATACGAAAGTCTTACCAATCAATGAAAATTCATAGTTTAAATGTCAGCCAACTTTCTAAAAAAATTAAAGATGTCAAAGTCGGGGATAAAATTCTGCTATCAGGTACTGTTTATACTGCTCGCGATGCGGCACATAAACGAATGATAGAGGCTCTTGATTGTGGCGCCTCTCTCCCCTTTGAACTTTGCGGGGCTACTATTTATTATGCAGGACCTACACCTACGCCCGAAGGTCTTGCGGTTGGCAGCTGCGGTCCCACAACATCAAGCCGTATGGACCCCTACACACCGAGATTGCTTGATTTAGGCTTAAAATGTATGATTGGTAAAGGTAACCGAAATGACAATGTAACGGAGGCAATTAAGCGAAATGGCGCAATTTATTTATGCGCTATAGGGGGTGCAGGTGCTCTCGCTTGCTCATGTATTACATCCTGTAAGGTTATCGCCTACGAGGATTTAGGCTGTGAAAGTGTAAAAAAACTTGAATTTAAAGAATTCCCGCTTATTGTCGCAATAGACGCTAAAGGTAACAATATTTTCAAATAAAAAAGCAGAGCCGATTGGCTCTGCTTCTTTAGTTAACAACAGCATTTTGTGCTAAAATATCAAGTGCTTTTTCATAAACAAAATTTGATTCGAGTAAAAAATCACTAATGTTTTCTCTTGCTTTGTCTATTGTAATTCCTTGTTCTTTTGCATATTTTTTAAGTTGATCTTCCAAATTATTTGCGGTAATTTCAATGTTTTCTTTATCAAGAATTGCATAAAGAATCATATCGTTATTCATTTGCGGCTTAATCTCATTGTTGGTTAAATAAGTTTTAAACTGCGTTTTATCCATTCCATTTGCAGTAAGGAAACCATCAAATGTCATATTGTTGCTTGCCGCAACCTTAGTATAATAATCGGTCAAATAATTTAAATACTTTTTAATATCTTTTTTAGGATAATTAGTAATTTTAGATAACTCAATTACCTTTTCAAAGCACAAATAGGAAACGGCTTCTTTTTTTACATTATCCTTATAAGCATCAAGAGTTGCAAAACCTCTCTTTTTAGCAAAGGTTTCATCGAGTTCAGGAAGCACATATTTTGAGTGCAGAGTTATATCAAAGGTTGCAGGCTTTCCTGCAAGTTCTTCAGAATGGTAATCCTTTGGAAATGTTACATTGATTGTAAATTTAGTACCGATTTGTTTACCGACTATTGCATCTTCAAAACCATCAATAAAGGATTTTGAACCGAGTACCAAATCATAACCCGAAGCAGTACCGCCCTCAAATGCAACACCGTCTTTTTTACCGACATAATCTATAGTAACCGTATCTCCATCTTCAGCAATACCTGTTGTAGCCTTTTCTTTATATTTTTCCAAATCAGAGTTTATAATAGAGTCGTATGTGGATTTATATTCTTGTGAAGAGGTATCTACTTTAATTCCCTTATATTCACCTAAGGTCACATAGTTATTAAGGTCAACGTTATAAAGTTGTCTGTTGTCTTTTGAACAGCCTGTAAATAGAGAAACAATTAAGATAAAGCAAAATAATAAAGTAATAATTTTTTTCATTTTATTTTTCTCCGTCCTGATTAGCAGTAAACTTAAGATATGCGTTTATAAATCCATCAAGGTCACCATCCATAACCGCATTAACATTACCTGCCTCAAAGCCTGTGCGATGGTCTTTAACGAGGGTATAAGGCATAAATACATAGGAGCGTATCTGTGAACCCCAAGCAATTTCCTTTTGAACACCCTTAATATCCTCAATTTTATCAAGATGCTCCCTTTCCTTTATTTCGATAAGCTTCGATTTAAGCATCTTCATTGCCATCTCACGGTTCTGATGTTGACTTCGCTCATTCTGACAAGCAACAACAATTCCCGTGGGGATATGGGTTATACGTATAGCAGATTCGGTTTTATTTACGTGCTGACCGCCCGCGCCGCTGGAACGGTAGGTATCAACCTTTAATTCATCTTCTCTTATTTCAACCTCAACATCATCGGTTATTTCGGGCATAACCTCAAGAGATGCAAAAGAGGTGTGGCGTCTGCCCGAAGAATCAAAGGGAGATACGCGAACAAGACGGTGAACGCCAGATTCGCTTTTGAGGTAACCATAGGCATTAAGTCCCTCAATAAGTAAAACTGCGCTTTTAAGACCCGCTTCTTCACCGTCAAGAAAATCTATCATTTTGACCTTAAAACGGTGGGATTCTGCCCAGTGGGTATACATTCTTACAAGCATCTGAGCCCAATCCTGCGCCTCGGTTCCGCCTGCGCCTGCATGGAAAGTAAGAATTGCATTATTCTTATCGTACTCACCGTTTAATAGGGTTTGCAGACGTTGAGCGCTAAGCTCATCACGAAAAGAATTTATTGATTGTTCAATTTCCTCAAGAAATGAAATATCCTCTTCATCATCTGCAATATCAATAAGTGCCAAAGTATCATCGTAGAGCTGATAAAGCTTATCGTAAGCACAAACAACTGCTTTAAGCTGACTTATAAGCTGTAAAGTTTTTTGAGAAGTTTCAACATCGCCCCAAAAATCATCCTTTACTGTAAGCTGCTCAAGGTCGTCGATTTTTTTTACAGTCTTATCATAAGCTATAGCTTCCTTTAAGTCATTTAATTCATCAGTAAAACCCTTAAGCTTTAGGCGTTGCTCTTCAAATTCTATCAAACTAATTCTCCTTTAAAACAAATGCATACCAGTTGTCCTTAATATGCTCTTCTATTATTTTAAAACCGTAGCTTTCAAGGCAGTTTTTCGTTTCGTTTGCACGTATATCAATTATACCCGAAACAATATAAACTGCATCTTTTTCAAGGAACGGTTTAATATTTCCCGACAATGCCATAATTGCATCGGCAACAATATTTGCACAAACAACATTATACTTTCCTTTAACCGTTTTGGTAAGGTCTCCCTTTTCGAAAACAACTTTATCTTCAACATTATTTATCTGTGCATTTTCTCTTGCAACCTTAACTGCCTGTGCATCAATATCAACACCAAGACATTCTTTTGCGCCAAGCAATGCCGCCGCAATGGCAAGGATTCCGCTACCTGAACCGACATCAAGCATTTTAACGCCGGGCTTAATATATCTTTCAAGCACCTCAAGACACAGACTTGTTGTGGCGTGAGTACCTGTGCCGAAAGCAGCTCCCGGATCAATAGATAAAACAACCCTTCCCTGCTTATTCTCATATTTTTCCCAGCTTGGACAAATAGTAAGTCTTTCACCTATCTCGGTTGCAAAGAAATATTTTTTCCAATTTTCATTCCACTGAGTGTCATTTACTTTCTCGCTGTCGAAATTACAGGGGATTTTTTCAGCATTATAACGCTCCTGCAAAAAAGCCATTGCCTCCATAGCATTTTCCTCGATAGGAATATAAATATGAATTTTTGCAACACTTCTGTCTTTTGCAACAAGAGTTTCATCAATAAGGTTAATATGCGCTATTTCCTGTGCACCCTGCTCTAAATCGGAATAATCCTCAATATAAATACCGTAAGGTACAGTCATATTTGCAATTGCGGCTGCAGTATCAGCAAAATCAACAGGGACACTTGCCACTATTTCAATCCAATCCACAAAATCACTCCATTAAAAACATACAAATATAATATACCATATACTGCTTGAAAAATAAAGCAAAATTTAAAAATGCACCTTTTGGGTGCATTAAATTATTTTTATTTTTTTAATAATAAATTTGTCAATTAAAAAAATACAAAACGGCTGCACAACAAGAAATATTGCCGACTGCGCAATTCTTGAAATCAACACAGCACCATACGGTGAGCCGTAAAGCACGGATATCCAATAAGAATTTAATATTAAACTGCAAAAAATTTGTGAAACCAATACGCTTAAAATTATTAAAAGCAAATTTGATTTTTTATATAGAAATAGACCAAAAATAGCTCCGATGAGTGCCGCAGTTAATGTAAAGCCTGGGAAATATGCGCCAATCGGGAAAAGAATAGCGCCCAAAAAATCTGCGAGTCCACCTAAAATCGCTGAATAAACAGGTCCGCAAATCATTGCGCAAATTACAACAGGAATAAAAGCAAATCCTATTTTTGTATTCCAAACCGAATAAGAACAAAAGCGAGATAAAATTATTTCAAGCGCAACCAAAATTCCTGTAATTGTAATTTTTATAATATTTTTTTGCATAAAAAAATCCTCCTTCCGCACATATGGCAGAAAAGGAGGAAAAAATCTCTTATGCCGTATGAAGCGGGATGCAAAACACAGACCGCGGTATTTAAAACCTTCGTCCGATCGGCAACTCCCCGTCCCATCGGCACTTCACGCCTGTATTTTTACTCTTCAAAAATTGATGAATAGATTATAACTCCATTTCCCCTGTATTGTCAAGTTTTTTCAACAAGTAAAATCATATATAAAAAACAAGCCTTTTAAATGTTTGATTTTTATGATATAATTTTTTAAAATTTATTTCGGAGGCATTATTTATGATTTACAGAACAGACAAATACTCAAATCCACTTTCTGTTTTAGGCTACGGTTGTATGCGTTTCCCCACAAAAATGGGAAAAATAGATATGGAACAGACCGAACATCAGATTATGCTTGCAATAGAAAACGGAATAAATTATTTTGATACGGCCTATATCTATCCAGGAAGTGAAACTGCGCTCGGAGAAATACTAGAAAAAAACGGTGTACGAGATAAAGTAAATATTGCAACAAAATTACCACACTATCTTATAAAAAACAAACAAACCCTTGAACGGCTTTTTAGCGAACAATTAAAAAGACTGCGTACCGATAGAATTGATTACTATTTTATGCATATGCTCACCGATGTTGAAGCGTGGGAAAGAATGAAAAAGTTGGGTATCATCGACTGGATTAACGAAAAAAAAGCAAGCGGAGAAATTAAGCAGATAGGTTTTTCCTATCATGGAAATACGCAAATGTTTAAAAAAATAATTGATTCATATGATTGGGATTTTTGTATGATTCAGTACAATTATATGGATGAAAACTCTCAAGCAGGAAAGCGTGGACTCAAATATGCATCTTCAAAAGGTATTCCCGTTATGATAATGGAGCCGCTACGCGGCGGAAAGCTTGTTAACAGATTACCTGATGAGGCAAAGAAGATATTTGAAAATCACACAGTAAAGCATTCACCTGCACAATGGGCTTTTCGTTGGCTATGGAATCAGCCAGAAGTCACTGTTGTGCTTTCGGGAATGAACAGCGAAGAAATAATAATCGATAACATCAACACTGCCATATCGTCACAAATCGGCGAATTAAGCAATGAAGATGACCAGATGTTAAACCGTGTTGCTAATGCAATAAATTCAAAAATGAAGGTTGGTTGCACAGGCTGCGGATATTGTATGCCCTGCCCCAAGGGTGTTGATATTCCAGGAACCTTTGCGGCATATAACAGAAAATATTCTGAAGGCACCTTTCCTGCCCTAAAGGAATATTTTATGTGTACAGCGTTAAGGAAAACTCCTACCTCAGCCTCAAACTGCATTGGCTGCTTAAAATGCGAAAAACACTGTCCGCAAAACATTAAAATATCTCAAAAAATAAAGGAAGCAGAAAAAGAACTTGAAGGAATACCTTATAAATTGTTGAAAAAATTAGCACCGTTATTTGTTAAGTTTTAAAAGCGAATAAAGCTTTAAGCAAATTATACAATATGTGATTAACAAATCAATAATTTTTGGTTTACAGATAAATTGACAGATGTAAAGTTTAGTGGTATACTATATGGGTCAAAAAAGTTCGAATGATAAGGAAAGGTACATATGAAAAATCAAATCGAACAACTAAAAAAAACCAAGAATGCAGTCATTCTTGCCCATTATTATGCCCCTGACGAGGTTCAGGAAATTGCCGATTATGTAGGTGATTCGTTTTATCTTGCAAAGGTTGCAAAGCAAAGCAGTGCTGATATTATTGTTTTTTGCGGCGTATCATTTATGGGTGAAAGCGCAAAGATACTTAATCCGAGCAAAAAAGTACTTATGCCTGATCTTACGGCAGATTGTCCTATGGCGCATATGGTTGAGCGTGGTATTATTGAAAAAATGCGAGCAATCTATGATGATTTATCGGTCGTTTGTTATATCAATTCAACAGCGCAGCTTAAATGTCAAAGTGATGTATGTGTTACATCATCAAACGCCGTGGATATTATTAAGGCGCTTCCTAATAAAAATATATTTTTTATACCTGACCGCAATCTCGGACGATATGTTGCGCAGCAGGTTCCCGAAAAAAATATCATAATTAACGACGGTTGTTGTCCTATACACGCGGCTATAACTGCAAAGCAAATAAAAGATGAAAAGGACAAGCACCCGAATGCTCAGGTTTTATCGCATCCGGAATGTGAGCAAGAGGTTCTGTGCTTATCCGATTACATAGGTAGCACAGCCGATATAATTAAATATGCCAAAAACAGCACAGCACAGGAGTTTATTATAGTTACCGAGGACGGTGTAAAATATAAACTGATAACAGATAACCCCAACAAACGTTTTTACTTTCCAAATCCACACCCATGCTGTAGCGATATGAAGCTGAACACTCTAAAAAATGTACTGCGTGTTCTGGAAAAAGAAGATTGTGTTGTTGAAATAAGCGAGGATATTCAAAAAAAAGCCTTAAAACCGCTTGAAAAAATGTTGGAGCTTGCAAAGTAAGATATATGAATACAGATATTTTGATTGTTGGTTGCGGAGTATCAGGGTTGTACTGTGCACTAAATTTACCCAAAGATAAAAAAATTACAGTTGTCACAAAAAATCTAGCCGAAAAAAGTGATTCATATTTAGCGCAGGGCGGTATTTGCGTTCTTCGTAACGAAAAGGATTATAAATCTTTTTTTGATGACACTATGCGTGCAGGTCACTACGAAAATAATTGTAACATTGTTGATATTATGATTCGTTCATCACAGGATGTAATCGGTGACCTTGTATCCTTTGGCGTTGGTTTTGATAAAAACGGTGATGAATTTGCTTATACTCGCGAGGGTGCTCATTCAAAGCCGCGAATTCTTTTCCACGAGGATGAAACGGGAAAAGAAATAACCTCTCGCCTTCTTCATGTCGCAAGAAACCAAAGTAATATTTCCTTGATAGAAAATTTTACAATGGTTGACCTTATTTGCAAAGAAAATACTTGCAACGGAATTATTGGTCATTATTGTGACGGTAAATACATTTCAATTACAGCCGATTATACTGTGCTTGCCACAGGTGGTATAGGTGGACTTTATAAGCACTCTACAAACTACCGACATCTCACAGGTGATGCATTGGCACTTGCATTAAAATACGATATAGCCCTAAAAAACATTGATTATATACAGATTCACCCCACAACGCTTTATACAAAAAAGAAGGGCAGACAATTTTTAATATCCGAATCGGTACGCGGTGAGGGCGCTATCTTACTTAATTCAAAGGGAGAGCGTTTCGTTAATGAGCTTTTGCCGCGCGATGTAGTTACAAATGCTATCTATGAGGAAATGAAAAAAGAAGGCAGCGAACATGTTTGGCTTTCGCTTGAGCCAATACCAAATGAAAAAATAATAAATCATTTTCCTAATATTTATAAATATTGCCTTGATGAAGGATATGATTTAACAAGTGAACCTATCCCCGTCGTGCCGTCTCAGCATTATTTTATGGGCGGTATTCATGTTGACAAATACAGTAAAACTTCTATGGAACGCTTATATGCTGTAGGAGAAACCGCCTGTAACGGTGTGCACGGACGCAACCGACTTGCAAGCAACTCGTTGCTCGAAAGTCTTGTATTTGCAAAACGAGCAGCAGATCATATTACCTCGAACTACGAAGCGGTAACTTCTATTAGTGAAATTCACATCAACCCAACCCAATATAAAGCATATGAAGAAAAATATAAAGAGTTAGTTTTAACAGCAATAGAAAAGGAGAAGCAAAATCATGAATAATATATCAATGAAATTAAACGCTGATGACTTGATTTTAAATGCCCTTAAAGAAGATATTACCAGCGAGGATATATCAACAAACTCGGTAATGCGTCATTATCAGCTTGGAGAAGTTGAACTTATCTGTAAAGAAGACGGCGTGATTGCAGGCCTTGATGTGTTTAAAAGAGTTTTCGAGCTTCTTGATGATAAAACCGAGGTAACATTTACCTGTCAAGATGGTGACACAGTTAAAAACGGTCAAAAATTAGGTGTAATCCGCGGTGATATTCGCGTGCTTCTTTCGGCGGAGCGTACTGCGCTCAATTATCTCCAGAGAATGAGCGGAATTGCAACCTATACCCGCACCGTTGCCGATCTTCTTAAAGGTAGTAAAACTAAGCTTCTTGATACGCGAAAGACAACTCCGGGTATGCGTATTTTTGAAAAATACGCGGTTAAGGTAGGCGGCGGTTATAATCACCGTTATAATCTAAGTGACGGAATTCTTTTAAAGGATAACCATATCGGTGCTGCCGGCGGTGTTAAGCAGGCCGTTGATATGGCAAAAGAATATGCTCCCTTTGTTAGAAAAATCGAAATTGAAGTAGAAAATCTTGATATGTTTAAAACTGCTTTAGAAGCAGGAGCCGATATAATTATGCTTGATAATATGAGCATTGAGGATATGAAAGAAGCCGTAAGACTTGCAAACAAAAAAGCACAAATTGAATGTAGCGGTAATATAACAAAAGAAAATATTGAAAAACTTGTAGATATCGGAGTCGATTATATTTCAAGCGGCGCACTTACACATTCTTCCCCTATCTTAGACCTTTCACTTAAAAATCTTCACGCAATTTAATTTTAGTAATGGGGTGAAGCCATGAAAGCACACGAAAGAAGAAAAGAAATTGTCAATTACTTGTTGTCTGAGCAAAAACCGATATCAGGAAGCGCACTATCACAAAACTTCGGTGTATCACGACAAATTATTGTACAGGATATTTCAGCACTGAAAGCATCAGGCTATGATATAATTTCAACCCACAGCGGATATATTATTCATAACACTCCGCTTGTAGAACGCATCTTTAAACTTCACCATACTACTGAGCAAACTCTTGATGAACTTAACACCATTGTTGACCTTGGAGGCACCGTTGTTGATGTTTTTGTTTGGCATAAGGTGTATGGAAAGGTTGTTGCAAAACTTAACATTTCTTCAAGACTTCACGTCAAGCAGTTTATTGAAGGCGTTCGAAGCGGAAAATCAACCGAGCTAATGAATATTACAGGCGGATATCATTATCATACAGTTAGAGCTGATTGTGAAAAAACGCTTGAACAAATCGGTGAGGCACTAAAATTACGCGGGTATATTGCACCCGAAATATAATATAAA